>NZ_JBNDML010000012.1:0-231918 GCF_050436565.1 Paraburkholderia sp. GAS42 | reverse complement strand
AGTGCGGATTGCCCGTGTGAAAGTAGGTAATCGTCAGGCTCCCCAGCAGCAACAGAAACCCCACCCCACAAAGGTGGGGTTTCTGCGTTTACCGCCCTCGAAACTACTGGTCCGTTGTCAGTCTCACGCCCTGGATCCGCGGGCGTGCACCCACACCAACCGCCTACACTTTCAGTCCGATTCGTGCCGTAGTTAGAAACGGCATCTGCCTCCCGGATCCGCGGCCAGCAACAGGCGTCGACATATCATTCGCGTCACACGGTCCGGGGCATGTTAAAGACGCAGCGGCCGAGTGCACCCGCATGCGGCCGCGCGTACCTCACCGAGACAGATATCGCAGCGCCAGTCGCACCCAGTACGTCGCGCCTACCGGCAGCAGGTCGTCGTTAAAATCGTAGCTCGCGTTGTGCAGCATGCACGGACCAGCCCCGTGGCCCGCTTCGCGATGGCCTCCGTCGCCATTGCCCAAAAATGCGTAGCATCCTGGCTTCGTCAGTAACATGAACGAAAAGTCTTCGGCACCCATAGTGGGTTCGACAGAGTCGTCCACGTTTTCCGTGCCAACGACCTCTCTCATCACATCGGCTGCGAATCGCGTTTCCTCGGCGCTGTTGATCGTTGGGGGGTAGTTTCGGTGGAACGTGATGTCGACCGTGCAGTCGTAAGCCTCTGCCGTACTCTCTGCTATTTTGCGCAGTCGCGTCTCGATCAGGTCGAGTGTCCCGGCCGTAAAAGTGCGAACCGTACCGCCAATCCAGGCGACGTCGGGTACCACATTGACCGCATCGCCAGCATGGATCTGCGTGATCGATAGCACTGCCGTGTCGAGCGGCTTTTTGTTCCGCGTGATGATGCCCTGCAGCCCATTGGCAATCTGGACGGCAGTGAATACCGGATCGCGCCCATTGTGCGGGAGCGCCGCGTGTGACCCTACGCCCTTGATTTCAATGCGAAATTCATTGCTCGACGCCATGATCGGGCCTTCGGTCACGCCGAAGTGTCCAGCCGGCATCCCCGGCCAGTTATGGATACCGAACACGGCATCGACGGGAAACCGGGTGAACAACCCGTCGTCGATCATTGCCTGCGCGCCGGCGCCGCCTTCCTCGGCGGGCTGAAAAATGAACGCGATCGTTCCGTCGAACTCACCGTGCTTCGCCAGGTGCCGGGCCGCGCCCAGCAACATGGCGGTGTGGCCATCGTGACCACACGCATGCATCTTCCCGTCGTTGCGCGACCGGTGCTCAAACGTATTGAGTTCATGCACTGGAAGTGCATCCATATCGGCACGCAGACCGATCGATCGCGAGCCATTACCACGCTTTAACACGCCGACCACACCCGTTTTGCCCAACCCCCGATGCACTTCGATGCCCCAATCGGTGAGACTCTTCGCCACGAGATCGGCCGTCTGGGTTTCCTCGTAGCGCAACTCAGGGTGGGCGTGGATCGTTCGTCGAAGCGTTCGAATTTCGCCGCTAGCGGCCTGGATTTCCGGGATGAGTTTCATGGTCGTTTGTGCGTCATTGGCTGCGTGTCGCTCGAGGCTCTTCGCTCGAGCCCGGGACAGATCATTCTACGCCGAACAGCCTTTTTGGCGGAACGGCACGGCCGGCGCGCGCCGGACGTAATAAAATTACGTGTTGCCCGCATTGCACCTCTCTTCCACGGATCCTCCATGAACGCTCCCGCCGCATTTGCCCGTGCAGTTTGCCCGCACGACTGCCCGGATACCTGCGCGATGCGCGTGACCGTCGAGAATGGCAGGGCGGTCAAGGTGACGGGCGATCCTGACCATCCGCCGACGCAGGGCGTGCTGTGTACAAAGGTGAGTCGTTACGCGGAACGCGTGCATCATCCGAAGCGGCTGACGACGCCGATGAAACGCGCCGGAAAGAAGGGGGAAGGGCGGTTCGAGCCGATCAGCTGGGACGAAGCCTTCCAGCTGGCGGCTACGCGCCTGTCGGAAATCGCGCAACGGGCACCCGAGGCGATCGTTCCGTACAGCTACGCTGGCACGATGGGACTTGTGCAGGGCGACAGCATTGCGCAGCGATTTTTCTACAAACTGGGTGCGTCGCAACTCGACCGTACGATCTGCGCGGCGGCCGGTGCAGCGGGACTCAAATATACGTACGGCGCGAGCGTCGGCATGCTCACGGAATTCTTCGAAGAGAGCGAGCTGATTCTGATCTGGGGCTCGAATCCGATCGCGTCGAATCTTCATTTCTGGACTCGCGCGCAGGAAGCGAAGCGCCGCGGCGCTCGCCTCGTCGCGATCGACCCTTACCGGTCGCTCACCGCGGAAAAGTGTCATCAGCACATTGCGCTGAAGCCCGGCACCGACGCGGCTTTGGCTCTCGGCATGATCCACGTGCTGATCAGCGAAAACCTGCTGGACCGCGATTATATCGACGCTCATACACTCGGTTTCGATGAGTTGGCGGAACGCGCCATGACGTATCCGCCGGCGCGCGCCGCACAGATCTGCGGTATCGATGAGCAGGTCGTTGTCGAGTTGGCGCGTCTTTACGGGCGCACAAAAAAGACGGCGATCCGTCTCAACTACGGTATGCAGCGGGTGCGCGGCGGCGGCAACGCGGTGCGCGCGATCGCCTGTCTGCCGTCGCTGACCGGCGCGTGGCGTGATCGCGCGGGTGGATTGCTGCTGTCGTCGTCGGGCTGGACGCCCGTCGATTCGCACGCGCTCGAGCGGCCGGATCTGATGCCCGGCTGGCCTGCAAAGCAGCCGCGTGTGATCAATATGAATGCGATCGGCGACGCGCTCACGCATCCGGGCGACGCTGTGTTCGGCCCGAAAGTCGAGGCGATCGTCGTCTATAACTCGAATCCGGTCGCGGTCGCGCCGGATTCTGAGCAGGTTGCTGCGGGTTTCGCGCGCGAGGATCTGTTCACGATCGTGCTCGAGCATTTTCAGACCGATACGGCCGATTACGCCGACCTGCTTCTGCCGGCCACGACCCAGCTCGAGCACCTCGACGTCCACAAGTCATACGGGCACACGCACGTGATGGTCAACCTGCCTGCAATCGCGCCCGTCGGCGATGCGCGTCCGAACACGGACATCTTTCGCGGCATTGCACGCGCAATGGCGCTCGACGAACCGGCGCTTTACGAAAGCGACGAAGCGGTCGCGGCTGGGGCGTTCCGCTGGAACGACGCTGCGCTCAAAGGTTTCGACTGGGAATCGCTCAAGAAGGCCGGCTGGGCGAAGCTGAATCTGCCGGATGCTCCGCTCGCCGATGGTGCGTTTCGTACCCCGTCTGGCAAGTGCGAGTTCTTTAGTGCGCGGCTCGCGCAGCAGGGGCTCGATCCGTTGCCCGATTATTTGCCGCCGTACGAATCGGCCGACGGCGCGCCCGAACTCGCGGCGCGCTTTCCGCTGGCGATGATCTCGCCGCCGTCGCGCAATTTCCTGAACAGCACGTTTGTGAACGTGGAAAGCCTTCGTGCAACCGAAGGTGAGCCGCATCTCGACATTCACCCGTCCGATGCACTTGGTCGCGGCGTCAACGATGGCGATCTGGTGCGCATCTTCAACGACCGCGGCTCGATGCAGGCTCGCGCCCGCGTGACGGAGCGGGCACGGGAGGGTCTCGTCGTCGGCCTGTCGATCTGGTGGAAAAAGCTCGCTCCGGACGGGCACAACGCCAATCAGGTCACGAGCCAGGCGCTGACGGATCTCGGTGGCTCGGCCACCTTCTATGACTGTCTGGTCGAAGTCGAGCGCGTCTGAGCACGGCGCCCTGAAGCGCCGAAAGCGTCACCGGCACGTCGATCTGCGGTTCGAGGGTCACGTCTAACCCGGGTTTCTTTCGAGAAGAACGCCGGGACACGCATGCTACGATGCGTGTTTTAGCACGACCATTCGAAAATATAAGGAGGAGACGCCGCATGGACAAAATCTGGCTGAAATCATATCCGCCCGGCGTTCCAGCTGAGATCGATCCGACGCAGTACGCATCCGTTGCCGACCTGCTCGAAGAGAGCTTCCGCGAGCATCGGGCAAAACCTGCCTTCGTCTGCATGGGCAAGGCCATCAGCTACGGCGAACTCGACGCACTGTCGCGCAAACTCGGCGCGTGGTTTCAGTCGAAGGGCATTGCGCGCGGCGCACGCATCGCGATCATGATGCCGAACGTGCTGCAATATCCGGTCGCCATCGCGGCGATCCTGCGTGCGGGCTATGTCGTCGTGAACGTGAACCCGTTGTACACGCCACGCGAACTCGAGCATCAGCTCAAGGACAGCGGCGCCGAAGCCATCATCATTCTCGAAAACTTTGCGAACACCTTGCAGGCGGTCGTCGGCAATACGTCGGTGAAGCATGTGATTGTGGCTGCGATGGGCGATCTGATGGGCGCAAAGGGCATGATCGTCAACTTCGTCGTGCGTCGTGTGAAGAAGATGGTGCCGCCGTGGAGTCTACCTGGGCATGTCCGTTTCAACGATGCAATCGCTGAAGGCGGCCGGCAGACGTTCCAGGCTGTGCAGCAAGGCCCGAACGATATCGCTTTTTTGCAGTACACCGGTGGCACGACCGGCGTCGCGAAAGGCGCGACGCTGACGCACCGGAATCTGGTCGCAAATGTCCTGCAATCGCACGAGTGGATGGACCCGGTGCGTCACGGCCGGGGTGAAATCGAGCAGTTCGTCACGGTCGTTGCGCTGCCGCTGTATCACGTGTTCGCGCTGACGGTCTGCGGGCTGCTGACGATCCGTACCGGCGGCCTCGGCGTGCTGATTCCAAATCCGCGCGACATCGGCGGCATGATCAAGGCGCTGCGCGGTTACGCGATCACGACGATCCCGGCCGTGAACACGCTGTATAACGCGTTGCTGAATCATCCGGATTTCTCGCACCTCGATTTCTCGAAACTGATCACCGCTAACGGCGGCGGCATGGCTGTTCAGGAGGCGGTCGCGAAACGCTGGTACGAGAAGACGAACACGCCGATCGTCGAAGGTTATGGCCTCTCGGAAACTTCCCCGTGTGTCACGTGCAATCCCGTGACCGTGACCGAATACAGCGGCACGATCGGCTTGCCGTTGCCGTCGACGGAAGTGTCCATCCGCGACGACGAAGGCAACGAAGTGCCGCTCGGCCAGCCCGGCGAAATCTGCATTCGTGGGCCGCAGGTGATGGCCGGCTACTGGAACCGGCCCGACGAAACGGCCAAGGTGATGACCGATGATGGTTTCTTCAAATCCGGCGACGTCGGCGTCATGAGCGAGAAGGGCTTCGTGAAGATTGTCGACCGCAAGAAGGACATGATTCTGGTGTCGGGCTTCAATGTGTACCCGAACGAGATCGAAGATGTCGTCGCCAGGCATCCGGGCGTGTTCGAGGTCGCCGCGGTTGGCATGCCGGACGAGCGTTCGGGCGAGGCGGTCAAGCTGTTCATCGTGAAGAAAGATCCGGCGCTCACTGACGAAGACCTGTTCTCGTTCTGCAAGACACAGCTGACTGGATATAAGCGCCCGAAGATCATCGAATTCCGCACGGAGTTGCCAAAAAGCAATGTCGGCAAGATTCTGCGACGTGAACTGCGCGATGGGCGGGCTTGAAACGGAGAGGTAAAGGTGTCGGTCGCGGCGTGTCAGTGTGTGCGATGGCTCGTCTCGATAGGTCGCTCCACGATTGCTCCAAAACGACGCGCCAAAGCAGAACTTGACGGCTTAACAGGCTCACGCCCGTTGAGCCGTTTTTTGTTGCGGTGAGATCAGCGGATGCCCGCGGGCGGGGCGTTGCAGAAGTCGGCACTTCAGCACACAGCAAAAACAGCGGGCGTAAAAAAAGGCGCCCGAAGGCGCCTTTGAGGCAAACAGCTTTGTTTACGACTTATTAGAACTTGTGACGGATACCGACGCGGGCCGTTACCTGGGTATTGCTCTTCGACGGGGTCAGGTTGTTGATCGCGGCGACTGCTGCACCACCGTTCGAGTCCGTACCCGAAGCCTTCTGATACACGCCGACGATGTAGACGTCGGTACGCTTCGACAGGAAGTAGTCCGAGCCCAGCGCGTACTGGAAGTACTTCGCGCCACCGGTGTTCGTACCGTTGTTGCGGTCGACGCTGCTGGCGTCCGTATAATCGAATGCCGCGCCAACCAGCAGAGCCGGCGTCAACTGATACTTGAAGTTGATTTCGCCGTTGTTGAACTTGGCGGAATTCTTGAAGCCACCCGGGTTCGGGCCCGACGACGCGTTGCCCAGACCCAGGAACTGCACGTTCGAGTACGTTGCACCGATCGTTGCTGCGCCGAACGTGTAAGCACCGCCCGCGCCGATGACCTGATACGTGTTAGCCGAAGCGTAGCCCGAGTAGACCGGCGACGAGATGAAGTTCGTCGTCGTTGCTGGCGTGCTCTGGCCGTTGTCGCCGAAGAAGCCATTGTTCGGATTACGTGCATTCAGGTAAGCCACGCCCAACACCAGCGGACCGTTGTTGTAGCCTGCGCCAACCGAGAAGAGCTGGTTGCGCGAGTAGGCGCCAGCGATGCCGCCGAGGCTATACACGCCGCCGAACGTGAAGCCGGCGTAGTTCGCGCTCGTGAACTTGATTGCATTGTTCACGCGGTATGCGTTGTTGAAGTTGTCCAGGTCGCCCGGGTGAGCAACGATGTAGCCGCCCCACTGGTCACCTGCTTCGAGCGGACCGACGTAGTCGACCACTGAGTCATACTGGCGACCGAGCGTCACGGTACCGAACTGGCTCGACAGGCCAACATATGCCTGACGGCCGAACATCAGACCTTGCGACGAACCCTTGTTTGCCTGGCCCAGTGCACCGTTGCTCAGGTTGAAGCCGTTTTCCAGAACGAAGATAGCCTTCAGACCGCCACCCAGATCTTCCGTACCACGCAGACCGAAACGGCTACCTTGCAGAACGCCGCTCGTCAGGTTGTACAGATGGCTGCCGCCCGAGTTTTGCGTCCAGTTGAAGCCTTCGTCAATAATGCCGTACAGGGTCACGCTGCTCTGTGCATGAGCGACGCCCGCAAACGTGCCCAATGCTGCCAGAGCGAGAAGCGACTTTTTCATCGAAATGATCTCCAAGGAATTACGAATCTTTTCTACAAGGCGAATATTTGTCATGCGTTGCTGCCTTGAATGTAACTTCGCGAGAAGTTGCACGTAATGTAACAAAACGACCTACCCGCACAAAGGAAAAGCCGACCACCCGGTAACCTCCTGTTTCGTTTACGCAACATGGGCTAAAATCATGGGTTATTCCCGCTCGCGGGGATTCTGCAAAAGCATGTTTTGTCGTGCAAAGACAAAGCCTTACGGAGCCTGACGCACATCGGGCAGCGCCGAAAATCGAGGGAGGCCTGGATGACGCTTGATGAACTGATTACCGAGCTGGATCGGGGTTTGCGTTCGATGACAGGGGTGTCACGGATGTCGCGCCCTGTTCCACTTCCACCGGTTGCAACCGACGCGTCGCAAGCGGTCGAAATGTCGCCAGCGGAACGTGCGCACGCCGCGGGTCTGATGCGCGTCAATCACGTTGGTGAGGTGTGCGCCCAGGCCTTGTACCAGGCGCAGAAGCTGGCCACCCGATCGCCCGCGTTAAAGGAAGCGTTCGAGCACGCCGCCCGCGAAGAGGAAGATCACCTCGCGTGGACGTCGCGTCGTCTCGAGGCGCTCGACTCGCGTCCGAGTCTGCTCAATCCCCTCTGGTATGCAGGCGCGCTCGCACTCGGTCTCGTAGCGGGCCGTTTTGGCGATCGCGTGAGCCTTGGCTTCATGGCCGAAACCGAAAAGCAGGTCGAGCATCATCTCGACGGCCATCTGGAAAAGCTGCCGGAAGCCGATCGTGAATCGCGCGCGATCGTCGAGCAGATGCGCATTGATGAAGCGGCGCATGGCAAGGCAGCGAAGGACGCCGGTGGTATCGATCTGCCGTTTCCAGTACGTGCGCTGATGCGTGCTGCGTCAAAGGTCATGACACGGACGGCGTATTACGTATAGTTGTACCGGTGGGACGGCGCGCAAGGCGCCGTCCTGCATCAGCATGGATTATCTGCCGCGTTTCTCCCTCTCTGTTCGCTTACGCGCTGCGCCTTTCCCCCGCACTTTTCACGTATCACCTTCACAAGTCGCAGTAGCTCATTCATTTATAACGATTTTCCGTTTTACATGCGACGTGAAGGAGTCGCGCTAAGTCCTTGTTCTAGCAAACAAAATTCCTCGAAAAAGCGTGTTTCTCCCTTGACCCGTGTTTAGCGTTCCTCTAAAGTGGGAGACAGTGTGAGAAAGTGTACATTTGTGTGATTTACCGGGTCATTTCAGGTAAATTTTCGAGATCGCGCGGGCGTCGTTCAACGTCCGGCAGCAATCATCTTGCGTGGGAGAGCAGAAGTGTTCCAAGGGGCGTCGGCGCTCACACTTGATGCGAAAGGACGGATGTCGGTTCCGTCCCGCTATCGGGATGCGCTGCAAGGACAGGCAGAAGGCCGGGTGACGATCACCAAGCACCCGGACGGCTGCCTGTTGCTCTTTCCTCGCCCGGAATGGGAGGTCTTCCGCGCGAAGATCGCCGCGCTGCCGATGGACGCCCACTGGTGGCGCCGGATTTTCCTCGGCAACGCGTCGGACGTCGATCTCGATGGCGCGGGCCGCGTGCTGGTTTCACCTGAGTTGCGGATGGCAGCGATGCTGGAAAAAGAAGTGATGCTTCTCGGTATGGGCAGCCACTTCGAGTTATGGGATGCGCAAACCTACGCCGCCAGGGAACAGGCGGCGATGGCGCAGGGCATGCCCGATGCGTTGAAGAATTTCACGTTCTGATCGCGGTTTACATATATGGCACCTGCGATGGGAAACGAACTGCAGCATCGCACGGTGCTGCTGGAAGAAGCGGTCGATGCGCTCGTCACGCGCACGGACGGCGTCTATGTGGACGGCACGTTCGGGCGCGGCGGTCATAGCCGTCTGGTGTTGAGCAGGCTGGGGGAAAGCGGGCGCCTGATCGCGTTCGACAAAGACCCGCTTGCGATCGCCACAGCACAGCAGATCGCCGATCCGCGCTTCGAAATCGTGCATGAGAGTTTTGCTTCACTGCGTGACGCGATCGCGGAGCGCGGGGTAGGGCGGGTATCGGGCGTGTTGCTGGATCTGGGTGTGTCGTCGCCGCAAATCGACGATCCGGAGCGGGGTTTCAGTTTCCGCGCCGAAGGCCCGCTCGATATGCGGATGGACCCGACGCGCGGCGAGTCTGCTGCTGACTGGCTCGCGCGGGCCACGGTGCAGGAACTGACGGAGGTGATACGAGATTATGGGGAAGAACGGTTTGCTTTTCAGATTGCAAAGGCGCTTGTTGCTCGCCGGGCAGAGTCCGACCGTCTTGGGCCTCTCGTCAGCACGGGCGAGCTTGCCCAAATCGTGGCTAACGTCGTCAAAACCCGTGAGAAGGGCAAGGATCCGGCAACCCGCACCTTTCAGGCTATACGGATTCACGTCAATCAAGAGCTTGCGGAGCTGCAAGTCGTTTTAGACGCAGCGCTGTCGTTGCTGGAGCAAGGGGGGCGGCTGGTGGTCATCAGCTTTCATTCGCTCGAGGACCGGATCGTCAAACGATTCATGCAGGCGCACGCGAGCGCGCCTGCGGTCGACCGCCGCCTGCCGATTCGTGCCGTCGATCTGCCCAGCCCGCCGCTCAGGATCATCGGCCGTGTGTTCGCCAGTGACGCCGAAGTCGTCGCGAACCCGCGTGCCCGTTCGGCTGTGATGCGCGTTGCGGAGCGTATCGCGCCATGAATCGCCTCAATATCTTCCTTCTGATCGTCGTGATGGGCTGCGCGCTTTCCGTTGTCAACGCGACCAATCAGCAACGCCAGATCTTCATCCAGCTGCAGCGGGCGCAGTCGCAGGAGCGACAGCTGCAGCAGGACTACTCGCAGCTTCAATACCAGCAGAGCGCGATGTCCAAGACGTCGCGCATCGAGCAGATCGCTACTACGTCCCTGAAGATGCAGTCGGCGACAACCGGCCGCACGCAATATCTGACGCTCGACCCGGGCGCAGTGAAAGCCGAGGACGCGCCGATGCCGGCGTCTGATGCTTTGGCATCGACCGCTTCCGCAGCCCGCCTGCGAGGTGTGCGATGAAAAAATCGACCAGCCGGAACGGCGGCAAGAGCGTCGCGTTCTCGTCGAACCCGATCCTCTCGGTGCGCCTGCCGATGTGGCGCTCGAAGCTCGTCGTGTTCCTGCTCTTCATGGCGTTCGTCGCGCTGACCGCTCGCGCATTCTGGATTCAGGGTCCGGGTAACGCGTTCTATCAGAAGCAGGGTGAAAGCCGCTATCAGCGCACGCTTGAACTGCCGGCCACGCGCGGCAAGATTCTCGATCGCAACGGCCTCGTGCTCGCGACCAGCCTGCCCGTGCGCGCAATCTGGGCGATTCCGGAATCCGTGCCCGACAATCTCGGCGCCGACAAGCTCGCCGCGCTCAGCAAACTGCTCGACATGACGCAGAAGGAACTGCGCGCGAAGCTCTCGGAAGACAAAACGTTCGTCTACGTGAAGCGTCAGGTGCCGGTCGACGTCGCGCAGAAAGTCGCCGACCTCGACATTCCCGGTATCTATCAGCGCGGTGAATACAAGCGCTTCTATCCGGAAGGCGAGATCACCGCTCACCTGATCGGTTTCACGAACGTCGAAGACGAAGGCCAGGAAGGCGTCGAACTCGGCGACCAGAAGCTGCTCGCCGGCATTTCGGGCAGCCGCCGCGTGATCAAGGACCGGATGGGCCGCGTGATCGAGGACGTCGACGAGCAGGTTGTGCCGCACAACGGCGCCGACGTCGATCTGTCGATCGACAGCAAGATCCAGTACATCGCGTACACGAACCTGAAAGCGGCCGTCGAGAAGTTCAAGGCAAAGGCCGGCACTGCGATGGTGATCGATGTACGCACGGGCGAAGTGCTGGCGCTCGTCAACTATCCGACGTACAACCCGAATGACCGCTCGCACCTGACCGGCGAACAGCTGCGCAATCGCATGCTGACGGACGTGTTCGAGCCGGGCTCGATCATGAAGCCGTTCACCGTATCGCTGGCGCTCGATCTGCATCGCGTCACGCCGACTACACTGGTAGATACGGGTCCGGGCCGTTTCATGCTGGACGGCGCGCAGATCACCGACGACAGCGCGTTTGGCGTGCTGACGGTCGGCGGCGTGATCCAGAAGTCGAGCAACATTGGCGCAACCAAAATCGCCATGACGCTCAAGCCGGAAGAGATGTGGAATATGTATACCAGCATCGGTCTCGGCCAGGCGCCGAAGGTCGGGTTCCCCGGCGCGGCGGTGGGACGTCTGCGCCCGTGGCACAGCTGGCGGCGCATCGAGCAGGCGACGATGTCGTACGGCTATGGCCTGTCGGCGTCGCTGTTCCAGCTGGCGCGCGCGTACACCGCGATTGCGCACGATGGCCAGATCGTGCCGGTGACGATTTTCCGCACGCCCGGCGACCAGCCGGCGCCCGGCACGCAGGTCTTCTCGCCGACTACCGCGCGTGAAGTCCGCGCGATGCTCGAAACCGTGACGGCGCCGGGCGGCACGTCGCCGGATGCGGCGGTGCCGGGCTATCGCGTCGGCGGCAAGAGCGGCACGGCGTACAAGCACGGCGGCCACGGCTACGACAAATCGAAGTACCGCGCGTCGTTCGTCGGCATGGCGCCGATGCCGAATCCGCGCATCGTCGTCGCCGTTTCGGTCGATGAACCGACCGCGGGCAGCCACTTTGGCGGTCAGGTGTCGGGCCCCGTGTTCTCATCGATTGTCGGCGATACGCTGCGCACGCTGAACGTGCCGCCGGATATGCCGGTCAAGCAGATGGTCGTGTCCGACGATACGGCGCCGCCTGCCACACCGGCTGCGCCGCCCGCCGCGGCGGCTGCCGCGAAAAAACTGGCCACGGGCGCTGGCGGCGCGAAGAAACTCACCATCGCGGATAACGCGAAGACCCGTCCCGGAGTCGTTCGATGAGCGCGCTGCGTTCTGCGCATCCGGCGCACCGGCAGATCGCCGACGCGCTCACCTGGCTGCACGCCCGCGTGCAGCCAGCGGCGCATCTGCACGCCGATACGCGCTCGATCGCGGCCGGCGACGTGTTTCTCGCGTACGCCGTCGACGGCGCGGACAACCGCCCGTTCATCGACAACGCGATCGAACGCGGCGCGACGGCCGTGCTGGTCCAGCCCGAAAACTTCACCGCCGCGATCGATCCTGCGACGACGCTCGCCGTCCCCGCGCTGAACGAACTCGCCGGCTCCATTGCCAGCGCCTGGTACAACGATCCGAGCGACGCGATGCTCGTCGTCGGCGTGACGGGCACGAATGGCAAGACGTCGTGCAGCCAGTGGATCTCGTCGGCGCTGACGGCGGTTGGCACGCGCTGCGCGATCATCGGCACGCTCGGCAGCGGCATGCCGGGTCAACTTGTCCACACCGGTTTCACCACGCCGGATGCGCCGCAACTCCAGCGCAGTCTCGCGCAGTTGCGCGACGCGGGCGCGCAGGCGGTCGCGATGGAAGTGTCGTCGCACGCGCTGCATCAGGGGCGCGTGAACGGCACGTCGTTCGACATCGCCGTGTTCACGAATCTCACGCAGGATCACCTCGATTATCACGGCACGTTTGCCGCGTACGAAGCTGCGAAGGTGCGTCTGTTCGACTGGCCCGGCCTGCGCTGCGCGGTGATCAATCGCGACGATGAAGCCGGTCGCCGTCTGCTGGCCAACGCGAAAGGCAAAATCCGCACGATCGGGTATGGCATCGAAAAAACGCATGAAAACGCGCTAGCCGATGCGTCGCTCGTCGCCTCGAACGTCCGCGCGACCGCAACCGGCACGGCCTTTCATCTGACGACTTCCGAATGGGGCGATGCCGACATCGAAGTCGCGACGCTCGGCGCGTTCAACGTAAGCAATCTGCTCGGCGTGCTGGGCGCGCTGCTCGCCGCCGACGTGCGGTTCGACGCCGCGCTGAAGGAACTGGAAAAGCTGGAGCCGGTGAACGGCCGCATGCAGCGCCTCGGCGGTCGCTTGCAGAATGACGAGCCACTCGTCGTGATCGACTACGCGCACACACCCGACGCGCTCGAAAAGACGCTCGACGCACTGCGCCCGATCGCGGTCGCGCGCGGTGGCGAACTCGTCTGCATGTTCGGCTGCGGCGGCGATCGCGATGCGACGAAGCGTCCGTTGATGGGCGCAATCGCCGAAAAGTTCGCAGACGCGGTCGTTGTGACGAGCGATAACCCGCGCAGCGAAGATCCGGCGTCGATTATCGACCAGATTGTCGCCGGCATGAAGGACGCGTCGAAAGCACGCCGCATCGACGACCGCGCGAGCGCGATCCTGCATGCGATCCGCCACGCCGCGCGTGAGGACGTGATCGTGCTGGCCGGCAAAGGGCACGAAGCCACACAGGAAATCATGGGCAGGAAACGCGCTTTCTCCGATCAGGACCACGCACGCCTCGCGCTCGCCGCGCGTGCGACGCAGGCTCGCGGAGGTGGCGAATGACGATGTATTCGCTACGCGAAGCCGCGGCGCTGATTCCGGGCGCGACCGTTCTCGGCGACGAATCGGTCACGTTCGATCGCGTGTCGACCGACAGCCGCACCGCTGGCCCCGGCGATCTGTTTGTCGCGCTTAAAGGCGACCGTTTCGACGCACACGACTTTCTGTCCGAAGTCGCTGAGCGTCACGTGAGCGCCGCACTCGTTACCCGCAGTCCGGGCGACTGGCGCGTGCCGGCGTTGCGCGTCGCGGATACGCGGGTCGCGCTCGGTGCGCTCGCGCGCGGCTGGCGTCGCAGGTTTTCGATGCCGCTCGTCGCCGTCACCGGCAGCAACGGCAAGACAACGGTCAAGGAAATGATCGCGTCGATTTTCGCTGCAGCTGTCGGCGAACAGGCACGGCTCGCTACGGCTGGCAATTTCAACAATGAAATCGGTCTGCCGCTCACGTTGTTCCGTCTCACTGAAGCGCATCAGCTTGCAGTCGTCGAACTCGGGATGAATCATCCGGGTGAGACCGACCTGCTCGCGAAGATCGCCGAGCCGACCGTCGCGGTGGTCAACAACGCGCAGCGCGAGCATCAAGAATTCATGGCGACTGTCGAAGCCGTCGCGCTCGAACATGCGAGCGTGATCCATGCGCTGAAGCCGGAAGGTGTGGCCGTGTTCCCCGCCGACGACACGTACGCGAGCATCTGGCGCGTTGCGGCCACGGGCAGTCAGATCATCGACTTCGCGCTCAATACAGCGGAGCGCACCACCGAAGCGGCGGTAACCGGCACGTTCGACGGCAACCGTCTGAGCGTCGATACGCCGAAGGGCCACATCGAAGTCGCGTTGCAGGTGCTTGGCGATCACAACGCGCGCAATGCGCTCGCGTCGACGGCCGCGGCGCTTGCGTCGAACGTATCGCTCGATGCGATCAAGCGCGGTCTCGAAGCATTCGGCGCCGTGAAGGGCCGCCTGCAGGTGAAGCGCGCTGCGTCCGGTTCGTTCGCCGGCGCAACGGTGATCGACGACACCTACAACGCCAATCCCGATTCGATGCGCGCCGCGATCGATGTGCTCGCATCGCGGCCGTCGCCGCGCGTGCTGGTGATGGGCGACATGGGTGAAGTCGGTGATAGCGGCCCGGCGTTTCATCGCGAAGTTGGCGCGTATGCAAAGGAACGCGGTATCGAAACGCTGCTCACCACCGGCGACGCCACGCGTGACGCATGCAGCGCGTACGGCGCACAGGCGCGTCATTTCGATGACGCCGCCGCGCTGGTCGCGCATCTGCAACAGGCTGGCTTCGGGCCGGCAACAACGATTCTCGTAAAAGGCTCGCGCTTCATGAAAATGGAACGCGTGGTGGACGCCGTGACGAGTCCACAACCCTCCGCACCGGGCACGACGCCCGGCGCACACTGAAATAGAAGGACCGAGGCATGCTTCTGGCGCTGGCGCAATGGCTGCAGAATGACGCAAGCTTTTTGCGCGTGTTCAGTTATCTGACTTTTCGTGCCGTCGCGGCGACTATCACCGCGCTGGTGATCGGGCTCGTCTGTGGCCCGGCCGTGATCCGCAAGCTGACGGCGATGAAGGTCGGCCAGGCTGTCCGCATGGACGGCCCGCAGACTCACCTCGTCAAATCCGGTACGCCGACGATGGGCGGCGTGCTGATCCTGCTCGGCATCGCAGTCGCGACGTTGCTGTGGGCCGACCTGACCAACCGCTTTATCTGGATCGTGATCCTCGTCACGTTCGGCTTCGGCGTGATTGGCTGGGTCGACGATTACCGCAAGGTCGTCTATAAGGATCCGCGCGGCATGTCGTCGCGTGAAAAGTATTTCTGGCAGTCGGTGATTGGTCTGTTCGCGGCTGTGTATCTCGCGTTCAGCGTGTCGGAAGCGAGCAACGTGCGGGTGTTCGACCTGTTCATGGCGTGGGTGAGGAGCGGTCTGTCAATGGGCCTGCCCGCGCGCGCCGACCTGTTGCTGCCGTTCGTCAAGTCGATCAGCTATCCGCTTGGCGTGTGGGGTTTCATCGTGCTGACGTATCTCGTGATCGTCGGCGCGAGCAATGCCGTGAATCTCACCGATGGCCTCGACGGTCTCGTGATCATGCCGGTCGTGCTGGTCGGTGCGTCGCTTGGCGTGTTCGCTTACGTGATGGGCAGCTCCGTCTACTCGAAATACCTGCTGTTCCCGCATATTCCCGGTGCGGGCGAACTGCTGATCTTCTGCTCTGCGATGGGCGGCGCCGGGCTCGCATTTCTCTGGTACAACACGCACCCCGCGCAGATGTTCATGGGCGACGTCGGCGCACTCGCGCTCGGCGGCGCGCTCGGCACGGTTGCCGTGATCGTGCGCCAGGAAATCGTGCTCTTCATCATGGGCGGCATCTTCGTCGCCGAAACGCTGTCGGTGATGTTGCAGGTGACCTGGTTCAAATACACCAAGCGCCGTTTTGGCGAAGGGCGACGCCTCTTCAAGATGGCGCCGCTGCATCACCACTTCGAATTGTCAGGCTGGAAGGAGACGCAGGTTGTCGTGCGTTTCTGGATCATCACGCTGATGCTGTGCCTGTTCGGTTTGTCCACGCTGAAGCTGCGTTGATCTGATCGACGCTGTTCGGCCATTGCAGTGAAATAAAGGGAAGCAAGCGATGTTTGGCGAGAAGTTTCGGGATCGGCAAAAGCCGATGGTGCTCGTGCTGGGACTCGGTGAATCGGGTCTCGCGATGGCGCGCTGGTGCGCGCGCCACGGGTGCCGGCTGCGCGTTGCCGATACGCGCGAAGTGCCGCCGAACCTGTCCGGGCTCGAAGCGCACGGCGTCGATGCCGACTTTGTCGGCGGCCCGTTTTCGCCTGTGCTCCTTGAAGGCGTGGAACTGGTGGCGATCAGTCCGGGCCTGTCGCCGCTGGCTGCTGATCTGCTGCCGCTGATCGCCGAAGCGCGCGAAAAAGACATCCCCGTGTGGGGCGAACTCGAATTCTTCGCGCAGGCGCTGAAGACGCTCGGCGAAAACGGCTACGCGCCGAAGGTGATCGCGATCACCGGCACGAACGGCAAGACCACGACGACAAGTCTCACCGGCCTGCTGTGCGAACGCGCCGGCAAGAAGGTTGCGGTGGCGGGCAATATCAGCCCGGCCGCGCTCGACAAACTCACCGAAGCAATCGACAGCACGGCGCTGCCGGACGTCTGGGTGCTTGAACTGTCGAGCTTCCAGCTGGAAACCGCGCATACGTTTGCTCCCGATGCGGCGGTCGTGCTGAACATCACGCAGGATCACCTCGACTGGCACGGCGGACTGGACGCGTACGCCGCTGCGAAGGGCCGCATCTTCGGACCGGAAACCGTCCGCGTGCTGAATCGCGACGACGCACGTGTCATGGCGCTTGCGCCCGCAGGGGGCGCCCCGAAGGAAGTCCCCCTGGGGGACGCCGTGCCGGTGGTCACGTTCGGCCTGGACGAACCAACGCGCGCCGGCGACTACGGTTTGCTACGCGACAACGCGATGAACTGGCTCGTCGAAGCGCACGACCGCGACGCCAGCGACGAACCGCAACCGACACGCCGTCGCAAGCACGAAACCACGACGCCGCCGAACATCGCCCTGAAGCGGCTGATGCCCGCCGACGCGCTGCGCATCCGCGGTCTGCACAACGCAGCGAATGCACTTGCGGCGTTTGCACTCGCCCGCGCGATCGGCCTGCCTGGCGCGCCGCTGTTGCATGGCCTGCGCGAGTACCGTGGCGAGCCGCATCGCGTGGAACTGATCGCATCGATTGAAGGCGTCGATTACGTCGACGACAGCAAGGGCACGAACGTCGGCGCGACGGTCGCCGCGCTCGACGGTCTCGCGCAACGCGCGGTGCTGATCGCCGGCGGCGACGGCAAGGGCCAGGATTTCGAGCCGCTCGCCGCGCCCGTGATGCGCTGGTGTCGCGGCGTGATGCTGATTGGCCGCGACGCGCCGCTGATCCGCGCGGCGCTCGGGGAAACCGGCATCGCACTCACCGATCACGCCACACTGGAAGACGCCACGCGCGCCGCGAGCGCGCTTGCGCAACCGGGCGATGCGGTACTGCTTTCGCCGGCCTGCGCAAGCTTCGACATGTTCAAGGGTTATGCGCATCGTGCCGCGGTGTTCCGCAGCACGGTCGAAGAAATCGCTGCTGAACGGGGGACGATGATATGAGCTGGTCCGAACGTTTCGGCTCACGCCTCGAAAAACAGCGCGGCTCCGCGGGTGGCGAGAGCGTGTCCGCGCGCTCGACGGTCAGCGGCCTCGCCAGCGCCGTCAACGGCGTGCGGCCGCTGCGCTCGCGCATGCTCGACTACGATCACTCGCTGTTGTGGGTGGTGATCGCGCTGCTCGGCCTCGGCGTGGTGATGGTGTATTCGGCGTCGATCGCGATGCCCGATTCGCCGAAGTACGCGGCGTATCGCGACTACGCGTTCCTCGTGCGCCATCTGGTGTCGCTCGGTGTAGCGGTGGTCGCGGCGGTCATTACGTTCCGGATTCCGATCTCCGTGTGGGACAAATACGCGCCGAAGTTCTTCCTGATCGCACTGCTCACGCTCGTGGTCGTGCTGATTCCGCATATCGGCAAGGGCGTGAACGGCGCGCGCCGCTGGATTCCGCTTGGCATCACGAACATGCAGCCGTCGGAAATCATGAAGCTCGCCGTGACGATCTACGCGGCGAACTACACGGTGCGCAAACAGGAATACATGCACAGCTTCGCGAAGGGCTTCCTGCCGATGGCGGTTGCCGTCGGTCTGGTCGGCGCGCTGCTGCTGCTCGAGCCGGACATGGGTGCGTTCATGGTGATCGCGGCGATCGCGATGGGCGTGCTGTTCCTCGGCGGTGTGAACGGCAAGCTGTTCGGCGGGCTGGTCGCCACTGCAGTGGGCACGTTCAGTCTGCTGGTGTGGGCGTCGCCGTGGCGTCGTGAACGGATTTTCGCGTACCTCGATCCGTGGGACGACCGCTATGCGCAGGGCAAGGCGTATCAGCTGACGCACTCGCTGATCGCGTTCGGACGCGGCGAGTGGTTCGGCGTCGGCCTCGGTGGCAGTGTCGAGAAGCTCAACTATCTGCCGGAAGCGCATACCGACTTCATCCTCGCGGTGATCGGTGAAGAACTCGGTTTCGTCGGCGTGCTCGTCGTGATCCTGATGTTCTACTGGATCGTGCGTCGCTCATTCGAGATCGGCCGTCAGGCGCTCGCGCTCGACCGCACGTTTGCGGGGCTGGTCGCGAAAGGCGTCGGCATCTGGTTTGGCGCGCAGACCTTCATCAACATGGGCGTGAACCTCGGTCTTTTGCCGACCAAAGGTTTGACCCTGCCGCTCGTGAGCTACGGCGGCTCGGGCATTTTGCTGAACTGCGTCGCGCTGGCGGTGCTGATGCGTGTCGATTACGAGAATCGTGTGCTGATGCGTGGGGGAAAGGTATGACCACGACGCAACAGCGCACGCTGATGGTGATGGCCGGCGGCACCGGGGGACACGTGTTCCCGGGGCTCGCGGTCGCGCACCGGATGCAGGCGTGGGGCTGGCGCGTCGTCTGGCTCGGCAATCCAGCGGGCATGGAAGCGACGCTCGTCCCGAAGCACGGCATTCCGATGGAATTCGTGCGCTTCGGCGGTCTGCGCGGCAAGGGGCTCAAGACGAAACTGATGCTGCCGCTGAACCTGCTGCGCGCGTGTGTGCAAAGTTTGAGCGTGCTGCGTCGTGTGAAGCCGGACGTCGTGCTCGGCATGGGCGGATACATCACGTTCCCCGCCGGTTTGATGACTGCGTTGAGCGGCCGTCCGCTCGTTCTGCATGAACAGAATTCGATCGCGGGCCTGACGAACAAGGTGCTCGCGAAAGTCGCAAAACGCGTGCTGGTCGCGTTTCCGGATGCGTTGCCGCATGCCGAATGGACAGGTAATCCGATTCGCGAGGAACTTGCGCTCACATTGGCACCCAAAGCACGCTACGCACAACGTAGTGGCCCGCTGAATCTGCTGGTCGTTGGCGGCAGTCTTGGGGCGGCGGCGCTGAACGAAGTCGTGCCGCGCGCGCTTGCGCTGCTCGCGCCGGAGCAACGTCCGCGCATCGTGCATCAGGCGGGCGCGAAGCATATCGACGCATTGAAAGCGAACTACGCGGAAGCCGGTTTGCAGACCGGAGAAGACCTGCAACTCGCGCCGTTTATCGACGATATGGCTTCCGCCTATGCGAAAGCCGATCTCGTGATCTGCCGTTCAGGCGCGATGACGGTCGCCGAAATTGCAGCTGTGGGCGTAGCGGCGTTTTTCGTGCCGTTCCCGCACGCAGTAGATGATCACCAGACAACCAATGCAGCGTTTCTCGCCGACCACGGCGCGGCGCTGCTCGTGCAGCAACGCGACCTGTCGGCGGACAACCTCGCCGACTGGTTGCGCAGCCAGACGCGGGAAAGCCTCGCGGACATGGCGGAGCGTTCGCGCTCGCTCGCGAAACCCGATGCCACCGAGCAGGTCGCGCAGATCTGCGCAGCCGTGGCGGGTGTAATCCCGAGCTTGAGCCCGGAAGGAAGGCAACAATGAAACACATCGTTAAACATATTCACTTTGTCGGTATCGGCGGCGCCGGGATGAGCGGCATCGCCGAGGTGCTCGTCAATCTCGGCTACCAGGTGAGCGGCTCCGACCTGTCGCGTAACGCGGTCACCGACCGTCTTGCTGCCCTCGGCGCCCGCATTGCAATCGGCCACGACGAAGCGAACATCGAAGGCGCGAACGCAGTCGTCGTGTCGACGGCTGTGCGCAGCGACAACCCGGAAGTGCTCGCCGCACGTCACCGGCGCATTCCGATCGTGCCGCGCGCCGTGATGCTCGCGGAACTGATGCGCCTGAAGCAGGGCATTGCGATTGCCGGCACGCACGGCAAGACGACGACCACGTCGCTCGTCGCGAGCGTGCTGGCTGCGGGCGGTCTCGATCCGACGTTCGTGATCGGCGGACGCCTGATCAGCGCGGGCGCGAATGCGCGGCTCGGCACAGGCGATTTCATCGTCGCTGAAGCGGACGAATCGGATGCGTCGTTCCTGAATCTGTTTCCGGTGATCGAAGTCATCACGAACATCGACGCCGATCACATGGACACCTACGGCCACGACTTCGCGCGGCTCAAGCAGGCGTTCATCGAGTTCACGCATCGTCTGCCGTTCTATGGCATCGCGGTGCTGTGCGTCGACGATCCGAACGTGAAGGAGATCCTGCCGTTCGTCTCGAAGCCGATCATCCGTTACGGTTTTGCACCCGACGCGCAGGTGCGCGCGGTCAACGCCGTAGCGAAAGATGGCCGCATGCATTTCACCGCGATGCGTGAAGACGCAGCGCCGATCGACATCGTTTTGAACCTGCCAGGCACGCACAACGTACAGAACGCACTGGCCGCAATCGCAATTGCGACTGAACTTGAAGTAAAAGATGCCGATATCCAGCGAGCACTCGCGGATTTCAATGGCGTCGGCCGACGCTTCCAGCGTTACGGCGAAGTGCCGGCATCGGATGGCGGCACGTACACGCTCGTCGACGACTATGGGCATCACCCGGTTGAAATGGCCGCGACGGTCGCGGCGGCGCGCGGTGCATTCCCCGATCGCAGGCTGGTGCTGGCGTTTCAGCCGCACCGCTTCACGCGCACGCGCGACTGCTTCGAAGATTTTGTGAAGGTGCTCTCGACGGTCGACGCCTTGGTGTTGACCGAAGTCTACGCGGCCGGTGAAGCGCCGATCATCGCCGCCGACGGCCGGGCGCTCGCGCGTGCGCTGCGCGTGACGGGCAAGGTCGAGCCGGTATTTGTCGAGACGGTGGATGAAGTGCCGGATGCGCTCGCAGCATTGGTGCGCAGCGGCGACGTAGTGATCACGATGGGCGCGGGTTCGATCGGCGGTGTGCCGGGTCGGATCGCCCAGGAACAGAAGGCTTGAGATGAGCAGCAATATCGATCCGAAAACCTTCGGCAAGGTGGCCGTGCTCCTCGGCGGAAATTCCGCTGAGCGCGAGGTGTCGCTGAAATCCGGCCGCCTCGTGCTGCAAGGTCTGCGCGATGCCGGCGTGGACGCGCATCCGTTCGATCCGGCCGAGCGTCCGCTCGCCGCGTTGAAGGACGAAGGTTTTGTGCGCGCGTTCAATGCGCTGCACGGCGGCTATGGTGAGAACGGCCAGATTCAGGGCGCGCTCGATTTCTATGGCATTCGTTACACGGGCAGCGGCGTGCTCGGCTCGGCGCTCGGTCTCGACAAGTTCCGCACGAAGCTCGTGTGGCAGCAGCTCGGCGTGCCGACGCCGCCGTTCGAAGCCGTGCTGCGCGGCGACGACTACGCAGCGCGCGCCAATGACATCGTCGCGAAGCTCGGCTTGCCGCTCTTCGTGAAGCCGGCGAGCGAAGGTTCGAGCGTCGCGGTCATCAAGGTGAAGCGCGCCGGCGCATTGCCCGCCGCGCTCGCCGAAGCCGCGAAGTTCGACAGGATCGTCGTGGTGGAGAAGAGCATCGAAGGCGGCGGCGAATACACCGCGTGTATCGCAGGCGATCTCGATCTGCCGGTGATCCGCATCATTCCGGCGGGCGAGTTTTACGACTATCACGCGAAGTACGTCGCCGACGACACGCAGTATCTGATTCCGTGCGGTCTGACGCCCGACGAAGAAGCGCGTCTGAAAGTGCTCGCGCGCCGCGCGTTCGACGTGCTCGGCTGCACCGACTGGGGCCGCGCCGATTTCATGCTCGACGCGAGCGGCAACCCGTATTTCCTCGAAGTGAACACGGCGCCTGGCATGACCGATCACTCGCTGCCGCCGAAGGCGGCGCGCGCGGTCGGCATCAGCTACCAGGAACTGGTGGTGAAAGTGCTGTCGCTGACACTGAAGGACTGACGGTTAGACATGTGGAACAACGTTCGCCAGCTCAATTTCGCCTCCAACGCGTTGCATGCGTTGCTGGTGCTCGTGCTGCTGGCGGCAGGCGGTTACTGGATGATCCAGCGCCCGAGCTTCGCGCTGCGCGAGATCCGTATCGACGGCGACACCGAGCACATCAATTCGCCGACGGTGCGTGCCGGTGTGGTCGGGCGGTTGAAGGGCAATTACTTCACCGTCGACCTGGATCTGGCGCGTCAGGCGTTCGAGCAGATGCCGTGGGTGCGTCACGCGAGCGTGCGCCGCGTGTGGCCGAATGCACTGGCTGTCACGCTGGAGGAGTACAAACCGCTCGGAACGTGGGGCAGCGATCAGCTGGTCAGCGTCGACGGCGACCTGTTTACCGCGAACCAGGGCGAACTGGAGCAGGAGCTGCCCGCCTTCGATGGACCGGAAGGCACGGCGAAGGAAGTCGTCGCGCGCTATCGCGACTTCACGAAGTGGTTTGCGCCGCTCGGAGCGACGCCGGAAGAAGTGACGCTGTCGCCGCGTTACGCATGGACGGTGAAGCTGTCGAACGGCATGCAGGTGGAGCTGGGCCGCGAACGCAATCAGGACACGCTCCTCGATCGTTCGCGCCGGTTGACCGCGGCGTGGGGCGCGGTGACTCAACGTTGGGGGACAGATATTGAGTATGCGGACTTGCGCTATCCGAACGGTTTCGCGATTCGCGCGGCAGGCATGCGCTTTATCAGCGAACCCGACAAGGGCAAGAAGTAAACGGACATCACACGCAATGAGCACGCTATGAGTAAAGACTATAAAGATCTGCTGGTCTCCCTCGACATCGGGACAGCGAAGGTCGTGGCCATCGTCGCCGAGCTGAAGGGCGAAGGTCACTACGAGGTGATCGGCCTCGGCCAGAGCGAATCGAAGGGGCTCAAGAAGGGCGTCGTGGTGAACATCGAGGCCACGGTGCAATCGATTCAGCGCGCGCTCGAAGAAGCTGAACTGATGGCCGATTGCAAGATCACAAACGTATTCACCGGAATCGCCGGCAGCCATATCCGCAGCTTCAATTCGAGCGGCATGGTGGCGATCAAGGAAAAGGAAGTCACGCAGACGGACGTCGCGCGCGTGATCGAGACGGCGAAGGCGATCAACATTCCGACCGATCAGCAGGTGCTGCACATCCTGACGCAGGAATTCATCATCGACGGCCAGGAAGATGTGCGAGAGCCGATCGGTATGAGCGGCATCCGGCTCGAAGTGAAGGTGCACATCGTGACGGGCGCAGTGAGCGCGGCGCAGAACATCGTGAAGTGCGTGCGCCGCTGCGGCCTCGAAGTGAACGATCTGATCCTGCAGCCGCTTGCTTCGTCGCTGGCGGTGCTGACGGAAGACGAAAAAGAGCTGGGTGTGGTGCTCGTCGATATCGGCGGCGGCACGACGGATATCGCGATTTTCAGCGAAGGCGCGATCCGTCATACCGCGGTGATTCCGATCGCCGGCGACCAGATCACGAGCGATATCGCGATGGCGCTGCGCACGCCGACGCCGGATGCGGAAGACATCAAGGTCGGCTACGGCATCGCGAAGCAGGCACTGGCCGATCCGGACGAGATGATCGAAGTGCCGGGGCTGGGCGAGCGCGGTCCGCGCACGCTGTCGCGCCAGGCGCTGGCGGCCGTGGTCGAGCCGCGCGTCGAGGAACTGTTTTCGCTCGTGCAGCAGGTCGTGCGCGAGTCGGGTTACGAAGAGTTGCTGAGTTCCGGCGTGGTGCTGACGGGCGGCGCGGCGATGATGCCGGGCATGGTCGAACTCGGCGAAGACATTTTCCTGAAGCCGGTGCGCATCGGTGCGCCGGAATACGCGGGCGGTCTCGCGGACGTGGTGCGCAATCCGCGCTATTCGACGGCGATGGGGCTGCTCGTCGAAGGCCGGGCGCAACGGATGCGCGGTCGCAAGGTCGCGGTGCAGTCAGGTTCGATGGGCCAGGTCCTGGGACGCATGAAAGACTGGTTTCTCGGCAATTTTTGAGGCTTTACAGCAGTTCCAGCAGCACAGTTTGAGTAGCAGGTTTCAGAAGCAGGTTTCAGAAATACGCGCCGGTGCCGGCGGCTGGCGCGCGACAGGAGGTTGCCCGATCTCCTGCCGGATAACGGTCGAGTAGCTGCTTAGCGGCAGTACATTTTTTCTTGACGGAGGCAACATGGAATTCCAGATGCTGGAAACCGAAACCAACGGCACCATCATCAAGGTGGTTGGGGTAGGTGGCGCTGGCGGCAATGCCGTTCAGCACATGATCAACCGCGGCGTGCAAGGCGTCGACTTCATCGTGATGAACACGGATGCGCAGGCCCTGTCGCGTTCGCGTGCCACAGCTGTGATCCAGCTCGGCAACACCGGTCTCGGCGCTGGCGCCAAGCCGGAAATGGGCCGTTCGGCAGCAGAAGAAGCCCGTGAGCGCATCGCCGACGCACTGCGCGGCGCGCACATGGTGTTCATCACCGCAGGCATGGGCGGCGGCACCGGCACGGGCGCAGCACCGGTCGTGGCGCAGATCGCCAAAGAGATGGGCATTTTGACTGTTGGCGTCGTCAGCAAGCCGTTCGAATTCGAAGGCGGCAAGCGGATGCGTGTGGCAGAAGCTGGTTCGCAGCAACTGGAGGATCACGTCGACTCGCTGATCGTCGTCCTGAACGACAAGCTGTTCGAGGTGATGGGCGATGACGCCGAGATGGATAAATGCTTCCAGTGCGCAGATGACGTTCTGAACAACGCAGTCGCCGGTATCGCGGAAATAATCAATGTTGACGGTCTGGTGAACGTCGACTTTGAAGACGTGAAAACGGTGATGGGCGAGCAGGGCAAGGCGATGATGGGCACGGCGACGGTTGCCGGCGTCGATCGCGCGCGTCTCGCGGCTGAGCAGGCTGTTGCCAGCCCGCTGCTGGAAGGGGTGGACCTGTCGGGTGCGCGTGGCGTGCTCGTGAACATCACGTCGAGCCGTTCGCTGCGTCTGTCGGAAACGCGCGAAGTGATGAACACGATCAAGAGTTATGCTGCCGAAGACGCGACCGTGATTTTTGGCGCGGTCTACGATGATGCAATGGGCGACGCGCTGCGCGTGACGGTCGTGGCAACGGGTCTGGGCCGTGCGGCGAAGAAGCAGCAGTCGGCACCGATGACGCTTCTGCGCACCGGCACCGACAACCAGCCGATCGGCGGCCATCAGCACGCATACGCGCCGCAGCAGCATCACACGAGCGCAGCGGACTACGGTTCGCTGGATACGCCCGCTGTATGGCGTACGTCGCGTGATACGGCGGCTTCGCATGTGCAGGCGCTGCAGGAAAAGGGCGTCGACACGTACGATATCCCGGCGTTCCTGCGCAAGCAGGCGGACTAACCGCGGGCAGGCCTTCGCTGCGGCACGGTTGATGCGTGCCAGCAGTCGGATGCACGGGCGTGGCGAGTGAACTGCCAGCAAGGCCGCGTTTCGTCGGATGCGCGGCGGGGACAGATGCCCTCTTCGTATTCGCGAAGCGGATCGGGCAGCTGTCGGCGAAAGATGGGTTCACTGCGACACGAAAACGTGCGGGTGTACGCTGCATCGATGTAAAGGACTGAGCATGATTCAGGTGGGTGAAAAGCTGCCGGAAGCAGTCGTCTACGAATTGATCGAAGACGGGCGCGAAGGCTGCACGATCGGGCCCAACAGCTTCGACGTGCGCGAACAGACTGCGGGAAAGCGCGTGGTGATCTTCGGATTGCCGGGCGCATTCACGCCGACCTGTTCGGCGAAACATGTGCCGGGCTATGTCGAACAGGCCGCCGCGTTGCGCGCGGCCGGTATCGACGAGATCTGGTGCGTGTCCGTCAACGACGCGTTCGTCATGGGCGCGTGGGCACGTGATCAGCACACCTCGGGCAAGGTGCGCATGATGGCGGACGGTAGTGCGGCTTTCACGCGGGCGCTTGGTCTGGAGCAGGATCTGTCGGCGCGCGGCATGGGAATCCGTTCCCAGCGCTACGCGATGGTGGTCGACAACGGCGTGGTCAAGACGCTGAACGTCGAAGCACCCGGCAAATTCGAAGTCAGCGATGCTGCGAGTATTCTCGCCACGTTGAGCTAGCTGCGAGGCGCTGTTTTGCCGCCTGGCTCCTGCGAGTGTGGCAGGCAGGCAACGGTGAAATGACGCTTTTGTGACTGGCCGTTACGCGGGCCGATGTCCGGAAACGCCTCCGTTCCGGGCGTCGGCCCGTCACGCTTTCCGTGAAGTTTCCGTGAAGTAATGATGGGAAACAGATTGATACGTTCGGTGAAAACCCGATGTGAGGTTGATGGAGTATAATTCGCGCTATGGAATAAAAAGTCCCGATTGGGATTTTCAATCGAATAGAAGACCATCATGTTGAAGCAGCGCACTATCAAATCGATCGTCAAGACGGTCGGCATCGGCTTGCATTCGGGCCGGAAGGTCGACCTGACGCTCCGTCCGGCCGGACCGGACACGGGCATCGTGTTCACGCGTGTGGATCTGGCCACGCCAGTGGAGATTCCTGCGCAGGCCATGGCGATCGGCGATACGCGGCTGGCTTCGGTGCTGCAGAAAGACGGTGCCCGGGTGTCGACGATCGAGCATCTGATGTCCGCCTGTGCGGGCCTCGGCATCGACAATCTGTACGTCGACGTCACCGCTGAAGAGATCCCGATCATGGACGGCAGCGCGGCTTCGTTCGTGTTTCTGATCCAGTCGGCTGGCGTCGAAGAGCAGAATGCCGCGAAGAAATTCATCAAGGTCACGAAGCCGGTTGAAATTCGCGACGGCGACAAATTTGCGCGTCTCGAGCCGTTTTTCGGCTTCAAACTGAAGTTCACGATCGATTTTCGCCATCCAGCTGTCGACAAGACGGGGCAGGCGCTGGAAGTCGATTTTGCGAATACGTCGTACGTGCGGGAAATCGCGCGGGCGCGTACGTTCGGCTTTGCGCACGAAGTGGAAATGATGCGCGAGCTGGGTCTGGCGCGCGGCGGCAGCATGGATAACGCGATCGTGCTCGACGAATACCGCATCCTGAACAACGACGGCCTGCGTTATGACGACGAATTCGTGAAGCACAAGATGCTCGACGCGATCGGCGACCTTTACGTGGTTGGTCATCCGTTGCTGGCTTCGTACAACGCGTACAAGTCGGGCCACGGCCTGAACAACCAGCTGTTGCGCGAACTGCTGGCGCACGAGGATGCGTATGAAATTGTCACGTTCGACGATCCGCAAAAGGCGCCGCGCGGCTTTGCCTACGATACGCAGACGGCGTTTGCCTGATTGCTACCGGGCGGCTTGATCCGCGATCTGTGGAAAACGAGTTGCACAAAACCAGTTGTACAAAAAATAAGCGGCCTTCCGGGCCGCTTATTTTTTTGGCTCGCGACTGATGCGATGGCGGGCAGCCATTCTGGCCAGTGCTTCACGTAACGGCGAAGGCGCGAGCGTCTCGCTCAGTTCGTACAGCGCTTCGGCGCCACGCGCTGTCATACGTGCCTGTTTGGGCTGCGGCGGCTCCTTTACCGCCTGCGGACGCACGCGGATTCTCAGCGAGTTGACTGCCCACCCGCGCTGCTGAAGATCTGACACCAGACGGGGTTCAAGATGTCGCAGGCGCGCCGCGAGCGCGTTATGTGCGGCGAAAAGTGCCAGTACGCCATCCTTGATGAAACCGGGCTCGACGCTCGTCGCCAGATAGTCGGGCAGCAGCTGCTTCAGATCGCGTTCCAGCGCGGCAATCTGCTCGACGCCGGCGCGCAGGGCCGCGAACGCGTCGGTGCGATTCAGCACTTCGGCGACCGGCTGCGGGCGGCGCGCAGCGTTCTGGTTTGAAAACGGCCTTGAAAACGACGAGAAACGGCTCATATTTTCTGCAGGCTTTCGGGATGAGGACGGGCCAGCTGGCGGCAGCGCGGGCATCACCGCGCGCCATGTACTGTGATGCCTGGATTGTACCCCGTGGCTCGCGCGCCAGGCCGCCGTCAAGGCCAGCCGGGGCGCGGCTGAAGCAGACCTCGGCCATTCCGCCATGGACACAGGCGCAGCCGGGGCTGCGTGCTAAAATCCCCGATTCGAATTCACTCTTGGACCTAAGCCGCCGAGGCCCCCCCGATTCCGGGCTCACATGCCGTGTGACCGGGCCGAAGCCGCGACGCAGACACCGATCCGATGACCACCGGTTTTCTACAAAAGATTTTTGGCAGCCGCAACCAGCGGCTCGTCAAGCAATATCAAAAGACCGTCGCGTCGATCAATGCGCTCGAGCCGCAGATCGAGCAGTTGACGGATGACCAACTGCGCGCCAAAACCGGTGAATTCCGACAGCGTGTCGCGAGCGGCGAATCGCTCGACAAGCTGCTGCCCGAAGCCTTCGCCGTCTGCCGCGAGGCGAGCAGGCGCGTGCTGCACATGCGCCACTTCGACGTGCAGCTGGTCGGCGGCATGGTCCTGCATTACGGCAAGATCGCGGAAATGCGTACTGGCGAAGGCAAGACGCTCGTCGCCACGCTGCCGGTCTACCTGAACGCGCTGTCCGGCCGCGGCGTGCACGTCGTGACCGTCAACGATTACCTCGCGCAGCGCGACGCCGAATGGATGGCGCGTCTGTACAACTTCCTCGGTCTGACGGTGGGTATCAACCTGTCGCAGATGGATCACGCCGCCAAGCAGGAAGCCTACGCCGCGGACATCACGTACGGCACGAACAACGAATTCGGCTTCGACTACCTGCGCGACAACATGGTCTACGAGACCGACGCGCGCGTGCAGCGGGCCCTGAATTTCGCGGTCGTCGACGAAGTGGACTCGATCCTGATCGACGAAGCGCGTACGCCGCTGATCATCTCCGGCCAGGCCGAAGATCACACCGAACTCTACGTGCGCATGAACGCGCTGCCGCCGCTGCTCGAACGCCAGATCGGCGAAGAGAAAGCCGACGGCACGGGCGTCGAAAAGCCGGGCGACTACACGCTGGATGAAAAAGCACGTCAGGTGTTTCTCACCGAATCGGGCCACGAAAAGGCTGAGCGTCTGCTCGCCGAGTGGGGCCTGATCGGCGACGGCGAAAGCCTGTACGCGCCGCAGAACATCACGTTGATGCACCATGTGTACGCCGCGTTGCGCGCTCACACGCTGTTCTTCAAGGATCAGCACTACGTCGTGCAGAACAACGAAGTCGTAATCGTCGACGAATTCACTGGTCGTCTGATGTCGGGTCGCCGCTGGTCGGACGGGTTGCACCAGGCGGTCGAGGCGAAGGAACACGTCAAGATCCAGAGCGAAAACCAGACGCTCGCTTCGATCACGTTCCAGAACTACTTCCGCATGTACTCGAAGCTGTCCGGCATGACCGGCACGGCCGATACCGAAGCGTACGAATTCAACGAAATTTACGGGCTGGAAACGGTCGTCATTCCGACGAACCGTCCGCCGAAGCGGAGCGACAGGCAGGATCAGATTTACAAGACGGCGAAGGAACGTTACGACGCCGTCATCCGCGATATCCAGGATTGCTACGAGCGCGGTCAGCCGGTGCTGGTCGGCACGACGTCGATCGAGAACTCCGAGCTGTTGTCGGGCCTCCTGACCAAAGCCGGTCTGCCGCACGAGGTGCTGAACGCGAAGCAGCACGCGCGCGAAGCGGCGATCGTCGCGGAAGCTGGCCGTCCGAAGCGTGTGACGATCGCGACCAACATGGCCGGTCGCGGTACCGACATCGTGCTCGGCGGCAACGCCGAAAAGCAGGCAACGTTCCTCGAACTCGACGAATCGATTCCCGCCGACGAAAAGGCGCGCCGTATCAAGCAACTGCACGACGAATGGCAGACGCTGCACGACGAGGTGAAGGCCGCGGGTGGTTTGCACATCGTCGGCACCGAGCGTCACGAATCGCGCCGGATCGACAACCAGTTGCGTGGCCGTGCGGGCCGTCAGGGCGATCCGGGCTCGTCGCGTTTCTATCTGTCGCTGGACGATCCGCTTCTGCGCATTTTCGCGGGCGACCGCGTGCGCTCGATCATGGATCGCCTGAAGATGCCGGAAGGCGAGGCGATCGAAGCGGGCATCGTCACGCGTTCGATCGAATCGGCGCAGCGCAAGGTCGAAGCGCGCAACTTCGATATCCGCAAGCAGCTGCTCGAATACGACGACGTGTCGAACGATCAGCGCAAGGTGATCTATCAGCAGCGCAATGAACTGCTGGAAGCGCACGACATCACCGAAACCATCGGCGCGATGCGCCATGGCGTGATCGCCGATATCGTCCATCAGTTCGTGCCGGCGGGCAGCATCGAAGAACAATGGGACGTGCCTGAGCTGGAAGAAGTGCTGCGCAACGAATGGCAGCTCGATCTCGCCATTCAGGAAATGATCAACGAGTCGAAGTCGATCGACGCCGATGAAATTCTCGAAGCCGTCACCGCGGCTGCCGACGAAGCATACGAAGGCAAGGTCGAACTGGTCGGTCGCGAATCGTTCAGCGCGTTCGAGCGCTCGATCATGCTGCAGACGCTCGACCGTAGCTGGCGCGAACATCTGGCTGCGCTCGATCACCTGCGTCAGGGTATCCATCTGCGCGGCTATGCGCAGAAGAACCCGAAGCAGGAATACAAGCGCGAAGCGTTCGAACTGTTCGCCGCAATGCTCGATGCCGTGAAGCTCGAAGTGACGCGCGTTGTGATGAACGTGCAGATCCAGTCGCCGGAACAGCTGGAGCAGGCCGCTGAGCAGTATGAAGAGCAGGGCAGCCATCTCGAGAACGTCGAGTTCCGCCACGCCGAATTCGCGGAAGCTGCAGCGGCAGCGCCGGTTGCGGCCGACGCGGCAGCGGCCATGATCGGTGACGCGATGAGTCACGCGCATGCTGCTGGATCGCAGCACCTGGCGGCGGATGGTGTGCCGAAGGTCGGGCGCAACGATCCGTGCCCATGCGGCAGCGGCAAGAAGTACAAGCAGTGCCACGGCAAGATTGCCTGAGTTAGACGGCGCGCGCATCGTGACTGGTGCGCGCGCCGGGTTGTGTTTGCCAGGCCCTTTTTACAGCGCCTGCTGATTCTCTGGTGGTCGGGCATCCGTCTGGTCCGCTCATGTTGATCCCCGATGCCGGTTCTGCACCGGCACGCTCATCTCCGACAGGTCGCCAACATGGCTGTCAATTTCCCCTCGATCGATCCCGCTCAACTTCATCCTGTCGCCGGCGTCATGCTGGGTTGGGCCGAAGCGAACATCCGCAAGCCGAACCGCAAGGACGTGCTCGTCATTTCCGTCGACGAAGGCGCGACTGTCGCAGGCGTGTTCACGCAGAACCGTTTTTGCGCCGCGCCGGTCACCGTGTGTCGTGAGCATCTGGAGCGCGTGCGTGCGGGCGGGAAGGGCATTCGTGCGCTGGTTGTGAATACGGGCAATGCGAACGCCGGCACGGGCGAACCGGGTCTCGCGCACGCGCGCGAAACCTGCGTCGAACTCGCGCGCCTCGCCGACATTGCACCCGGGCAGGTGTTGCCGTTTTCGACGGGCGTGATTCTGGAGCCGCTGCCGATCGATCGTCTGAAGGCCGGTTTGCCTGCAGCGCTGGCTAACCGCAAAGCCGCACACTGGTACGACGCCGCGCAGGCGATCATGACGACCGATACCCAGGCGAAGGCGACGTCGCGTCAGGTGGCGATCGATGGCCATACGGTCACATTCACCGGCATCAGCAAGGGCGCGGGCATGATCAAGCCTAACATGGCGACGATGCTCGGCTTCCTCGCGTTCGACGCCAACGTTGCGCAGCCGGTACTCGACGCGCTCGTGAAGCATGTCGCGGATCGCTCGTTCAACTGCATCACGATCGACGGCGATACGTCGACGAACGACTCGTTCATTCTCATTGCTTCGGGCAAGTCGAGCCTGCCGGCGATCACGTCGACGGACTCGGCCGCCTACGGCGCGCTTCGCGATGCCGTGACTGAAGTCGCACAGACGCTCGCGCAACTTATCGTGCGTGATGGCGAAGGCGCGACGAAGTTCATGACGGTCAATGTCGAGGGTGGCAGGGATACCGCCGAATGCCGCCAGATCGCATACGCAATCGGCCATTCGCCGCTCGTGAAGACAGCGTTCTATGCGTCGGACCCGAACCTTGGCCGCATTCTGGCCGCAATCGGCTATGCGGGCGTGAACGACCTCGATGTCGACAAAATCGACCTGTACCTCGACGACGTGCTGGTCGCGAAAGCGGGTGGACGCAACCCGGCCTATCGCGAAGAAGACGGCCAGCGCGTGATGAAAAAAAGCGAGATCGCGATTCGCGTGGTGCTCGGGCGTGGCGACGCGCAGGCCACCATCTGGACCTGCGATCTCTCGCACGACTACGTCAGCATCAACGCCGACTACCGTTCCTGACCGGGGCCGCTTACAAGATGGACAAACTCGAACAGTTTCTGACCCGCGCCGAAGCCGTGCTCGGCCGACTGGAAGCGATGCTTCCGCCCGCCGCAGCCGACGCGGACTGGTCCGCCGCCGTTGCGTTTCGCTGGCGCAAGCGGCAGGGGCGCGGCTATCTGCAACCGGTGCCGTCGATTTCGACGATCTCACTCGACGACCTCCAGCACATCGACCGACAGAAGTCCCTGATTGAGCAGAACACGCGTCAGTTCGTGCGCCAGCAGCCGGCCAACAATGTGTTGCTGACGGGCGCGCGCGGCACGGGCAAATCGTCGCTGATCAAGGCCTGCCTGAACGCGCATGCAAAAGACGGTCTGCGTCTGATCGAAGTCGACAAGGACGACCTGCATGATCTCGGCGACATCGTCGATCTGATCGCGCAGCGTCCGGAGCGCTTCATCGTGTTCTGCGACGATCTCTCATTCGAGGAAGGCGAGTCGGGCTACAAGGCGCTGAAGGTGGCGCTCGATGGCTCGGTGGCCGCGCAGTCCGACAACGTGCTGATCTACGCGACATCGAACCGTCGCCATCTGTTGCCTGAATACATGAGCGACAACGAGACGTACAAACACACGTCCGATGGCGAGATTCATCCGGGCGAAGTGGTCGAAGAAAAGATTTCGCTGTCCGAGCGCTTCGGGCTGTGGGTGAGTTTCTATCCGTTCAAGCAGGACGATTACCTGGCGATTGTCGGCCACTGGCTGCGTCATTTTGGTTGCGCCGACGCGGAAGTCGAGGCGGCGCGCGGCGACGCACTCGTCTGGGCACTGGAACGCGGTTCGCGTTCGGGACGGGTAGCGTGGCAGTTTGCGCGTGACTGGTCGGGGCGTAAGTCCCAGGCGCCGCAGTCGTCTGCAGAGGGCGCATGACCGGCGCCACGGAAGTCGCCGATAACACTGCCCGCGCGCGGCCGGTCACAGACGTAGCTGTCGGCGTGCTGGTGCAGCCGGACGGGCGATATCTGCTGGCGCAACGGCCCGCAGGCAAGCCGTACGAAGGCTACTGGGAATTTCCGGGCGGAAAGCTGGAGCCGGGCGAATCAGTTGAGGCGGCGCTCGCCCGCGAACTGCACGAGGAACTCGGGATCGACGTGAAGGCGAGCCATCGCTGGCACACGCTTGAGCATGACTATCCGCACGCGTATGTCAGGCTCTATTTCTGCAAGGTGACGGCGTGGAGCGGCGAGCCCCACGGACGCGAAGGTCAGGCCTTCGTCTGGCAGGCGCTGCCCGCCGAGGTCTCGCCCTTGCTGCCGGCCACCATTCCAGTGCTGGAATGGCTGGCGGCGGAGAAGTAGCGCTGGCCTGATTGTTCAGGTTGTAGCGTCAAACAGCGTTTCAGTGCGGGTTGTAGCCGCCGGAAGGCGTCTCGTCTGAAGGCGGTTCCTCGTCGGTGCCGCCGATCTTGTACTTTTCGGCGGCCCATGCTCCGAGATCGATCTGCTTGCAGCGGTCGGAACAGAAGGGGCGGAAGCGGTTTTCAGGTGTCCAGCGGACGTCCTTTCCGCAAGTTGGGCATTTGACGACAGTGGGCATACGGTCAGGCGATCAATCGCAAACGGGAACAGGAAGCTTCAAACATGGGGTGGATCGGGCCGGTTTCAAAGGCCGGTTTCTGACTGACCTCTCCTAAACGAGCCTTTCCGGGCTTGTACCACACCAGTAACGATATTACAGACTGCACAGCGTGAGCTGAAACGGAACGTCGACGTCGACGGATCTGGGTCTCAGGTCACCATCCTGCACTGTGAAACGCACCCACAGCATGTACTTGTTGGCGCTGGCCTCAGGGATCACCCGCAATTCCGGTGCCACCCTTACCTGCATCAACTGATACGAGCGCCCGGATAGCATCTGTTGATAGCTCCCCTGCGTTGCCATGACCTTCGACGCCTGCCCTGATTCACGCGCGAGCCGCAACACGATGGTAGCGGCGTCGCGAAGCGGCAGTAGCGGCGTGACCCATTTAGCGATGTCCTGACGGCGCTGGTCGGGGTGCGTCTGCTGCCACGCGTAGTAAGACGGCAGATCGAATTTGCAGGTGCCACCGGGAATGATCGCGCGACTGCGGATGCTTGCGAGCCATTCGTTGTCTGCAAGATGCTGGCCCGTTTTGCCCTGCATCTGCGTGAGGCCGGCGAGGGTCTGCTCGATCTCACCCAAAACCGCTTCGAGCGCGTTCTGCTCGATGCCGGGGTTGCCGCGAAACGGCGCCAGTGTCTGACGCTGCCGTTCGAGTTCTTTCATCAGGTCCGACTTCAGATCCGCGCGGCCCGCGACCTCGGCGATTTCGAAGAGGGTCGTCAGCGCAACGTGGTGTTCCCTGGCGTCTTCCTGGGTCAGAAAGAACGTGAAGCGCTCGAACAGATCTTCGAGGCGCAACAGCGTACGGATTCGCTCGTTGAAGGGATACTCGTAAAGGATCAAGCGCGCTCGCCTCTGGCGTGGTCGGTGACGGGATTGCAGGACATTCTAATGCCGTGAGACTACCCTAGCAATCACGCACTTTTTCTGCGCGTTCCAGCGCATTTTCTGCGCCTGAATCATGATGGCTGTGTGACTGGGTGGATGGGTGACCTTGTTGCTGTGTTGCTGACCGATCGTGAAGCTGGATGTGCAGTGCGGACTGCGTGGAACACGAGGGCGTGTGCGGGTTATACGAAGATTGCGCCTCGATCGTCCGAGACTAGCCGCATGACGCTCCAGCCAGCAAAACGTATTGACGATGTAACAGGTCCACGTCTTTGGCAAGCGCCTCGACAGCGGCGGCATCATTGAGGATGACGTCGTCCGCTGCGGCGCGTCGCGCGTCGCGGGTGGCCTGGCGGGCGATGATCGCGAGCACCTGTTCGCGTGTGAACGCGTTGCGACGCATGACCCGCGCGATCTGCGTCTCGACCGTGCAGTCGACGACGAGTACGCGGTCCACCCGTGTCTTCCAGCTACCCGATTCGACGAGCAGCGGTACGACAATTATCAGGTAAGGGCCGCTCGCTTCGGCTCGCTCGCGCTCGGTCTCGGCACGGATCAAGGGATGGGTGATTGCTTCGAGCCGTGAGCGCGCCGTGTCGTCGCTAAAGACGAGTGCGCGCATCTGTGCGCGGTCGAGTGAGCCATCCGGTGTAACGAACGATGGACCGAATTCCCTCGCGATCGAGGACATCGCGATTCCGCCAGGCGCGGTGATGCGATGGGCGATCACGTCGGTGTCGATGATCGGCACGCCGTGCGTGGCAAAGAGATCGGCGACAGTCGACTTGCCGCTGCCGATTCCTCCCGTCAACCCGACAGAAAACATGTGTCAGCCCCCCAACGCCCGATACAACGGCGTGCCGAGAAACAGCGTGATGGCGCCGCCGGCGGCGAGAAACGGACCGAACGGCAATGGCTCTTCGAAGCGCATCCGGCCGAACCACGTCGCGAGCAATCCAGTCATCGCGCCGGCCACTGCCGAGATCACGACGATCTGCGGCAACGCGGCCCACCCAAGCCATGCGCCGAGTGCGGCAAGCAGCTTGAAGTCGCCGTAGCCCATTCCCTCGATGCCACGCACCAGCTTGAAAAGCCAGTGCACGCACCACAGCGTGAGGTATCCCGCGATCGCGCCGAGTACGGCGTCGTGCAGCGTTGCGAACGTGCCTTCGAAATTGATGATCAGGCCAGCCCACAACAGCGGCAGCGTCATCGAGTCCGGCAGCAGATGCGTGTCGATGTCGATGGCGCTCATCGCGAGCAGCGTCGCGCACAGGCCGAAAGCGGCGAGCGCGGTGCCTGTCGCGCCGAACGTCACGAGCGATCCGGCGGCCAGCGCTGCGCTCGCGAGTTCGATCACAGGATAGCGCAGGCTCACACGCGCGTGGCAATGCGAGCAACGTCCGCGCAGTAGCAGATAGCTCAGCACCGGAATGTTTTCCCACGCCTTCAGCGTATGCCCGCAATGAGGACATGCGCTGCGGGGCAACCACAGGTCATAGCGTGCGGGGAGGCTGTCGCCTTCGAACGGCTGGCCGGTCGTTTCGCTGACCTCGCTGCGCCAGGCGCGTTCGAGCATGATCGGTAGCCGGTGCGCCACCACGTTCACAAAGCTGCCGATGACGAGGCCGAGCACGACCGCGAACGCAATCTGGGCACTTACGGGCAGAGCGCCGAACGCTGCGGTGAGGCTGGCTGTGTAATAGCCGAGCGGGCCGCTGAAAGGGGAGTCGGTCAGGGACTGTATCGCGCGCATGGTTGAATGATTGGATTCGGCTGCGATGCTACACCACGTTGCCGAGTTGAATAATGGGAAGATACATCGCGATCACAAGACCACCGACGAGCACGCCCAGCACCATGATGACGAGCGGCTCGCACAGGCTGGCAAGCGTGCCGATTTTTTCGTCGACCTGACGGTCACAGAGCGACGCGACGTCGATCAGCATCGCGTCCAGCGCGCCGGATTCTTCAGCGACGGCGACCGGTTGAACGATCTCCGGCGGAAAGCAGCGCACCGTATGCATTGCTGCGGCAAGCCGTTCTCCGCGACGCAGACGCGCGGCGATGTCGACAGTCGCACGGTCGAAGTACGCGTTGCCGGTGGCGTGCGTCAATGAATCGAAGGCGTCTGATAACGGGGTGCCTGCGGAGAGTAACGTGCCGAGCGCGCGACTCCAGCGGGCGGAGCACAGCGTCGTGAGCAGTCCGCCGGCGATCGGCAATCCTAGCGAGAAGCGTGCGAATGCGACGCGCGCCTTGTCCGAGCGGCGCAGCACGCGCCCGATGGCGACGCCTGCAACGACGACGCATGCGAACGCAGGCACGCTCCATCGCGCGGCTGCGGATGACAGCGCGATCACGATCTGCGTTGGCACGGGTAGTTTTGCGCCGAAGCCATCGAAGATCTGCTGGAACGTCGGCACGACCCACACCAGCAGTGCTGCGGTAATGGCGAGCGCGAGCAGCAGGATCGCGACCGGATACGTGAGCGCCGCGCGGACCTTCGCGCGTTGCGCGGCTGCGCGCTCACGATCATCGGCGACGCGCGCGAGTACGGTGGCCAGCGCGCCGGTTGCCTCGCCGACGGCAACGAGCTGGCAATACAGCGCGTTGAACTGCACTGGATGCTGTTCGAGCGCGGCGGAGAAACGCAGGCCGGCAGTGATGTCGCGCGCCAGGGTGCCGATGATGCGCGGCATGCCCTCCCGGCCGCGACGTGCCGGGGATTGCGCGAGCAGGTCGAGTGCGGGCGCGAGTGGCAGACCGGCGCGTAGCAGACTGGCAAGCTGCCGGGTAAAGAGCGTGACCTCGGCGGCGCGCGCCTTCGGCCGTGATGCCGGTCCGCGTGCAGCAAGCTCATACACGTACAGGCTGTCACGCTTGAGCATCGCGCGCGCGACGGCCGCATCGGGTGCAATCACTGTGCCGTGACGCCGGGCGCCATTCGAATCGACCGCGCGCCAGGTAAAGCGCAGATCTCGCGATGACGCACTCGAAGGCTGGGTGACGTTCATGCGACCTCGGTGGCGGCCAGCGCCTCGGCAAGACTTGTCGTGCCATCGCGCACGCGGGCGAGTGCGGATTCGCGCAACGTGCCGACGTGTTCCGCCTGCGCCTGTCTGGCAATCGCATGCGTGCCGGCGCGCGTGACGATCAGTTCGCGCGTGGCGTCGGATATCGGCATCACCTGATGCACGCCGATGCGTCCGCGATAACCCACGCCGTGGCACGCAGCGCAGCCTTTTGCCGCGTACGGTTTCCATCCTTCGAGTTGCGCGTCGGAAAAGCCCGCCGCGCGAAGCGCCGCCGGCGATTCCTTCACCGGCGTGCAGCACGCCGGGCACAGGCGTCGCACGAGACGTTGCGCCGTAACCATGCGCAGTGCCGCGGCCAGGTTGTAGGGCGCGACGCCGATGTCGATCAGCCGGGCGACGGCGGCGGGCGCGTCGTTGGTATGCAGTGTCGAGAGCACGAGGTGGCCCGTCTGCGCGGCCTTGACGGCGACGTCGGCCGTCTCCTCGTCGCGGATTTCCCCGACCATGATTACGTCGGGATCCTGCCGCAGGAACGCACGCAGGGCGACCGCAAACGTGAGGCCGGCCTTCTCGCGAACACTGACCTGGTTGATTCCGGCCATCTGGATTTCCGCGGGGTCTTCGACCGAGCATACATTGCGTGATTCGGCATTGAGCATTTGCAGGAAGCAGTACAACGACAGTGTCTTGCCGCTGCCGGTCGGCCCGGTGACGAGCATCAGCCCGTGCGGCGCGCGAATTGCCGCTTCGACCGCGTGTCGTTGCACACTGTCGAGCCCGAGCGCATCGAGCGAAAGATCGGCGGGCAGCGCTTCCAGACGGCGCAGTACGAGCTTCTCGCCGTGCAGCGCAGGTAGCGAATTGACGCGGTAGTCCTCGATCCGGCCCGCGGTGGCGGCAAGCCGCAGACGACCGTCCTGCGGGATACGGCGCTCCGCGATGTCCATCCGGGCGAGCACCTTGACCCGGGTGATGAACGCATCGCGCAGATGCGCGGGCGGCTGTGCGATCTCATGCAGCACCCCGTCAACGCGAAGACGTATTCGCCAGCCGTGTTCCGCAGGTTCGATATGCACGTCGGACGCATTACGACTTGCGGCTTCATGCAGCGTGCTGGTCAGGAGGCGGACGGCAGGTGTGGTGTCAGCGTCTGCGCTGGACACGCCAGCATCGTGTCGGGACGGTTCGACGGTTGGTGTTGAAGCAAACGTGCGAGGAGCCGAAGACGTACCGGCGCGCGGTGCCCCGGCGCTCGGTGTGGTGGACCGCCCACGAGCCGGACCGGCGGCATCGACGGGGTTGGCGTGCGCGGCAAAAGAAGATGCGACGCGGGGATCGGGAGAGTGCATCGGAAACCGGCCAGGGGCCGCCTGTAGAACGCGATAACTTCATCATCGTTCCTGCCGGCTCGACACACCACTCGGCCGGATGGCTAATCGCGCGTGGCTTTCTTGCCCTTCGCACCCCCGCGCGTGGCGGGACGGAAAACCTTGACCGTGCGAATCGCCTGATCGTCGCTGCGCATCACCTCGAGTTTCACTTCGCCGATGCGAACGCACACGTCGCCTTCGGGAATCTCTTCGAGCATTTCGAGGATCAGACCGTTGAGCGTTTTCGGCCCGTCGGTTGGCAGCGTGAGTTGCAGCCAGCGATTCAGCTCGCGCAGCGGCATGCTGCCCGCGACGATGCACTCGCCTTTCTCGTCCCAACCGCCGCGCGAACTGGCGCTGCGTGGAATGGATGTCGTGAACTCACCGATCAGTTCTTCGATGATGTCTTCCGGCGTCACCAGCCCTTCGAGTTCGCCGTACTCATTGACGACGAGCGCGGTGCGCTGGCGGCTCTCCTGAAAATACTGGAGTTGCTGGAACACAGGCGTGCCGGTCGGCACAAAGTACGGCTCGGCGAGTAGTTCACGCAGCGTTTCGCGCTCCAGCTCCTGGTTGTGAAGCGCGGAGAGTGTCTTTCTCACATGCAGCACGCCCAGCACGCGATCGATGTCGCCTTGATAGACGATCAGCTTGTTGTGATAGCACGTCTCAAGCTGATGCAGGATCTGTTCGAACGGCGCGTCGAAGTCGAGCGCCTCGATCCGGCGGCGCGGGATCATCACGTCATCGACGGAAATGTTTTCGAGATCGAACAGGTTGAGCAGGATGCTGCGGTGCTTGGTCGGCATGAAGCTGCCTGATTCGAGCACGATGGTGCGCAGTTCTTCACTAGACAGCCGCTGGTCGCGTCCGCCTTTGGTGTTGATGTGCAGCAGACGCAGGATGCCGTTCGCGAACAGGTTGACGAACCACACCAGCGGTCGCGCGACACGCATCATCGGCGCGATCAGCAGGCTGGCGGGCAGCGCGATTTTTTCCGGGAACGTTGCGCCCACAATTTTCGGCGTTATTTCCGCGAACACGATGATCAGAAACGCGACGATGCCGGTTGCTACCGACAGCACCACGTTGTCATGCCCGAACGTATGCAGCGCGATCGACGTGGTCAAGACAGGGATGATCGTGTTCAGCAGGTTGTTGCCGATCAGGATCACGCTCAGCAGCTGATCCGTGTGCGCGAGAAGCGTCTGCGTGGTCTTCGCGCCGAGCGTGCCCTGAGTCGCGAGATGCTTCAGGCGATGCCGGTTCAGGGCCATCATCGCCGTTTCGGAAATCGAAAAGAAACTGGAGCAGATGAGCAGCACAAAGACGGCGCTGATTTGCGCCCATAAGGGAATTTGGTCCACGCGGCGTGAAATAGAGGAAAAGGGGGATGGAGAGAAATATAGCAGAGGGTGTCACGGATGCCCGCCTGGCCGGACGGCATAGATACCCGGGCATCGCGGGCTGAAAACCTTCAGGCGAAAAAAAACCGCGCAATTGCACGGTTTTTTCAGATTCTGGTCGGGGTGAGAGGATTCGAACCTCCGGCCTCTACGTCCCGAACGTAGCGCTCTACCAGGCTAAGCTACACCCCGAAATGACTTACTTGGACTACAACCGCATTTCAGTCTTGTTCAAGACTGTCTTGCCGTCGAGTAAGAACATAATTCTAGCAGGCTTTCTTTGTAAATGGAATCCGGGAACGAAGAAATTGCTGCGGCGGCCGCCTGTGCTTCCTGTTTTGCGCATTCGAGCGTGTGGTCCAGTGCGCCCGAACGGGTGATGGCCTCGAAAATGGTCTCGAACCGGTCCGTGCCGCCCTGTTCGATCGCTTCGCGCGCGAGCGCCGACTGCTCCGGCGTGCCGCGCTCGATCAGGTAGATGAGCGGCAGCGTCGGCTTGCCTTCGCGCAGGTCGTCGCCAGCGTTCTTGCCCATCGATTCGGCGGTACCTGTGTAATCGAGCCAGTCGTCCATGATCTGGAACGCAGTGCCGATGCGACGGCCGAATTCCGCCGCCGCCGATTCGATCGTCGCGTCAGCACCAGCGAGCACCGCCCCGAGTTGCGCGGCAGCCTCGAACAGCTTTGCCGTCTTGTAGCGGATCACCTGCATGTAGCGGGCTTCGTCCACGTCGGCGTCGTGCATGTTCAGAAGCTGGAGCACTTCGCCTTCGGAGATGATGTTGGTCGCCTCCGACAGGATCTCCATCACGCGCATCTTGCCCACGCCGACCATCATCTGGAACGAGCGCGAATACAGGAAGTCGCCGACCAGCACGCTCGCCGCGTTGCCGAACAGCGCGTTCGCAGTCTGGCGGCCGCGCCGCAGATCGGATTCATCAACGACGTCGTCATGCAGCAGCGTAGCCGTGTGGATGAACTCGACGACCGCCGCCAGTTCGTGCCGGTGCCCCGTCGTCTCGCCCAGCGCGCCGGCCACGAGTAGCAGCAGCGCGGGGCGCAGACGCTTGCCACCGGCGCTGATGATGTACTCCGAGATCTGGTTGATCAGCATCACCTCGGACGCCAGACGGTGCCGGATAACGCGATTCACCTGCTGCATGTCTTCGGCAATCGGAGCGAGGAGGCTGGCGGCGTTGGGGGAGGGGGTGGCAGTCGACGACATGATGGCGAAAAGGGGTAGTGCCGCGAATTATAAGGCGAATCGCGGTCATTCCGCGCCGCAGCCTGCGAGATCGCTGCAGGAATGGCCGTCCGGCCAGGGCGGGCGGCCTTCCCCGAGGATGTCAACTGCTTTTGACCGCGCAGCTAACTCTATGTATAATCACGGGTTTCCGCGCGTGGTGCGTGGGGAAAATGAATACAGAGTGAGGTTCTCAATGTACGCGGTCATAAAAACCGGCGGCAAGCAGTATAAGGTTGCTGTTGGCGAAAAACTTAAAGTAGAACAGATACCGGCAGACATTGACGCTGAAATCACGCTCGACCAGGTTCTCGCAGTGGGCGAAGGCGAATCGATTAAGTTCGGTACGCCGCTGGTCAGTGGGGCTTCCGTCAAGGCTACCGTCGTGTCCCAGGGTCGTCACGCAAAAGTGACCATCTTCAAGATGCGTCGCCGGAAGCACTACCAGAAGCATGGCGGCCACCGCCAGAACTACACCGAACTGCGCATCGACGCTATCAACGCGTAAGCGCACCGGTCAAGGAGCTAACAAATGGCACACAAAAAGGCAGGCGGATCGTCCCGGAACGGCCGCGACTCCGAGTCGAAACGACTTGGCGTGAAAGTGTACGGCGGTCAGGCGATCAACGCTGGCGGCATCATCGTGCGTCAACGCGGTACGCGTATGCACCCGGGTGAGAATGTCGGCATCGGCAAGGATCACACCCTGTTCGCGCTGACGGACGGCCACGTCAAGTTCACGACGAAAGGCGCCGACAAGAAGCATCTGGTCAACGTAGTCCCGGCAGCAGCCTGAATTTAATCAGGCACGGGCTTCAGGACCGGAACAAAGGCCCCGCGAAGTTAGCGGGGCCTTTTTCATTGCCGCTCATCGATGCAAGGGGCGGCGACTGGCCATTCGGATGATTGGTCAACGCGCGACAGTCGCGGCAAAATAGCATTAAACACGGGACGGAGTTACTCATGAAGTTCATTGACGAAGCGAGGATTGAAGTCATCGCCGGCGACGGAGGGGATGGCAGCGCGTCGATGCGCCGCGAGAAGTTCGTCCCATTCGGTGGTCCGGACGGCGGCGATGGCGGCCGTGGCGGCAGCGTGTATGCGGTTGCGGACCGCAACATCAACACGCTGATCGACTACCGCTATGCGAAGAAGCACCAGGCGCGCAACGGCGAAAACGGCCGCGGCGCGGATTGCTACGGCAAGGGCGGTGACGATATCACGCTGCGCATGCCGGTCGGCACGACCATCCTGGATATGGAAACGGGCGAGCTGATCGCCGACCTCACAGAGCACAACCAGTCGATTCAGATCGCTGCGGGCGGTTCGGGTGGGCTTGGCAACCTCCACTTCAAGTCGAGTACGAACCGCGCTCCGCGTCAGAAGACAGACGGCAAGCCGGGCGAGCGTCGTATGGTGCGCCTCGAGCTGAAGGTGCTGGCGGACGTTGGTTTGCTCGGCATGCCGAACGCCGGCAAGTCGACGTTCATCTCGTCGGTGTCGAATGCGAAGCCGAAGATCGCCGACTATCCGTTCACTACGCTGGCGCCGAATCTGGGCGTCGTTCGGGTCGGGCCGAGCCGTAGTTTTGTCATCGCAGATATTCCCGGCCTGATCGAAGGGGCAGCGGAAGGCGCCGGTCTCGGGCACCAGTTCCTGCGACATCTCCAGCGCACGGGGCTGCTCCTGCACATCGTCGACCTCGCGCCGTTCGATGACGCGGTCGATCCCGTTGCTGAAGCCCGAGCGATCGTCAATGAACTGCGCAAATACGATGAGTTGCTCTACGATAAACCGCGCTGGCTCGTGCTGAACAAGCTCGACATGGTGCCGGACGACGAGCGCGCGGAGCGGGTGGCGGATTTCCTGAAGCGGTACGAATGGAATGGCCCGGTCTATGAGATTTCGGCCCTTACGGGCCAAGGCTGCGAAGGTCTGATTTACGCCATCTACGATCACATTGCAGCGCATTCTGACGCACAGCGCGCTGCCGAAGCGGAGGATCTGGCCGCTGACGTCCGCTTCCGCGAAAAGCCCGCAGCGGACGCGGGCGGCGAGGCCATGCAGCCGCAGGAATAACACCCCTCGCTTGAAGGCCAGCACGCTCGCGCAACCGGGCGTGCCGGCAGGCCTCACGTATCCTCTTGGGAGACCGCGCACAATGCGTTCCGTCATCGCCGATTCCAGGCGCCTGGTAGTGAAAGTCGGTTCGAGTCTTGTTACGAATGACGGACGCGGGCTCGATCATGCCGCGATCGGCCGCTGGGCTGCACAGATCGCCGCGCTGCGCGGGCAGGGCAAGGAAGTCGTCCTCGTCAGTTCAGGTGCCATCGCGGAGGGCATGCAACGGCTCGGCTGGACGAAGCGCCCACGCGAGATCGACGAATTGCAGGCCGCGGCCGCTGTCGGACAAATGGGGCTCGCGCAGGTGTACGAGAGCCGTTTTGCCGAGCACTCGATCCGTACCGCGCAGATTCTACTCACGCATGCTGACCTGGCGGATCGCGAACGCTATCTGAACGCGCGCTCGACGCTGCTGACGCTCCTGCGGCTCGGCGTGGTGCCGATCATCAACGAGAACGACACCGTCATTACCGACGAAATCAAATTCGGTGATAACGACACCCTTGGCGCGCTGGTTGCGAATCTCATTGAAGGCGATGCACTGATTATTCTCACCGACCAGCAGGGCCTTTACACGGCGGATCCTCGTAAGGATCCGGCTGCGAAGCTCGTTGAGCAGGCCGACGCGGGTGCGCCGGACCTCGAGGCAATGGCAGGTGGAGCGGGTTCGAGCATTGGCCGCGGGGGCATGCTCACCAAGATTCTCGCCGCGAAGCGCGCGGCGCACAGCGGCGCGAATACGGTCATTGCGAGCGGGCGCGAGCTGGACGTCCTCGTGCGGCTGGCTTCCGGCGAGGCAATCGGCACGCAGCTGATCGCGCGCACGGCGCGAATCGCCGCACGCAAGCAGTGGATGGCAGACCATTTGCAGGTCCGCGGTCACGTCGTGATCGATGACGGCGCGGTCGAGAAGTTGACGGCGGGCGGTAAGAGCCTGTTGCCGATTGGTGTCGTCGGCGTGCAGGGCGCTTTCGCGCGAGGTGAAGTGATCGCCTGCCTGAATGCGTCCGGGCTTGAGGTCGCGCGCGGTCTTACGAATTACAGCAGCGCAGAAGCCAGGCTGATCCAGCGGCGCGCGAGCGGTGATATTGAGGCGGTGCTCGGCTACATGCTCGAGCCGGAGTTGATCCATCGCGATAACCTGGTGCTCGTTTAAAGCACCGGGCCGGGAAGAGAAAGCTCGCCGCTCCCCACGCCCCGATCGCGATTGGACGCAGGTGTACAGCAGCACACGCTCCGTCAGCCTGTCGGCGGAAAGCCACGCATGCAAAAAAGGCGCTTCAGATCGAAGCGCCTTTTTTTGACCGTACAGCCGTTCCGTCCGGATCCCCGTCAGGCGTTCGAGCAGTCAGCCCGCAGGCCTCACCCACGGTTGCAGCTTTTAGGATCCGGCCCTCCGTTCACAACCGCCGCTCGACGTAGCGCCCAGCAAACCTTACCGAACCAGGACGCTCTGCGTCCGATGAAACTGAACGTTTTCCACGATCGTCTTCGCGTTGGCGATTGGAATCTTGTTGGCGCAGAAGTAATCCTGATAAAGCGCCGCGTGATAGGCGTTTAACGCGCCATTTTCGATACGCGAAAAGTCGTTGGCGACGGTGCGGTCCCAGCCGCTATGATCAGCGTCGAGGCCGGCGTACAGGCGCCATTCGTACGTGTCGCAGCGAATTCCCTCGTAGTTCACGTTACGCGCGCCACTCGGGCTCGTGATCACAACCGTGTACCGCACGACGCCATCGGAACCGACGCTCACCGATTTCGAGTCGAGGAAGAACTGCAGCGGTGTGTTCTGCGAGACGTCGAAAGGCAGAAGGTTGCCCTGCTGAGGCAGCGGCGGCAATTCGTCGACCTTGTTTTCAACCCAGTTGCTCGGCCTGTCCAGCAAATAGGTAAACGCGCTGTCGTCCTTATTGGAGGGATTGGAGGGAGCGCCTGAGCAGCCGGCCAGCAAGGCAGCCGTGGCGACACACGCCACGGTAAGAAAAGATGCTTTCAATATGATTTCCTGGAAACGCCGGCGCAGCAGCTAACATGCCGCACCGGCAGATGCGGCGTGAACAGCCGCACAGGGTTCAATCGCGCACGAGCGTCGACGAACGGGCAACGGAGGTTTCGATGTCCCCGCAATCCGTTTCGATCGTCGTGCGAATCGACGTCTCGACCGTCATCAGCGACCCTGACGATTCTAACGACGCGCTTTCCGCCGCCATCGTGCTCACCACCCGGGGATAGCGCGGCCCATGATGCCCGGCCAGTTTTTCCCCACGCGGCGCCGTACGACGCAGAAAACGCGACAGCTCCGTCAACGCCAACTGATACACATCCCGCTTGAACTCGATCACACAGTCGAGGGGCACCCAGTACTCGTTCCAGCGCCAGGCATCGAACTCCGGATGATCGCAGGCGCGCAGGCAAATATCGCAATCGCGCCCCACCATCCGAAGCAGGAACCAGATCTGCTTCTGGCCGCGGTAATGACCGCGGACTTCACGCTTGATGAACTTGTCCGGCACCTCGTAACGCAACCAGTCGCGCGTGCGACCGATAATCTTGACGTGTTCCGGAAGCAGGCCGGTTTCTTCGTGTAACTCCCGATACATCGCTTGCACGGGGGTTTCACCATACTTGATGCCCCCTTGCGGAAACTGCCAGGAATGTTCACGGAGCCGCTTGCCCCAAAACACCTCGTTGTGCGCGTTCAAGAGGATGATGCCGACGTTCGGGCGAAAGCCTTCACGATCCAGCATACAACCACCTTCGAATCCTTTAAAATTGCCTTGATTATAAACAGATAACGGACCTGACGCACCGGATCGCACCAGAATGGAACGATTCGCCGCAAAAGGGCGTCGTCGAGGTAGTCTCCCGGATCAGACACAGCGGAGGCCCGGCCATCCGCGCAAGCCGCCGCCGCGTCGGCTTGAGGTCATGAAAGGTCCGCGAATCCCCCGTTTTATCTTTTGGACGGCTCAGATTGTGCCGCCGCTTTTGGAAAATTCTGAATGAAAGCCTCCCGTTTCTTTATCGGCACCCTGAAAGAAGCTCCCGCTGACGCCGAAATCGTCAGCCACAAGCTGATGGTGCGCGCCGGCATGATCCGTCGCGTCGCTGGCGGCATTTACAACTATCTGCCGATCGGCCTGCGTTCGATTCGCAAGGTAGAAGCGATCGTGCGCGAGGAAATGAACCGGGCAGGCGCCATCGAACTGCTGATGCCGGCTGTGCAGCCGGCCGAACTCTGGCAGGAATCGGGCCGCTGGGAAAAATACGGTCCGGAACTCCTGCGCTTCAAGGATCGCAGGCAGAGCGATTTCGTGATGGGACCGACGCATGAAGAAGTCGTCACCGACATCGCGCGCAACCAGATCAAGAGCTACCGTCAACTGCCGGTGAATTTCTACCAGGTGCAGACGAAGTTCCGCGACGAGATCCGTCCGCGTTTCGGCGTGATGCGCGGCCGCGAATTCATCATGAAGGACGCGTACTCGTTCGATAAGGACGCAGAAGGCCTGCGCGAGTCCTATCGCAAGATGTACGACGCGTACATGCGCATTTTCACGCGCCTTGGTCTCGATTTCCGTGCGGTCGCGGCGGATAACGGCTCGATTGGCGGCAGCGGCTCGCACGAATTCCATGTGATCGCAGACACCGGCGAAGACGACATCGCCTACTGTCCGACGTCGGACTTTGCCGCGAACGTCGAAGCAGCAGACGCGCTGCCGCTGATCGCTCAACGCGCGGCACCGGCCGAGGAAATGAAGAAGACCTTGACGCCCGGCAAGGCGAAGTGCGAGTCGGTCGCTGAGTTCCTCGGCATTCCGCTGCAACGTACGATCAAGTCGATCATTCTCGCCACCGAAAACGAAGGCGCTGAACCGACGCTGTGGCTGCTGATGCTGCGCGGCGATCACGAGATGAACGAGATCAAGGTCAACAAGATCCCGGGTCTCGGTGATTTCCGTTTCGCGACGGAAGCCGAAATCGTCGACTGGTTCGGTACGCCGCCGGGCTACCTCGGGCCGATCGGAACAAAGAAGCCGGTCAAGATCATCGCGGACAGCACGGTCGCGAACATGAGCGACTTCGTCGTCGGCTCGAATGAAGTTGACTTCCACACGACGGGCGTGAACTGGGGCCGCGATCTGCCGGAGCCGGTCGTCGCCGACATCCGCAACGTGCAGAAGGGCGATCCGTCGCCGGATGGCAAGGGCGTCATCGACATCTGCCGCGGCATCGAAGTCGGCCACGTGTTCCAGCTCGGCAAGAAGTATTCGGAAGCGATGAACGCCACGTTCCTCGATGAAAACGGCAAGCCGCAGCAGATGGAAATGGGCTGCTACGGCATCGGCGTCACGCGTATCCTGGGCGCGGCGATCGAACAGAATTTCGACGACAAGGGCATCATCTGGCCGGAATCGATCGCGCCGTTCGAAGTCGTGTTGTGCCCGATGGGTTACGACCGCAGCGAAGCCGTGCGCGAACACGCCGACCGTCTGTATGCGGAACTGGTCGCGGCGGGCGTCGATGTGATTCTTGACGATCGCGGTGAACGTCCGGGCGTGATGTTCGCTGACTGGGAACTGATTGGCGTGCCGCATCGACTCGTGATCGGCGATCGCGGCCTGAAGGAGGGCAAGGTCGAATATCAGGGCCGACGCGACACGGAAGCGACGCTGTTGCCGGCTGAAAGCGCCGCGCTCACGGTGATGGAGAAGATTCGCACTGCGCTCGCCGGCTAACCGGAGCGGACGGTGGAGTACAACTTCCTGTCCGCGACGGTTCTGCTGATTCTGATCACGGACCCGCTCGGCAACATTCCTCTTTTCATCGGTTGCCTGCGGGGCGTCGCGCCGCATCGGCGGATCGCGGTGATCCTGCGCGAAGTGGCGATCGCATTTGTGATCCTGCTGGTGTTCATGGTCGTCGGCGACCGTTTTCTGCGGATGATGAGTCTCACCGACCTGTCATTGCGGATCGGCGGCGGGATCGTACTGTTCCTGATCGCGCTGCGGATGATCTTTCCGCATCCGGACGGCCCGTTCGGCGGCGATGTACGCGGCGGCGAACCGCTGATTGTGCCGCTCGCGATTCCGGCGCTGGCGGGTCCGTCGGCGCTCGCGACGGTGATGCTGCTGGCGTCTCAAGCGCCGGGCAAGACGGTCGAATGGATCGGCGCGCTGACGGTCACGATGATCGTCTGCGCGATCGTGCTGGTGCTGGCCGAGCGGATTCAGGCGTGGCTCGGCGAGCGCACCGTGATGGCCTTCGAGCGGCTGATGGGGCTCGTGCTGGTGGCGATTTCGGTGGAGATGATTCTCGCGGGCATTCGCGCGTTCGTGCATCAGCTGTGACACAAGCACGCGTTGGCGCGAGCAGGCAATAAAAAAGCGACCCGAGGGTCGCTTTTTTCATCGAGACGCAAGCGAAAATCCGAAGCTCAAGCGCCTTCAGTCAACGCCCGAATGGTGGGCAGATTGCGCCAGTAACCCTTCGCATCCATCCCGCAACCAAACACATAACGGTCAGGCACTTCGAAGCCGCAGAAGTCCGGACGCAGCGGCTTTGCCTTCGGAATGATCTTCTCGCACAGCACCGCGCTCATGAAGCGCTTCGCGCCCATCGCGAGAATACGGTCGCGGATCGCGGCCATCGTCTCGCCTTCATCGAGGATGTCGTCGAGCACGAGCACGACGCGATCCTTTACCGACTCAGCCGGCGCGACGCGCCACTGCATCTCGCTCCCGCCTTTGGTCGTGTTGCGATAGCGGGTGAGGTGGATGTAGTCGAACTCGAGCGGGAAATCGAGGTGCGGCAGCAGCATGCCGGTGAACACCGCGGCGCCGCCCATTACCGACAGCACGAGCGGGAACTCTTCGCTCATCTCGGCACGGATGGCGTCAGCCATGCCGCTGATCGACGCATTGACGTCGCTGGCCGAAACGATTTCTTCGGAGTGGCTGAAAATGTGGAGCGCTTCTTCGCGGTTCATGACGTCTGGCGAGCGGTGACTGTATACATAGTGTGAGAGAGAACGACAGCGGCTGCAATCAGGGCAACCCGAGGCGCAACCCGCGCTATCAGCGCATGCCCGGCATCATGCCTTTCATACCGCGCATCATCTTCTGCAGGTTGCCGCCCTTCAGCTTCTTCATCATCGTGCGCATCTGGTCGTACTGGTTCAGCATGCGGTTGACTTCCTGCACCTGAACGCCGGCACCGGCTGCGATGCGGCGCTTGCGCGTCGCCTTGATCAGTTCGGGCCGGGCGCGCTCTTTCGGTGTCATCGAGTTGATGATGCCTTCCATGCGACGCATCTGCTTTTCGGCCTGGCCCATGTCGGCTCCGGCTGCGGCCTGCTGAAACTGCGCGGGCAGCTTGTCCATCAGCGTGGAGAGGCCGCCCATGTTTTTCATCTGCGAAAGCTGCGCGCGGAAATCGTTGAGATCGAAGTCGCCGCCTTTCTTGACCTTGTCGGCGAGCTTCTGTGCGGCTTGTACGTCGACGCCGCGTTGCGCTTCCTCGACGAGCGCGAGAATGTCGCCCATGCCGAGAATCCGGTTCGCCATGCGGTCCGGATAGAAGATTTCGAGACCGTCGAGCTTTTCCGCGACGCCGACGAACTTGATCGGCTTGCCCGTCACGTGACGCACCGACAGCGCCGCGCCACCGCGCGAGTCGCCGTCGAGCTTCGTCAGCACGACGCCGGTGAGCGGCAGCGCGTCGTTGAACGCCTTCGCGGTGTTCACGGCATCCTGACCGAGCATCGCATCGACGACGAACAACGTTTCCGCCGGCTTCAGCGTCGTGTGCAGCGCGGCGATCTCCTGCATCATCAGTTCGTCGATACCAAGACGGCCAGCCGTGTCGACGATCAGCACATCGTGATAGTGACGCTTCGCCCAGTCGACGGCGGCGCGCGCGATGTCGACCGGTTTCTGGTCGGGTTCCGAGGGGAAGAAGTCCGCGCCGACCTGTTCGGTTACCGTCTTCAGCTGCGCGATAGCAGCGGGGCGGTAGACGTCACAGGAAACGGTGAGCACCTTTTTCTTGTACTTCTCGCGAAGCAGCTTGGCGAGTTTGCCGACAGTGGTCGTCTTACCGGCGCCTTGCAGACCGGCCATCAGGATGACGGCGGGCGGCGTGACGGCCAGATTCAGTTCGACGGCCTTGCCTTCGTAGTCGCCGCCGATAATCGCGGTCAGCTCGCGCTGCACCACGCCGACGAGCGCCTGACCCGGCGAGAGGCTGCTGATCACTTCTTCGCCGAGCGCCTTTTCCTTCACCTTCGAGATGAAGTCGCGCACGACGGGCAGCGCCACGTCGGCCTCCAGCAGCGCGAGACGGACTTCGCGCAGCATTTCCTGGGTGTTCGCCTCGGTAAGGCGGGCTTCGCCGCGCAGCGTCTTGACGACGCGCGCCATCCGTTGGGTCAGATTGTCGAGCATGGGGAACGATGGGCAGTGCGGCCGGTGCAATGCGACGCCGGAGACCGGAGACGTCGTGAGGCAAGGGCCTGGTGTAAACTTCGAATATGGATATTGTACTGTATGCCCTCACTGCGCTCCTGTACGGCGGTCTCGCCGTCGCGGGCTGGCGTTCGCACCGGCACACCGCGCTGCGCCCGGTGCTGGAGAGCGTGCCGTCGATCCCGGTTCCGCCGAATGTATCGGCGGCGTCAGGCATGAGCCCTTCGGGCCGCGCGCTGCTGTTCGTCGCGCTGCTCGCGCACGGCGTGCTGCTGCATACCACCATCTTTCCGCAGAACGCGATGGTGTTCGGTTTCGCGTTCGCGCTGTCGGCGATGTTCTGGCTCGGCGCCGGCATCTACTGGATCGAAAGTTTCTTTTTCCCGCTCGATGGTCTGCGTCTGCTGGTGCTGCCGCTCGCATGCGTCGCGTCGCTCCTGCCGCTCGCGTTCAACGGCGTGCGCGTGCTGCCGTATTCCGCCGCGCCGCTCTTCAAGCTGCACTTCCTGATCGCGAACGTCGCGTATGGGCTGTTCGCGATCGCCGCGCTGCACGCTGTACTGATGCTGCTCGTCGAGCGCCGGTTGCACGCAATGCGTGGCGGCGGCGCGCTGCAGCGGCAGAACCCGGCTGCGGGCAACAGCTGGCTGTCGAGCTGGCTCGATACGCTGCCGCCGCTGCTCACGCTGGAAAAACTCCTGTTCCGTCTGATCGGTGCCGGCTTTGTACTGCTGACGCTGACGCTGATCTCCGGCATTCTCTTTAACGAACAACTGGTGGACCGGCCGCTCAGGCTTGATCACAAAACAGTGTTCGCCATTCTTTCGTGGCTGATGTTCGGCGCGCTGCTCACCGCGCGCAGGGTTTCCGGCTGGCGCGGCCGTGCCGCATTGCGCTGGGTGCTGGCGTCATTCGCGGCGTTGCTGCTCGCGTATGTCGGCAGCCGTTTTGTTTTCGAGGTGCTGTTGCACCGTCCTGTGGTCTGAGCGTCATCATGCGACAAATTTTTCTGCTGATCCTGTTGTTCATCATCGGTAACTGGCTCGTCAAGGCCGTGCGCCGCGCCGACGCGAAGGCGTCCGCCGCGCGAACCGGTGCTGCGTCGTCGGGCACGGCGGCGGGCGGCGCGCAGCGCGCGTCCGAAGCGCCGGAACTCGCCGAGCCGATGATCCGTTGCGCCGAGTGCGGCGTCCACGCGCCGAAGAGCGACTCCGTTGTCGTCGCGGGTCAGCCGTTCTGCAGCGCCGATCACGCGCATCGCCACGCCTCGCGCCCGACCGGGCGTGACGCACGATGAGCGTCGACTTCACCGTCGATGCCGACGGTTGGGTCCCCGCTGCACGCAAACTGCCCTCGCCGAATTTCGAGGCGCGCCCCGACGGCGCGCGGCCGACGCTCGTCGTCGTCCACAACATCAGCCTGCCGCCCAATGAGTTCGGCGGCACGGCGATCACCGAACTGTTCCAGGACCGCCTCGACTGCGACGCGCATCCTTATTACGACTCGCATCTGCGTGGTGTGAAGGTGTCGGCGCACTTCGTGATCCCTCGCGACGGCGCGCTCGAGCAATATGTATCGTGCGAAGCGCGCGCGTGGCACGCGGGCGCGTCGAACTTCTTCGGCCGCGAGCGCTGCAACGACTTCTCGATCGGCGTTGAGCTCGAAGGCAGCGACGCCACTGCATTCGAACCGGTGCAATACCGGACGTTGAGCGCGCTCGTGAGGGCGCTCGTCGCGCACTATCCGGTCGAAGCACTGGCCGGTCACTCGGACATCGCGCCGGGTCGCAAGACCGATCCTGGTCCTCACTTCGAGTGGCAACGCCTTCAACACGATTGCGCGTTGCCCGCTCGGTATTTCCCCTATCTCTCTCTTTCCTCCGCGTCATAAAGCCATCGTCCGATGCTTCCCGCGCGCATCGCAAAACGTTGCGGAGCCTTGCTGTCCGCGCGGTCCCGTCCGGCTTGGAGGCATCAAAAGTCAAGCGCCTGCAGCCAAATAAAATAATTTGAGATGCCGGGAAGTTCCACTATACTTTGTGTAAGGAGTCGGTTTCAGAACTAGATGTTGTGGTGGTCTGGCGGCGCCCCGCTTTACAAGCATGGCGCCGCATGCATTCCAGGCGTTGAAAAAAACATTCGACTGGTGTCGGCCGATGAGAGCGGCTGCACCGGCAACCTCGGGGAAAGGGCACAGCCAGTGATCGCGACTCGCATGATGAAGACCGTTGTCCAGTCCGCCGCGTCGCATCCGGTCAACAGACCTCGCCGGCCCACTCTCCACACCCTTACGCTCGCGCCAGTCTTATGCGCGGCGCAGCGATCGTACTAATCCGCGGTTTCTCCGCACCATTCCAGACCAGGAGCTTTGCACATGCAAACGACCGACAACGTGACGACCCGGTATGAGGGCTCACCAACTGGCCAACCGTTCGGTGGACAGGCACAGGGTGGCCAGGCGCTCGCGCCGCAGGCAACCTTCGCCGACTACAAGGTGATCCGTCGTAACGGCAGCGTGGTGTCGTTCGAGCCTTCGAAGATCGCGATCGCGGTCACGAAGGCGTTCCTCGCCGTCAACGGTGGTCAGGGCGCGGCGTCGGCGCGTGTGCGCGAGCTGGTGGAGCAGCTCACGCAAAGCGTCGTGCGCGCGCTGCTGCGCAGCCGTCCGAACGGCGGCACGTTCCATATTGAAGACATCCAGGATCAGGTCGAACTCGCGCTGATGCGCGGCGGCGAGCATAACGTCGCGCGTGCTTACGTGCTGTATCGCGAGAAGCGGACGCAGGAACGCAGCCACGAGCCGGAAGCGGCTGCAGGCGCTTCGGGTCTGAATGTGGTCGACGGCGGCGTGACGCGCCCGCTGGATATGGCTGCGCTGCGCGGCATCATCGAATCCGCCTGCGCGAACCTGGGCGACGCCGTGAGCGCCGAGCCGATCGTCGCTGAAACGGTGAAGAACCTGTACGACGGCGTACCGATGAGCCAGGTCTACGACTCGGCCATCCTGGCGGCACGCACGATGATCGAAAAGGATCCGGCATACAGCCAGGTCACGGCCCGCATCCTGCTGCACACGATCCGCCGCGAGATCCTCGAAGAGGAAGTCACGCAGAGCGAAATGGCCGACCGTTACGCCGAGTACTTCCCGCAGTTCATCAAGCGCGGCGTGCAGGCTGAACTGCTCGACGACAAACTGATGCAGTACGACCTGAAGCGTCTGGGCGCCGCGCTCGACAACAGCCGCGACCTGCAGTTCGGCTACCTCGGCCTGCAAACGCTGTACGACCGCTACTTCCTGCATAGCGACGGCGTGCGTATCGAGATGCCCCAGGCATTCTTTATGCGTGTCGCGATGGGTCTCGCCCTGAACGAAGTCGACCGCGAAGCACGTGCGATCGAGTTCTACAACGTGCTGTCGAGCTTCGACTTCATGTCGTCCACGCCGACGTTGTTCAACTCGGGCACGCGTCGCTCGCAACTGTCGTCGTGCTACCTGACGACGGTCGACGACGACCTCGACGGCATCTACGAAGCGCTGAAGGAAAATGCGCTGCTGTCGAAGTTCGCCGGCGGTCTCGGCAACGACTGGACGCGCGTGCGTGCACTCGGCTCGCACATCAAGGGCACCAATGGCAAGTCGCAAGGCGTCGTGCCGTTCCTGAAGGTGGTGAACGACACGGCTGTGGCCGTGAACCAGGGCGGCAAGCGCAAGGGCGCGGTGTGCGCGTACCTGGAGTCGTGGCACCTCGACATCGAAGAATTCCTGGAGCTGCGCAAGAACACCGGTGACGACCGTCGCCGTACGCACGATATGAACACGGCGAACTGGATTCCCGACCTGTTCATGAAGCGCGTGCACGAAGGCGGCGACTGGACGCTGTTCTCGCCGTCCACCTGCCCGGACCTGCATGACAAGTTCGGCGCTGAGTTCGAAGCAGCTTACACAGCTTACGAAGACAAGGTCGCGCGCGGCGAGATCAAGCTGTTCAAGAAGGTCCCGGCGGCGCAACTCTGGCGCAAGATGCTCGGCATGCTGTTCGAAACCGGCCATCCGTGGATCACGTTCAAGGATCCGTGCAACATCCGTTCGCCGCAGCAGCACGTCGGCGTCGTGCACTCGTCGAACCTGTGCACGGAAATCACGCTGAACACCAGCGACACCGAAATCGCCGTCTGCAACCTCGGCTCGGTGAACCTCGTCGCCCACCTGAAGGAACAGGCCGACGGCACGCTGGTGCTCGACCACGACAAGCTGAAGCGCACCGTCAGCGTTGCGATGCGCATGCTCGACAACGTGATCGACATCAACTACTACGCGGTCGCCAAGGCACGTAACTCGAACCTGAAGCACCGTCCGGTCGGCATGGGCATCATGGGCTTCCAGGACTGTCTGCACCTGCTGCGCACGCCGTACGCATCGGAAGAAGCGGTCAGGTTCGCCGATACGTCGATGGAAGCGGTCTGCTACTACGCGTACTACGCGTCGACGGAACTGGCCGAAGAGCGTGGCCGTTATTCGAGCTACCGTGGCTCGCTGTGGGATCGCGGCATCCTCCCGCAGGACACGCTGAAGCTGCTCGCCGAAGCGCGTGGCGGATATGTGGAAGTCGATTCGAGCGAATCGATGGACTGGACCGAACTGCGTTCCCGCATTGCAACGTACGGCATGCGCAACTCGAACTGCGTCGCGATCGCGCCGACGGCGACGATCTCGAACATCATCGGCGTCTCCGCCTGTATCGAGCCGACGTTCCAGAACCTGTATGTGAAGTCGAACCTGTCGGGCGAATTCACGGTGGTCAACGACTACCTGGTTCGCGATCTGAAGGCGCGCGGCCTGTGGGACGAAGTGATGGTCGCCGACCTGAAGTACTTCGACGGCACGCTGTCGCGCATCGACCGCATCCCGGCCGACCTCCGCGCGATCTACGCAACGGCGTTCGAACTTGATCCGGTCTGGCTCGTCGAAGCAGCTTCGCGTCGCCAGAAGTGGATCGATCAGGCGCAGTCGCTGAACATCTATATGGGTGGCGCGTCGGGCAAGAAGCTCGACGAGGTTTACAAGCTCGCATGGCTGCGCGGCCTGAAGACCACGTACTACCTCCGCACGATGGCGGCGACGCACGTCGAGAAGTCGACGGTGGCGCACGGCGCGCTGAACGCGGTGTCGTCGGGCGGCGGTGAAGGCTCGGGCGGTGCTGCAGGTGGCGCGGCTGGCGGCTTCGGCGCGAGCGGCGGTGCTTCGTCGGGTGGTCTGCAGGCGGCGGCTGCCCATGCAGCACCCGCAGCAATCGAACTCGAAGCAGCACCGGAAGCGGACGGCCCCGTGTGCGTGATGCGTCCGGGCGATCCGGGCTTCGAAGAGTGCGAGGCTTGCCAGTAATACAGATGTGACGGCCGGCGTGAGCCGGTCATGAAGCAGAAAGTGAGCGGTGGCGGCGAGTGCCGTTGCCGCTCACACATAGATGCACTCAAGAAAAGTGGCCGCGCAGTAACACACAGCACTTCGCGTCTCGCGCGGGGCGCTACGTGCATCGCAACATCGTCGGCGCGGATCGACGCCTGCGAGGAAACCCTGAACTTTGTACGCAATGCGTAGCCGGACAGAGAAGGCAACGCAGTAAGGCAAGCCAGGCGACACAGATTAGAAGTGCCTCGATGATCAACTCGATGTTCAGTTTGAGATCGACTCGCGGTCTCTTCGAAGTCACTTCGAACGACGTCGAAGCGACGTTGAGGCGACATCAAAACGAGGCACTTTCGATGAAGCAAAGACCTTCAGCATCACATGCTTCGATCGCTTCACATGAAGCGACAGACACACTCTGTTGAACAAAGTGTTGTATGCAGGTCGCAACGCGAATCGAAAACAGGATTTTTCGTGAGCGAACTCTTTTATCGCTAACGAAAAGATGGTACAAACCGTTCTAAATTGATGGTGACATTTATGCTCAACTGGGATGACGAGATTACTGCCGTAACTCCCGCGAGTGCTTCGCAACAGAATGCGTTGCGCAACGCTTCGGAACCGGCTGTCGGAACGCAGGCTGCAACGCGTGCCGCTCATCAGGCTCCCTCGGCTCAGGACATCTTCGCGAACGACATCGCTGTCGCTCCGTATGCTGCTTCTGCTGCCGCTCAGGCAACCTCGCCGGCAACCGCGCCGGCCGCCGCTTCGGAAGCGCGCGTGAATGTCGCCGACAAGCGCATCATCAACGGCCAGACTGACGTTAACCAGCTGGTGCCGTTCAAATACAAGTGGGCGTGGGAAAAGTATCTGGCTGGTTGCGCAAACCACTGGATGCCGCAGGAAATCAACATGTCCCGCGACATCGCGCTCTGGAAAGACCCGAACGGTCTGACTGAAGACGAGCGCCGCGTCGTCAAACGCAACCTCGGTTTCTTCGTGACGGCGGATTCGCTGGCCGCGAACAACATCGTGCTGGGCACCTACCGCCACATCACGGCGCCCGAATGCCGCCAGTTCCTGCTGCGCCAGGCGTTCGAAGAGGCGATCCACACGCACGCTTACCAGTACATCGTCGAATCGCTCGGCCTGGACGAAGGCGAGATCTTCAATGCGTATCACGAAGTCTCCTCGATCCGTGCGAAAGACGAGTTCCTTATTCCGTTCATCCACACGCTGACCGATCCGGCCTTCAAGACCGGGACGCTCGAAGCCGACCAGACGCTGCTCCGGTCGCTGATCGTGTTCGCCTGTGTGATGGAAGGCCTCTTCTTCTATGTCGGCTTCACGCAGATTCTTGCACTAGGCCGCCAGAACAAGATGACCGGCGCAGCGGAACAGTATCAATACATCCTGCGCGATGAATCGATGCACTGCAATTTCGGCATCGACCTCATCAACCAGATCAAACTCGAAAACCCGCATCTGTGGACGGCTGAGTTCCGCGCGGAAATCCGCGAAATCTTCAAGCAGGCTGTCGATCTCGAATATCGCTACGCAGAAGACACGATGCCGCGCGGGGTGCTCGGCCTCAATGCGTCGATGTTCAAGAGCTATCTGCGCTTCATCTGCAACCGCCGTTGCCAGCAGATCGGTCTCGATCCGCTGTTCCCGAACGAGGAAAACCCGTTCCCGTGGATGAGCGAGATGATCGACTTGAAGAAGGAACGCAACTTCTTCGAAACGCGGGTCATTGAATATCAGACAGGCGGCGCTCTCTCCTGGGAATAAGCCGGGAACGCGTCGTAGACGAAATTGATGGGGATGCCGCTGGCCGCTCGATGTGGTCGGTGGCACATAAGGTTAGGAGCAGGAACGCCTGATGCAAAGCACGCCCGGTGCGCCATGTGCCTCGATGGCAATGGCCCACAACGATGACAGGCACTTTGCGAACCCTTCAGTGGGATGGGCAAACTTCCCCCCGGAAAAAGCCGCTGGCCTCGAGGCCAGCGGTTCGATCAAGCAATTGCCGGCGTCGGAATCCGACGCCGACCAGATCTGGCGCGCGGTGCTGTATGGCACCGCGCGCCTTACCGCATTCATTAGCGTAAGCGCGCTGCACCTGCGTACGCCGATGAATAGCCCGCTTCGTAGCGCGCGCCCTGAGAAGCGTCCGCGGGAAGCGGGTTTTGACGAAGGGTGTTGTTTGAACTGACTCTCATCTGAAAACCTGAAGGAGAAAATGATGGCAACTGCAAAAAAAGCCGCCGCCAAGAAGGCCCCGGCAAAGAAAGTCGCTGCAAAGAAAGCTGCACCGGCAAAGAAAGCAGCCGTTAAGAAAGTCGCAGTGAAGAAGGTTGCAGCGAAGAAAGTGGCAGTGAAGAAGGTCGCAGCGAAGAAGGCAGCGCCGGCGAAGAAGGTTGCAGCGAAGAAGGTTGCTGCCAAGAAAGTCGCTGTGAAGAAGGTTGCAGCGAAGAAGGCAGCACCGGCGAAGAAGGCCGCTGCGAAGAAGGCGCCTGCGAAGAAGGTTGCAGCGAAGAAGGTTGCCAAGAAGGCAGCACCGGCCAAGAAGGCTGCAGCGAAGAAGGCTGCGCCTGCGAAAAAGGCTGCTGCTAAAAAGGCGCCTGCTAAAAAGGCTGCTGCCAAGAAGGCTGCCCCTGCCAAGAAGGCTGCCGCCAAGAAGGCTGCCCCTGCCAAGAAGGCTGCCCCTGCGAAGAAGGCTGTCGCGAAGAAGGCTGCGCCTGCTCCCGCTGCGCCTGCTGCATCGAGCGCGCCGGCTGCGACGGTGAAGACCGCGTTGAATCCGGCTGCTGCATGGCCGTTTCCGACCGGCAGCCGTCCGTAAGACGCTGAAGCAGTAATCAGGCACATCACGATGTGTCCGATGATTGGGTAGAACAGGACCCAATCACCGTCCCGTCACCGGTTTACCGGTGGCGGGATTTTTTTCGTCTGTGGGTTCTGGATTGCCGGGTTCGCCGCGCTCAACCGGCGCGATCGATGCGTGTGCGTCCCAAGGGACGAAAAAAAGCGCATGCACAGGGGAGGGCATGCGCGTGAGGTCGCCGCATCGACACACGTGCCGACGCGACTCAGGGGACATTGCTCAGAGCAAACGGATCATCGGGATCAGTTAGTGCGTCACTCGCGTCACGCCGCCGCTCGAGAGCAGACGCACGCGTTCGCCCGCGCGGAAGATCTCGCCCGTGGCGCTCTGTGTGATCGCACGCAGGTCGCCATTGTCGAGTCGCACGGTAATTTCGACGCCGTCACGCACCGCCGTGCCGTTTTCTACCGCATTGCCGGCCACCGCGCCGACCAGACCGCCGACGATGCCCGTCAGAATCGAGCCCTTGCCGCCGCCGATCGTGCTGCCTGCCACCGCACCCAGCGCGCCACCGCCAATCGCGCCGAGGCCGCTCGGCTGCCCGTTGTTCGTGCTGATCTTCACCGCGCGCACGCTGTCGACGGTGCCCATGCGCACCGTTTCTTCACGTTGCGCCTGCGACGCCGTGTAGACGTCCGCCGAACTGCTGTTGTACGCGCAGCCTGTCATGATCAGCGAACCTGCGATCATCACCGCTACTACCAGGCGACTCGTTTTCATTCCCCACACTCCACTCATTTACGGCAGGTCGTATCCAAACGCCTGCTTGAATCGTTCGTTGATCTCTGAGCGCGACGGCGCATAGTTCTGCGGCCCTTGCTGTTCGATCTTGAGCGCGCCCATCAGGCTCGCGAGGCGACCGGTCGTAGCCCAGCCGAGGTTGTTCTCGATGCCGTAGAGCAGGCCGCCGCGGAACGCGTCGCCGCAGCCGGTCGGATCGAGCACCTGTTTCGCGGTGACAGCCGGGATGTCTTCGATCTTGCCTGCGTGATGAATCTGCGCACCCTGTTCGCCGCGCGTGACGATCAGTGCATCGACGCGGCTCGCGATCTCGCCGATCGACCAGCCCGTCTTGTCGCTGACGAGCGCGGCTTCGTAATCATTGACTGCTACGTAAGTGGCAAGTTCAATCATGCGGCGCAGCGACGCGCCGTCGAAAAGCGGCAGTCCCTGGCCCGGATCGAAGATGAACGGCACGCCGGCCGCAGCGAGCTCTTCCGAATGCTGGATCATGCCGTCGAAGCCGTCCGGCGCAACGATACCGAGCGTGATGCCCTTCGCTTCGCCCGCGTGGTTCACGTGCGATTGCATCATCGCGCCCGGGTGGAACGCGGTGATCTGGTTGTTTTCCAGGTCGGTCGTGATCATCGCCTGCGCGGAATACGTGTCCGGCAGCACGCGCACATGTTCCGTCGACAGACCAAGGCTCGCGAAGCGATCCATGTACAGCTGCGCGTCGACGGCGCCCATCGTCGCCATGATGCGCGCGTCGCCGCCGAGCAGTTTCAGCGAGTACGCGATGTTGCCGGCGCAGCCGCCGAACTCGCGGCGCATCGTCGGGACGAGGAAGCTCACGTTCAGGATGTGGACCTGCTCAGGCAGGATGTGCTCCCGAAAGCGACCTTCGAAGGTCATGATGTTGTCGTAGGCGAGCGAACCGCAAATGAGCGTGGCCAAGGCAAACGTTCCTGTAAATAGCGTGGGTAAAGAGCGCCGCGCGAAAGTCCGTGGTTGCAGCCGGATACGAGCCCGGATGCGAAAGCGCCGCGCAGTTGCGCGGCGCGAACCCACGTGCGGCAAGGTTTTATTTCAGCGCGCCGAGCGCGGCGTCGTAGTTCGGCTCGTTCTTGATCTCGCTGACGAGTTCCGCATGCACGACGTTGTCGTTTTCATCGATCACGACGACTGCGCGTGCCGTCAGGCCCGTCAGCGGGCCGCTCGTCACATCGACGCCGTACGCCTTCGCGAAGTCATGGCCACGGAACGTCGATGCCGTGACGACGTTCTCGATGCCTTCCGTCGTGCAGAAGCGCGATGCGGCGAACGGCAGGTCGCCCGACACGACGATCACGGTCGTGTTCGACAGTTTGCCCGCGGCTTCGTTGAACTTGCGCGTCGACGTGGCGCAGGTCGGCGTGTCGAGGCTCGGGACGATGTTCAGCACCTTGCGCTTGCCGGCGAAATCGGTGAGCGCGACCGGCTTCAGATCCTTGCCGACGAGCGAGAACGCAGGCGCCTTCTGGCCCACGGACGGGAACGTGCCGGCTACTTCGATCGGGTTGCCACCCAGCGTGACTTGACTCATGTTGTGCTCCGGAAATACGTCAGAGTTGACAGTAAACGCGCCCGGTCCGGCTGGGCGCGCGAGGGATGCGTAACTGCTGCCTTCACGGCGTCGAGGACGTCAGCGGCGTCGCGATTGCCGCGAGCGCCGGCGACGTCGGGAACGTCAGGGGTAAAAAATCTGCACGCGGAAATTCGATGCGACGGCATCGCCGGTATCGAGACGCACGACCATCGTCTGTGTCGTACGCGCCGGAAGCCCTGCGGCAATCTGCGTGCCAGCCGGCACGTAGTCCTGCGGCCACAGCACACGACGGATCGCGATGTTGTTCTGTGCGTCGAGCAGCGTGAGCTCGATCGCCGGATAGGCCAGCGCGACGTTGAAACGGTTCCGCAACGGCATCTTCAGTTCGAGCTTATGCGGGCCGTCCACCTGACGCAGATCAGACGGCTCGACCTGCAGGCCGTCGATATCGCGTGGCGGCGCGACTGTGCAGCCGAGTTGCTCGCAAGCTTTCGCGAACAGCGGCTGCGTACCCGGCCAGTAGACCATCACCGTCTCGCGTTGCCACCACGCGACCTGCGCAATCAGCGCAACAAACAGGATCAGCGCGACGAGCGTGCCGAAAATGAGCCAGCCGAGCGGGCGCGGCTCGGTCTCGCGCGCCTCGCGAACGACGGCGAATGGTTCGGCGTCGTGTTCATCGAGCGACGTGGCGAACGGTTCGCGTGCCGCGGGGTTGAAGCGCGGCTCGCTGTCATGCGTCGCCGAATTGAATGCGCCGACAGGGGGCACGGTCGCGAAAGTCGGCTCGGCCTGTTCCTCGATCGCGGGTTCCGTTGCACGCCAGTTCGTCGTCTCGCGTTCTTCCGCTGCGTGATGGCCGTTGACGTACTCATGCACCGGCTCGTGCATGGTCGGGAAATCGTGCGCGGGCGTCGCGGCCGATCCTTCGTGGGCGGCCCGCCCGGCCGCCTCGCGTTCGATGGCGGATTTCAGCTTCGCCATCGCGGATTCGGAAAGCGGACGATACGGAAGATTCTTCGTGCTGTGACGCAGACGGTCGTCGATCAGCGCGTCCGGCGCGGGTGCCCACGGGTTCCACGCCTCAGTGCGGAAGTTGGGCGCAACGCCGGCCTGGTGGTGTGCGTCTTCGAATGTGGGCGAGGCAGCGTGCGGTTCGACCGGCGCGGATGTTTCGAACGGCGTGTGGGGTTCGGCGGCCGCAGGTGTTTCGAACGATGCGTGCGGTTCGACAGGCGCGGGCGTTTCAGCAGGTGCGGGCGTTTCGGCGGCTGCGTGTGGTTCGACGGACGCGGGAGATGACGGGTGTACGGGCGTCTCCGCTGGCGTCTCAACAGGCGGGAAGGCGTGCGTTTCGTCAGAAGCGGGAGGCGGCGTGAACGAAGCGTGCTCGGGTGTCTCAACCGGCGCCTCAACGGGCTTCTCTGCTGGCGCCTCGACCGGCGTGCCAAACGTCGGCTCCGCGCGTTTCTCGGCAAGCGCCGCTTCGCCGGCCGCCGCCCCATGCTGCTCATCGGGCGTCGGCGTAGCTGCGGGAGCCGGAGCCGCAACCGGAACCGGACCCGTTTCCCGCTTCAGGTCCGCGCCCGCAATCAACGCCGAGGCGACATCTGCACTGACCGGTTTGGCGTTGGAAAAATCACCGTCGCTGGTTTCGTAGAGACTGCTGGATGCGTCGAAGACTTCGTGACAGTGTCCGCAACGCACGAGACCGCGCCGCAGCGAAAGATGCGCCGGCTGGAGTCGGAAAACTGTTTCGCAGAAGGGACAGCGCGTCGCCAGGAGCATATTGAGCCGGGAACCCTGAGGGCGTTGAAGTGGACGATAGGCCTATTCTAATGGCTTTCGCGTCGCGTTCCCGTGAGGCAGACCCAACCCTCGTGTTCACGCCAGACGGAGATGTCGATCCAGCGCTCATAGACGCGCGCAACCTCGTCCGCCTGCCGCGCGAGAATGCCCGACAGCGCGATGCGGCCGCCCGGTTTCACCTTCGACGCAAGCATCGACGCCATCAGCTTCAGCGGATTCGACAGAATGTTCGCGACGACGATATCGAACTCGCCGGCCGGGCACGCGTCGGGCAGGCCGTACGTCACTTTCGCGCGATTGCGCTCACTGTTCTGACGGGCCGATTCGACCGCCTGCGGATCGATATCGATGCCGACTACCGGGTTCGCGCCGCACTTCTTCGCGAGAATGGCAAGAATGCCGGAGCCGCAGCCATAATCGAGCACCGATTGATCTTTCTCAACATTCTGCTCGAGCCATTCCATGCAAAGACGCGTCGTCGGATGGCTGCCGGTGCCGAATGCGAGGCCCGGATCGAGTTCGAGCACGAGCGCGTCAGGGTCCGGCGCGTCGTGCCATGACGGCACGACCCAGATCCGCTCGCCGATCGAAATCGGATCGAACTGCGACTGCGTGAGGCGCACCCAGTCCTGATCTTCGACTTCGCGCACGGTGAACGACGGCGTTGCAGCAAGACCAAGCTGGTTCGACGCGGCGGCCAGCAGCACCGCCGGATCATGTTCCGCGGCAAGCAGCGCGATCACGCGCGAGCGCTGCCACGCGGTGCGTTCGGGCGTGAGACCGGGCTCGCCGAAAAGCGGCTGCTCGTCGGGCGTGTCGGCGTCCGCATCTTCAACCGATACGGACAGCGCGCCCAGGTCGAGCAGCGCATCGGAGAGATCCTCCGCGTGCTCGCGTTCCAGCTCGACGATCAGTTCCCGGTAACTCATTGCTTACGCTTCTTCCGGTGCGGCCTGCAGCTTCGCGGCCAGCCGGTTTTCGAGGTAATGAATGCTCGTGCCGCCCTCGACGAACTTTGCGTCGAGCATCAGCTCGCGATGCAGCGGGATGTTGGTCTGGATGCCTTCGACCACCATTTCCGACAGCGCGATGCGCATCCGCCGGATCGCCTGCTCGCGCGTCGCGCCGTAAGCGATCAGCTTGCCGATCATCGAATCATAGTTCGGCGGCACGAAATAGCCGTTGTACGCATGCGAGTCGACGCGGATGCCCGGGCCGCCCGGCATGTGCCACGACGTCAAACGTCCAGGCGACGGAATGAACTTGAACGGATCTTCAGCGTTGATACGGCATTCGATCGCGTGGCCGCGGAACTGGACGTCGCGCTGACGCAGCGCCAGCTTCTCGCCAGCGGCGATACGGATCTGTTCCTGCACGATGTCGACGCCGGTAATCAGTTCGGTCACCGGATGCTCGACCTGCACGCGCGTGTTCATCTCGATGAAGTAGAACTCGCCGTTTTCGTACAGGAATTCGAACGTGCCCGCACCGAGGTAGCCCATCTTCTTGCAGGCGTCCGCGCAACGGTCGCCGATGCGCTCGATCAGGCGGCGCGCGATGCCCGGCGCCGGCGCTTCTTCGATCACCTTCTGGTGACGACGCTGCATCGAGCAGTCGCGCTCGCCGAGCCAGATCGCGTTCTTGAACGAGTCGGACAGAATCTGGATTTCGATGTGCCGCGGGTTCTCCAGGAATTTCTCCATGTAGACCTGCGGATTGCCGAACGCACGGCCCGCTTCTTCGCGCGTCATGTTGACCGCGTTCACGAGCGCTGCTTCGGTGTGGACGACGCGCATGCCGCGCCCGCCGCCGCCGCCCGCCGCCTTGATGATCACCGGATAGCCGACCGCGCGCGCAATTTTCACGATCTCCTTCGGATCTTCCGGCAACGCGCCTTCAGAACCGGGGACGCACGGCACGCCGGTCTTGATCATCGTCTGCTTGGCCGACACCTTGTCGCCCATCAGCCGGATCGTTTCCGGACGCGGGCCGATGAACACGAAGCCCGACTGCTCGACGCGTTCCGCGAAATCCGCGTTTTCCGACAGGAAGCCGTAGCCGGGGTGAATCGCTTCGGCGTCGGTGACTTCGGCCGCGCTGATCAGCGCCGGCATGTTCAGATAGCTCAGGTTCGAAGGCGCCGGGCCGATACAGACCGCCTCGTCGGCGAGCTTCACGTACTTGGCTTCCTTGTCGGCTTCCGAATAGACGACGACCGTCTTGACGCCGAGTTCGCGGCACGCGCGCTGGATACGGAGCGCGATTTCGCCGCGATTGGCAATGAGGATTTTTTCAAACATAGCGGATTTTCGACTCATCAATGGGCGCCGCGGCGGGGGTGACCACGACACTGCGGCTGCCTCAGAGGATCGGTTGCGCGCGCCGGTCAGGGCGCACGCCAGCGGCTGATACGGAATGCGCCGGTTTAGCCGACCACGAAGAGCGGCTGGCCGTATTCGACCGCCTGGCCGTTCTCGACGAGGATTTCCTTGATCACGCCCGACTGGTCGGATTCGATTTCATTCAGCAGCTTCATCGCTTCGATGATGCAGATCGTCTGGCCTTCCTTGACCGTGTCGCCCACCTGGACGAACGGATCGGCGCCCGGCGACGGCGCGCGGTAGAACGTGCCGACCATCGGCGACGTCACCACGTGGCCTTGCGGAGCGGCGGGCGCCGGCACAGCCGGTACGCCTGCAGCGGGTGCTTCGAGTGGCGCGCCGTGCATCGGCATCGGGCCGGCGTACTGCGGCGCGTACGAGGCGGACGGCTGCACGTAAACCGGCGGCGCATTCTTGACGATGCGAACCTTGCCTTCGCCCTCGGTGACTTCGAGTTCAGAAATACCGGACTCGGAGACGAGGTCGATCAGAGTCTTGAGCTTACGTAGATCCATTAGGCATCCCCTTTCAATGCGTGAAGTGCCGGCGTTCGATGACGTCCGGCGCAGAATTAGTGTATTGGAGTCAGCCGCGCGCGGCGCCCGCCTGTCCTGCGGACAGCCGGTCGAGTGCGAATTCGAGTGCGTACAGATATCCCTTCCAGCCAAGGCCGCAGATGACGCCTTCGGCCTGGTCGGAGAAATACGAGTGATGCCGGAACGGTTCGCGACGATGCACGTTCGACAGATGAATCTCGACGAACGGAATGTCGACCCCCGCCAGTGCGTCCCGAATCGCCACGCTGGTATGCGTGTACGCGGCGGGATTGATCAGGATGAAATCGGTTTTTTCGGTTCGCGCGGCCTGGATCCGGTCGACGATCGCCCCTTCATGATTGCTCTGGAAGGACGCGATTTCGACGCTGGCGTCGGCGGCACGGTCAGCGAGCGCCTGATCGATCTGCGGCAAGGTCACGCGCCCATAGACCTCGGGTTCCCGTGTGCCGAGAAGGTTGAGGTTGGGGCCGTGCAGAACCAGCAGTCGCGTCATGGTCGCTTCTATTTCCGTGGAATTGCGCGAACTTTAGCGCTGATTAGAGAAACTTGTCTAGTTTCGCAGGGTCTCCGCGCCGTCCGGGATGCGGGGCGCAAGCGGCGTGCGTCCCGATTTTTTGTCAATTTCGCCTAATTTACGCGTAAAAAGAGGCGTTCGGCGAAGAATTCGGTGCGTTCCGGAATAATGGGCTTAAAGCGCGTCGAGCGTGCGTTTCAGCTCGGCCGGCTGGATTTCGCCCAATTTTGTCGAAAGAACGTTGCCTTTGGCGTCAATAACGACCGTATAGGGAAGGGCGCCCGCGTTGTTCCCAAACGCGCGTGCGAGGTCCGCGCCGCCGAAGCCGGTGACGAAAACCGGATAGTCGACCTTCACCTTTTGCAGGAAAGTCTTCACGTTCTTTTCGGAATCGACGCCGAGCCCGATGAACTGGATGCCCTTCTTCGCGTAGTCGCGATGGAGTTGTGAGAGCGCCGGCATTTCCTCGACGCAGGGTCCGCACCAGGACGCCCAGAAATTCACAACGACCGGATGGCCTTTGAACATCGCAAGCGATTGCGGCTTGCCGTCGGCGTTGGTCACATTCTGCAGCCACAACTGGTTCACGGCGTTCTGCGGGTTGGGTGCCGCCCCGCCAGCCTGTGCTGTCTGCGCGGCCTGCGTCGAACCGCTGTTGAGAAACCAGTAGCCGGCAGCGGCCCCGCCGCCCGCTGCCAGAATTGCTACTGCCAGTGCTGCCAGAATCCGCTTCATCTTCGTTGGTCTGCTCAGTTGGTGGATGAGGTCGTGGATGAGGTCGTAGAAGAGGCCGTCGAAGCAGCGCTGCTCTCAGCGACCAGCGCCTGCACGACCTGCCGGTTCGCGCGTGCGGTCCGGCCGCGCGCGTCGGCGCGCACGGCGCCACGCAGGTCGTCCGAATCATAGAGCGCGACGTGAATGCCGACCGGCTCCGCGTCGCGGCCCTCGTTCGCCGGACGCCACAGGAAACTCAGCGTCTCGACATAGCCGCGCCCGGCAAAGTGTCGCGTCTCCGACACGTCATACTGGATGTTGGCATTCAGCAGGTAGATGGCGACTTCCTTCGGGTTGTCGCAGAACGCCTGCAGATGCACGTCCGAATGCTCGCCCGCCGTGCCGCCGAGTACGGCGCCCGTCAGATACGGATTGAACGGCGCGAGACGCTGCATCCAGTCGAGCGCGACTTCGCGCAGACGCCGCAACACGGCCGGCTGGCTGTCACCCTGGAAAAGCGACTGGTACTCGCGGATTTCTTCTTCTATCTGGTCGTTATCCGGAAGCCATTCGCCGGCGACACGCGTCTCCCCGACGACCTGCCGCGCAGCCTTGCGTTTGGCCGTCGAGTAGTCCAGCCCGTCTTCGGCGATCATTCTCGCAGCCGCCATGGCGATTTCCTCGCGCACGCGATGCGGATCGAAATGTGATTTGCGAACCATCTCACAATCATACTAGAGAATATATGACGGCCTTTCTGGCCACCCTGAGCGACGAAGCGGCGCGGCTGTAACAGGGGCGTCGGTTACAATAGCGTCCCTTGCAGACGATCCTGAAAGACCGGTCCTGCGCACTCCTTTCCCTCGCAAAAAGTACGCCCGCGCGGCACGACAGGCTTATGCACATCCACATCCTCGGCATCTGCGGCACGTTCATGGGCGGTCTCGCCGCGCTCGCACGCGGCGCGGGCCACAAGGTGACCGGCTGCGACGCCGGCGTCTATCCACCGATGAGCACGCAGCTCGAAGCGCTGGGCATCGATCTGATCGAAGGCTATGGCGCGGAGCAGGTTGACCTGAAGCCGGACCTTTTTGTCATCGGCAATGTCGTTTCGCGCGGCAATCCGCTGATGGAAGCGATCCTCGATCGCGGCCTGCCGTATACGTCCGGCCCGCAGTGGCTGGGTGAGCACGTGCTGAACGGCAAATGGGTGCTGGCCGTGGCCGGCACCCATGGCAAGACGACAACTTCTTCGATGCTGACGTGGCTGCTCGAAGATGCCGGTATGAACCCCGGCTTCCTGATTGGCGGTGTGCCGCTGAACTTCGGCGTGTCGGCGCGGCTGACCGATTCGAGCTTCTTCGTGATCGAAGCTGACGAATACGACACTGCGTTCTTCGACAAGCGTTCGAAGTTCGTCCACTACCGGCCGAAAACGGCGATCCTGAACAACCTCGAATTCGATCACGCGGACATCTTCCCGGATCTCGCCGCGATCGAAACCCAGTTTCACCATCTCGTTCGCACGGTGCCGGGCATCGGCCGCATTATCACGAACGGTCGTGAAGACGCGCTCGAACGTGTGCTCACCCGCGGCTGCTGGAGCGAAGTGGAGCGGTTTGGCGTCGAGGGTGGCTGGCAGGCGCTGCCCGCGGAAGATGGCATACCCGTCGACGAACGCTTTGCCGTGTATCACGACGGTGAGCGCGCGGGCGTCGTCGACTGGATGGTTCAGGGCGATCACAACCGGATGAACGCGATCGCCGCGATTGCCGCCGCGCGCCACGTCGGCGTGCCGCCGGCGCAGGCCGCGCACTCGCTCGCGACGTTCCGCAACGTGAAGCGGCGCATGGAAGTGCGGGGCAGCGTCGATGGCGTGACCGTCTACGACGACTTCGCGCATCATCCGACGGCGATCGAAACCACGCTCGCCGGGCTGCGCACGCGTGTTGGCCGGGAGCGCACGCGGATTCTCGCGGTGCTCGAACCGCGCTCGAACACCATGAAGCTCGGCGTCATGAAGGCGCAACTGCCGGCAAGTCTCGCCACCGCGGATCTTGTTTTCGGGTACGGCGCGCCGTCTGGCCGCGACGCGCTCGGCTGGGATCTCGCCGAAGCGCTGGCGCCGCTTGGCGACAAGGCGCAGGCATTCAACAATATTGAAGCGCTGGTCAAAGCGGTTGCCGCGGCGGCGCAGCCGGGCGATCAGGTGCTGGTGATGAGTAATGGCGGCTTTGGCGGTGTGCATCAAAAGCTGCTCGACGCGTTGTCGGCGCGATCTTCGTCGGATGTGGTGGCCGAGGGCCGGCGGGGCGCAGCGTGATTCTCTATCTGCACGGTTTCCGTTCGTCGCCGAATTCGTTCAAGGCGCGCGTGATGGCGGCGCGGCTCGCCGAACTGGGCCGCAGCGACGAATGGTGCTGTCCGATGCTGCCCGTCTCGCCGCTTGAAACCGTGGCGCTGGCTGAATCGGTCGTACGGGGCGCGCAGGACGTCACCGTGATTGGCAGTTCGCTGGGTGGCTATTTCGCGACGTATCTCGCTGAAAAGCACGGCTGGCCGGCGGTGCTGCTGAATCCGGCGGTCGTGCCGCAACGTGACCTGGGCCAGTATCTCGGCGAACAGCCACTGTGGCACGGCGGCGGCAGTATCGTCGTCGAGCCGCGCCATCTGGACGAATTGCGGGCGCTCAGCGTCGCGTCGATCACACGGCCCGAACGCTATTATCTGATTGCCGCGACGGGCGACGAAGTGCTGGATTACCGGGAAATGCTTGCACACTATCCTGGCGCAAGGACGACACTGATAGAAGGCAGTGACCACGCAATCAGCGAATTTCCCCACTATGTCGACGACGTGCTCGCATTTTGCGATGCACAGCCGCCAGCGCCGCGCGAGGCGGCATGATTTCCTGATCCGCGGGCGCTTCGGCAAAAAGGAGCGTCGGCTGCGGACCACCACCACGAACATGAAGCCGGACGCGCGAGCGATTCGCGTCGGCCGGTTGAAGTCTGAACGAGAGTACTGAGTGAACGTTTTCTTTGAGGAATCGGGCAGTTTCAAGGCGGGCAGCGTGCTGTCGCGTCAGGGCGACGCGTTTCAGGTCGAATTGCCGGGCGGGCGGCGCGCGAAGGTGCGCGCGAAGGATGTCCTGATCGAATTCGAAAAGCCCGCCGCCGGCGAACTGATGCAGCAGGCCGACGCCGCCGCACAGGAAATCGACCTCGATTTCCTGTGGGAATGCGCGCCGGAAGACGAGTTCGCCTTCGCGACGCTCGCGAAAGAGTATTACGGCGAGTCGTACGGCGCGGTCGAACGCGCGGCGCTCGTGTTGCGCATGCACGGCGCGCCGGTGTATTTCCGCCGCAAGGGTCGCGGGCAGTATCAGCGCGCGCCGCAGGAACAGCTGCAGATGGCGCTCGCCGGTCTGGAGCGCAAGCGCCAGCAGGCGCTGGTGCAGGCCGGTCTCGAGGACGAACTGAAGGCGGGGCGTCTGCCGGAATCGCTCGCGGGCAAGTCGCTGGGTCTCTTGACGAAGCCTGACAAGAACACGATCGAATACAAGGCGCTCGAAGCAGCTGCGGCGGCGCGCGGCATTTCGATGGCGCGTCTGATGCTCGACTGCGGCGGCATTCCGTCGGCGCGCGCGCTGCATGAAGCGCGCTTTCTCTCCGAGTTTTTCCCGCATGGCACCGGTTTCCCGCCGGTCACCGTCGGCGCGTTGCCGGACGATCTGCCGGAAGCCGAAGTCGAAGCCTTCTCGATCGACGACATCACCACCACCGAAATCGACGACGCATTTTCCGTCGAGCATCTGTCGGATGGCCGCGTCCGGATCGGTGTGCACATCGCGGCGCCGGCGCTCGGGATCGGGCGCGGCGATGCGGTCGACGCGATCGCTCGCGGGCGTCTGTCGACGGTCTACATGCCGGGCGACAAGATCACGATGCTGCCCGACGACGTTGTCGACGCGTTCACGCTGAAGGAAGGCGGTTTGCGTCCGGCGTTGTCGCTGTATGTGATCGTGAATCGCGAGACGCTGGATATTGTCGCGAGCGAGACGCGCGCCGAGCGCGTGTTCGTGAAGAACAACCTGCGACACAACACGCTCGATGAACTGGTGACCGAAGAATCGCTCGCCGCAGGCACGGGCGAGTATCCACACAAGGACGACATCGCGGTGTTGTGGCCGTTCGCGCAGGCGCTCTTCGAAAAGCGTCAGCAGGCGCGGGCCGGGTATGGTCTGAAGCGTGAAGTGCAGCGCAATACCGACTTCAACTTCTATGTTGAAGGCGAGCACGTAACGATCACGCCGCGCCGTCGCGGTTCACCGCTCGATACGATCGTCGCCGAACTGGCGATTCTCGCGAACTCGTCGTGGGGCGCGTTTTTGCACGACCACGGCGTGCCGGGCATCTATCGCTCGCAGCGTGCCTTTGGTGCGCCGACGGGCCCGAAGCGCACGCGCATGCAGACGTCCGCCGCGCCGCACGAAGGCCTCGGCGTGGCGCAGTATGCATGGAGCACGTCGCCGCTGCGCCGGTATGTCGATCTCGTCAATCAGTGGCAGTTGCTCGCATGCGTGCAGCACGGTGTGACGGCGAAGCTCGCCGCGCCGTTCAAGCCGAAGGACGCGGATCTGTTCGCCGTCGTTCAGGGCTTCGACGACACCTATACGGCGTATGCCGATCACCAGCGCCGGATGGAGTACTTCTGGTGTCTGCGCTGGCTGCGTCAGGAAGAGAAGAAGCAGGTGGTGGCTTCGGTGGTGAAGGGCGATCTGGTGCGCCTCGACGAGATCCCGCTGCTGCTGCATGTGCCGGGACTCGGCGTGCATGCACGCGGTACGAAACTGCTGATGGAAGTGATGTCGCTGGATGAACTGACGGTGGAAGCGTCGGTGCGTCTGCTGCACGTGCTGGATGCGCCGCAGGTCACGAGCGGCACCGGCGCCGCCGAAGCGGAAGAGGTTGACGAAGCCGACGAAGGCGAAGAAGAGCTGATCGACGCCGCCGACGATTCCGCCGAAAGCGAAGCCGAAGCGCAGGCCGAGGCCGATGGTGCGACTGACGCGGATGGCGAGGACAGCCTCGAAGGTGACGGCCAGGTCGCGGGCGATGCGGCATCATCGGAACAGCACGTGACGGAACCTGGACGATGAATACCGACGTCAAATCGGGCGAGGGCACACCGCGCGATCGCTACGCAGTGATTGGCAATCCGGTCGCGCACAGCAAGTCGCCGTTCATTCACGCGCGATTCGCCGAGCAGACGGGCGAGCCTGTGGACTACACGCGCCTGCTCGCACCGGTCGATGCGTTCGTGCCGCACGTGCGTGCATTCATCGAAGCCGGTGGTTGCGGCATGAACGTGACGGTGCCGTTCAAGCTCGAGGCGCACGCGCTTGCGGACACATTGTCGCCGCGCGCGGCTGCGGCGGGCGCGGTGAACACGCTGAGCTTTCGCGAAGACGGCATTCACGGCGACAACACCGATGGCATCGGGCTCGTGCGCGACATCGAGGTGAATCTGGGCGTCGTGCTGAAGGGCGCGCGCATCCTGCTGCTGGGCGCGGGCGGCGCGGCGCGCGGCGTCGTGCTGCCGATGCTCGATCGTTTGCCGCAGACGCTGACGATCGTGAACCGTACGTCGGCGAAGGCTGACGAACTCGTCGCGCAGTTCGCCGCGGCGGCGCGCGAAGCCGGCTGTCGTCTGACAGGTGGCGGCGCGCGGGCAATCGAACCTCATACATACGACGTGATCGTCAACGCGACGGCGAGCAGCCTCGACGCAGCGCTTCCCGAGTGCGACGCCGCCGCATTCGGCGCGGACACGCTCGCTTACGACATGATGTACGGCGCGCAGCCGACGGTGTTCATGCGCCACGCGCAGGCACTCGGCGCGCGGGCGGCGGATGGGCTCGGCATGCTCGTCGAGCAGGCGGCCGAGTCGTTCTACATCTGGCGCGGCGTGCGACCGGACGGCGCGCCGGTGCTGGCCGCGTTGCGCGCGATGATGAAAACGCCGGCGGCCTGATTCCCGGCGGCGTGCGTTTCGGTATCAATCGAACGGGGGACATCGACGATGACAGGAGCGAGGCGCGCGAGCCAGCCGGGGATTATCCGATGGGTGTTCTACGTGCTGGCGGTATTCGTGTGTGCGTGGCTTGCGACCCAGGTTTATTACTTTGCGCAGATCGCGATCTGGAACGTGGTGAATCCGCAGTCGACGGCGTTCATGCGCTCGGATGCGTGGCGTCTTTCGCAGGACCGTCCGGACCTGTCCATTCAACATACGTGGGTGCCGTACGGGCAGATTTCGCGGAATCTGAAGCGGGCGATCATTGCTTCCGAGGATGCGAACTTCGTCAATAACAACGGTTACGAGACGGACGCGATTCTTCAGGCGTGGGAGAAGAACAAGGCGCGCGGGAAGATCGTCGCGGGCGGCTCGACGATTACGCAGCAGCTGGCGCGCAATCTGTTCCTGTCGCGGGAGAAGAGTTATATCCGCAAGGGACAGGAACTGATCATCACGTGGATGCTTGAGACGTTGATGGACAAGGAACGGATCTTTGAGATTTATCTCAACTCCGTTGAGTGGGGGAATGGGGTTTATGGTGCTGAAGCCGCTGCTCGCTATTACTACAGGACTTCGGCGATGAAGTTGTCGGGTGGGCAGTCGGCGCGGCTGGCGGTGATGCTGCCGCGGCCTAAATATTTCGACGAACATCGCGGGTCGGGGTATCTGGCCCAACGGGCCGGGGTGATTGCCAGGCGTATGGGAGCGGCTGAACTGCCGCAGTGAGTTTTTTTTGTTGGTCTAGCCAGGGGTTTTTCGTTGCTCTGGGTTTGTTGGCCTTTCCTTGTATTCATGTCGGTCTATTTGCGTCGCCCCTGTGCGGGGCGGCACCTACTTTTCTTTGTCCTTGCCAAAGAAAAGTAGGCAAAAGAAAGGCGCCGAAAACTCTTCGCTTCCTGGTGCGTCATCACCGGGGAATGGCACCCCATGAGGTGTCGCCCCCGCATTTCACCCGGCATCGGCCCGCGCACGATCGGATCCCCCGCACAGCACACTTCGTGACAAAGGGCTCATCCACCCGGCTCCGCGTTGCGTCGCCGAATGGCATAACCTTTACGTCACGTCACGTCACGTCACGTCACGTCACGTCACGTCACGTCACGTCACGTCACGTCACGTCACGTCACATCACGTCACACCACGTCACATCGCCGACGGCATAGTTTCCGCGTAGCCGCTTGCGTACTGCCTTCCTGACCGATTCCGCCGCCGACGGCTTGCGCCGTCATTGCTGCGCCGTGCTGCGCGCGTGCGGCGCAGTGAGCTAACGCAACCATGCCGCCGTCTGGCGAATCCGTCCGCGACGCACGCAGTGCGGAGTGGGGTGGATGAGCCCTGTGTCACGAGCGGTACTGCGCGGGGGATCAGATCGTGTGCGGACCCATACCACGTGAAGGGCGAGGGCGACACTTCATGGGGTGCCATTCCCCGCGTGCGACACACTCCGGAACGGACGAGTTTTCGGCGCCTTTCTTTTGCCTACTTTTCTTTGGCAAGGACAAAGAAAAGTAGGTGCCGCCCCGCACAGGGGCGACGCCAATAGACCGACATGAAAACAAGGAAAGGCCAACAAAAGGCTCAAGACGCGGAGGAAGAAGCGCCGGTCGGCAAGGACGCCCCGAACGAATTCCCCTTGAGGGACAAAGAAAATCAGGCGCTGCCCCGCACAGGGGCAACACAAATAGACCGATATGGCTACAAGGAAAGCCCAACGAAAGTCAGAACAAGAAAAAAACAAAACCGCGCCGCAAGAAGCAATATCCCATTATATGACCACAACACTCACATATTGGATAACAAGAAAAACCGCCCTACAATCCAGACCAACGAGTCGCGAGAGCGGCCAAAAGCGCCAGCACTGCTGCATCGCAGCAAAAAAAGCAGACGCAAAAGACAAACATCGGAGACGAGCAAACCTATGTCCGAGATACACCGGCGAGAAGAGGCGCGCGAGGCCGACGCGCCTAAACCACAGGCGCCACAAACAGCTCAGCCAGCGTCCCGTTCCAACGGCGCAGCGAGCGCATCGACCCCATCGACCTCATCGGCCGCCGCGCAGACGGACTCCTTTGCCGTCCCCAGCACGCTGCTCGACGTCACGCCGCAACAGGCCGGCACGCAAACGCTCCTGCGCGGTCTCGCCATCCTCGAAGCCGCCGCCGCTGGCGTGCGTGATCTGCGCACCTTCGGCGCCGCGCTCGGCACGACCCGTAGCACCACCCACCGCCTCGTCAGCAGCCTCGTCCAGGCGCGTTATCTGCGTCAGGTTCAGGGCGGCTACCTGCTCGGTCCGAAGTTGATCGAACTCGGCACCATCGCCCTCGAACAGATGCCGCTCACGGCCGTCGCGCGTCCGCATCTGGAAGCCCTCGCCGAACAGACGCTCGACACCATCCACCTCGGCGTACGCGACGGCGACGACGTCCTCTACATCGACAAGATTCCCGGTACCCGTGGCCTCGAAATGCGTTCGCGCGTGGGTCACCGGATGCCGCTCGCGTCGACCGGTATCGGCAAGGCGATGATGCTCGACCTGCCGCCCGACGCCTGGCGCTCGCTCTTCGAAGCGTCGCGCCGCGCGCTCGCCGGTGTCAGCTTCAAACCGGATAACCGCCCGGATGCGCTGACCTTCATGCAGCGCATGACCAACTACTCGACGGGCGGCTACACGTTCGACCTCGAAGAAAACGAAGCCTCCATCCGCTGTGTCGCGGCGCCCGTACGCGATGCGTCGGGCGCGGTCGTCGCGGCGCTGTCGGTGGCGAGCACGATTCCCTATATGTCGCTTGAACGCATGGATGAACTGATCCCGGTCGTGCAGCGCGAAGCGCGCGCGATCTCGGAAGAACTGGGCTGGCGTGTGCCGCAACCGACCACGCGCAGGATCAAACGATGAGTCAGTCGAGCACCTCGACCGCGGCGCGCACCGCAAATGCGCCCGCATCAGAGGCACGCGCCGGCCATCACACCGATGTCGCCGAAGTCGCGAATCTGAACGCCGCCGCGCTGATCGCCCTCGACTGGGGCACGACGTCGCTGCGCGCCTATCTCCTCGATACAGCCGGCAATGTGCTGGCGACGTGCGCTTCGTCGGCCGGCATCATGAACCTGCCGCGTCCGGCCGTCGATGGCGGCTTCGATGCCGCGTTCGACGCCGCCTGCGGTACCTGGCTCGACCAGTGTCCAGATCTGCCGGTCGTCGCGGCGGGCATGGTCGGCAGCGCGCAGGGCTGGACCGAAGCGCCGTACGTCGATGCGCCCGCCGACGCGGATTCGCTCGTCGCCGGCATCGTGCGCGTCAAGACCGCCCGCGGTCTCACGATCCATATCGTGCCGGGTGTCCTGCAACGCGGCGAGTTGCCGAACGTCATGCGCGGCGAAGAAACGCAGATTTTCGGCGCGCTCGCCGGAAAGACTGCTGTTTCCGGCGAAGCAGGCAAGGCGAACGGCGCGATCGACGCAAGCGAACTGATCGGCCTGCCCGGCACGCACGCGAAATGGGCCGTCGTGCGCGGCGGTCGTATCGAACGCTTTCACACCTTCATGACGGGTGAAGTATTCGCCGCGCTGCGCGACCACACGATCCTCGGCCGCACAATGACCGCGCCCGAATCGCCCGACACCGAGGCATTTCTGCGCGGCGTCAGCGTCGCGCGCAACAGCGGCACCGCCGGCGTACTCGCGACGATCTTCAGCACGCGCACGCTCGGCCTGACCGGACAACTCGCATCGATCGAACAGCCCGACTATCTGTCGGGTCTCCTGATCGGCCACGAACTCGCCGGTCTCGAAGCGGTACTCATGCAGCAGCAGAATTCGCTCGCCGGCAAGTCGCTACTGCTCATCGGCAACGAGGCGCTGTGCGAACGCTACCGGCTCGCACTCGCGCAATTCGGCTGCACCCAGGCCGCACTCGTGCAGCACGCAACGGAACATGGTCTGTGGCGCATCGCGACGCAGGCAGGCCTCGTCGCTGCCGCCGGAACGAAGGCCAGCACCGGCACGACCACCCGTTCTGCCGGCTGACGACCGCCCACGAACGCACAAGGAATCGACATGCAACCTCACATCAACCTGCCCGCACCATACATGCCGCATGCGAGGCTGATCGCCGCATTCGAGGCGTGTCCGTTGATCGCGATCATGCGCGGCATCACGCCCGTCGATGCCGCCGACCACGGCCGCGCACTGTACGAAGCGGGTTTCCGCATTGTCGAAGTGCCGCTGAATTCGCCGCAGCCGTTCGACAGCATCGCTGCGATCCGTCAGGCACTGCCGGCCGACGCCATCGTCGGCGCGGGCACCGTGCTGCATCCGAGCTTCGTCAACGACGTGAAAGCGGCCGGCGGCGAACTGATCGTGATGCCGCATAGCGATTCCGAAGTTGTCATCGCCGCCAAGGCGCTGGGCCTGGCCTGCTCGCCGGGCGTCGCGACGCCGAACGAAGCGTTTCTTGCGCTGAAGAATGGCGCCGACGTACTCAAGATGTTCCCGGCCGAACAGCTCGGTGCGCACGTCGTAAAGGCGTGGCGCGCGGTGATCGCGGCTGAAGTGCCGCTCGTGCCGGTCGGCGGCATCACGCCGGACAACATGGGTCCGTTCCTCACGGCGGGCGCGAACGGCTTCGGTCTGGGTTCCGCGCTGTACAAGCCAGGTCAGAGCGCGGCGGTCACGGCATCGCACGCGAAGGCGTACGTCAACGGCCTGCGCATCGCGAAGGCAGGTGCACAGAAATGAACCGTCTGGCCGACAAGGTCGCATTGATCACCGGCGCTGGTCGTGGCATCGGTGCGGCGATCGCACATGCCTTCGCGCGCGAAGGCGCGGCCGTCGTGCTGGCTGAGCTGGATATCGAAACCGCGCAGCACACTGCGCGCGAAATCGAAGCGCAATACGGTCTGCAGCCCGGCGCGAAAGTGCTGGCGGTGCAAACCGATGTGACGCAACCGGCGTCGGTGCAACACGCCGTGAGCGAAGCGGAAAAGGCATTCGGACCGCTCAACGTGCTCATCAACAATGCGGGTATCAACGTATTCTGCGACCCGCTAACGATGACGGATGATGACTGGCGCCGTTGTTTCGCGGTCGATCTCGACGGCGTGTGGAACGGTTGTCGCGCCGTGTTGCCGGGCATGGTCGAACGTGGCGCCGGCAGCATCGTGAACATTGCGTCGACACATGCATTCAAGATCATTCCGGGTTGCTTTCCGTACCCCGTTGCGAAACACGGCGTGCTGGGTCTGACGCGCGCGCTCGGCATCGAATACGCGCCGCGCAACGTGCGGGTGAACGCGATTGCGCCGGGTTACGTCGAGACGCAGTTGACGCGCGACTGGTGGGACGGTCAGCCGGACCCGGCTGCAGCGCAAAAGGCAACCCTGGATCTGCAGCCGATGAAGCGTATCGGCCGCCCGGAAGAAGTGGCGATGACAGCAGTCTTTCTCGCATCGGATGAAGCGCCGTTCATCAATGCGAGCTGTATCACGGTCGATGGCGGGCGCTCGGCGCTGTACCACGACTAGCACTGGCAAAAAGGCAGGGCAGGAACACGGTTTTCAGTCGGGCGACGCACTGGCCGCGTGTGTCGCGACAACCGGCAAAAGAAGACGCGGCCAACCACCTTCTCGTTACCAATCAGTCAGGAGACACGCATTATGAAACGTAGAATTTTCCTCACGCTGGCAGCTGCAGCGGCGGGTGTGCTCTTCAGCGCGACGGCCGCTCAGGCAGCCGATCCGGTGAAGATCGGTTTTCTGGTGAAGCAGCCGGAAGAACCGTGGTTCCAGGACGAGTGGAAGTTCGCGGAAATCGCCGCTAAGGAGAAAGGTTTCACGCTGGTGAAGATCGGTGCACCGTCGGGCGAAAAGGTGATGAGCGCGATCGACAACCTCTCCGCACAAAAGGCGCAAGGCTTCATCATCTGCACGCCGGACGTGAAGCTCGGACCGGGCATCGTGGCGAAGGCGAAGGCTGACGGCCTGAAGATGATGACGGTCGATGACCGCCTCGTCGACGGCGCAGGCAAGCCGATCGACGCCGTGCCGCACATGGGCATCTCGGCGTACAACATCGGCAAGCAGGTCGGCGACGGTCTGGCTGCGGAAATCAAGAAGCGCGGCTGGAACATGGCTGAAGTCGGCGCCATCGACGTGACCTACGAACAGCTGCCGACCGCACACGACCGCACGACGGGCGCAACCGATGCACTGGTTGCTGCAGGCTTCCCGAAGGCAAACGTGATCGCAGCGCCGCAGGCGAAGACCGACACGGAAAACGCCTTCAACGCAGCAAACATCGCACTCACGAAGAACCCGCAGTTCAAGCACTGGATTGCCTACGCGCTGAACGACGAAGGCGTGCTCGGCGCAGTGCGCGCAGCAGAAGGCCGCGGCTTCAAGGCGGACAGCATGATCGGTATCGGTATCGGCGGCTCGGAATCGGCATTGAACGAGTTCAAGAAGCCGAACCCGACGGGCTTCTTCGGCACCGTGATCATCAGCCCGAAGCGCCACGGCGAAGAAACGTCGACGCTGATGTACACGTGGATCACGCAAGGCAAGGAACCGCCGCTGCTCACGCTGACGAGCGGCATGCTCGCCACGCGTGACAACGTCGGTGAAGTGCGTGAAAAGATGGGTCTCGCATCGAAATAAGCAATAGCAGGCGGTAAGCGGCCAGGCGCCGGATGCATGTCGCATCCAGTTGCCTGGCCGGGCATCAGATGGCGCCCGGCGAACACGACGTGTCGAAGGGTGCCCACAAAACAGGGATGACAGGGCTTTTCGCGTGAACGTGACGTCTGATTGCGTGTGCGCGCGAGACGTCCGCAATGTGAGGGGAAGCGAAGTGTCAGCGACGCTGCGTTTTGACAATATCGGCAAGGTGTTTCCAGGCGTGCGCGCGCTCGATGGGGTGTCCTTCGAGGTGAACGTCGGCCAGGTGCACGGCCTGATGGGCGAGAACGGCGCGGGGAAATCGACCCTGCTCAAGATTCTCGGTGGTGAGTATCAACCGGATTCCGGCCACATCCTGATCGACGGCAACGACGTGCACTTTTCGAGCGCGGCCGCATCGATCGGCGCGGGCATCGCGGTGATTCACCAGGAACTGCAATATGTGCCCGATCTGACCGTCGCAGAAAATCTGCTGCTTGGCCAGTTGCCGAATTCGCTCGGCTGGGTGAACAAGCGCGAAGCGAAACGCTTCGTGCGCGAGCGGCTCGCCGCGATGGGCGTCGATCTCGACCCGAACGCGAAGCTGGGCAAGCTGTCGATCGCGCAACGGCAGATGGTCGAAATCTGCAAGGCGCTGATGCGCAATGCGCGCGTCATTGCGCTCGACGAACCGACGAGTTCGCTGTCGCACCGCGAAACCGAAGTGCTGTTCAAGCTCGTGCGCGATCTGCGCGCCGACAACCGCGCACTGATCTACATCTCGCACCGCATGGACGAGATCTATCAGCTGTGCGACGCCTGCACGATTTTCCGTGACGGCCGCAAGGTCGCCTCACATCCGACGCTCGAAGGCGTCAGCCGCGACACGCTCGTGAGCGAGATGGTCGGTCGCGAAATCTCGGACATCTGGAATTACAAGCCGCGCCCGCTCGGCGAAGTGCGCTTTGCGGCGAAGGCAATCGAAGGTCACGCGCTCAAAGAGCCGGCGAACTTCGAGGTGCGCCGCGGCGAGATCGTCGGTTTCTTCGGTCTTGTGGGTGCGGGCCGCAGCGAACTGATGCACCTCGTCTACGGCGCGGATCACAAGAAGGCCGGCGAGATCATGCTCGACGGCAAGACGATCAGGATTCGCAGCGCGGGTGAAGCGATCAGGCATGGCATCGTGCTGTGCCCGGAAGACCGCAAGGAAGAAGGCATCGTCGCGATGGCGACCGTATCGGAGAACATCAACATCAGCTGCCGCCGGCACTATCTGCGCGCGGGGTTGTTCCTCGATCGCAGGAAAGAGGCCGAGACGGCTGACCGCTTCATCAAGCTGCTGAAGATCAAGACGCCGAGCCGCCGGCAGAAGATCCGTTTCCTGTCGGGCGGCAACCAGCAGAAGACGATCCTGTCGCGCTGGCTGGCCGAACCGGACCTGAAAGTGGTGATTCTCGACGAACCGACGCGCGGGATCGACGTCGGCGCGAAGCACGAGATCTATAACGTGATCTATCAGCTTGCCGAGCGCGGCTGCGCGATCGTGATGATTTCGTCGGAACTGCCGGAAGTGCTGGGCGTGTCCGACCGCATCGTCGTGATGCGACAGGGCCGGATCTCCGGCGAGCTGAAGCGCGGCGAAGCAACCGAACAGACCGTCCTGAGCCTTGCACTGCCGCAAAGCTCGACAGAACCCGCCGCGCAGGCGGCCTGAATTTCACCGGACACGATCGCCAGTCACGATCGCTTCATTACCTGTCCGACAACCCGTGGGGAACGGGAGGAGTTATCAAATGCAAGCCAGAGAAAACCTCGCGCAACAGGCCGCGAAGAGCGCCGCCGATGCGTTGATTCCGCAAGCCAGCGACAAGCAGAAGTGGTGGCAACACGTCACCGAATACAGCCTGATCGTGATTTTCGTGGTGATGTTCCTGACGATGTCGCTGACCGTCGACCACTTCTTCTCGATCGACAACATGCTCGGCCTCGCGCTGTCGATTTCGCAGATCGGCATGGTCGCGTGCACGATGATGTTCTGTCTCGCGTCGCGTGACTTCGACCTTTCGGTCGGCTCGATCGTCGCGTTCGCGGGCGTGCTCTGCGCAATGGTGCTGAACGCAACCGGCAACACGTTCATCGCGATCATCGCAGCGGTCGCGGCTGGCGGCGTGATCGGCTTCGTAAACGGCGCGGTCATCGCGTACCTGCGCATCAATGCGCTGATCACGACGCTCGCGACGATGGAAATCGTCCGTGGCCTCGGCTTCATCGTGTCGCACGGTCAGGCGGTAGGTGTTTCGTCGGATTCGTTTATCGCGCTGGGCGGCCTGTCGTTCTTCGGCGTATCGCTGCCGATCTGGGTGACGCTCCTGTGCTTTATCGTGTTCGGCGTGATGCTGAACCAGACCGTCTACGGCCGTAACACGCTGGCGATCGGTGGCAATCCGGAAGCGTCGCGTCTCGCCGGTATCAATGTGGAACGCACGCGCGTCTACATCTTCCTGATCCAGGGCGCAGTGACGGCGCTGGCAGGTGTGATTCTCGCGTCGCGTATTACGTCCGGTCAGCCGAATGCGGCTGAAGGCTTCGAGCTGAACGTGATTTCGGCGTGCGTGCTGGGCGGCGTGTCGCTGCTGGGCGGCCGCGCGACGATCTCGGGTGTCGTGATCGGCGTGCTCATCATGGGCACGGTCGAAAACGTGATGAACCTGCTCAACATCGACGCGTTCTACCAGTACCTCGTGCGTGGCGCGATCCTGCTCGCCGCCGTGCTGCTGGACCAGCTCAAGAACCGCGGTTCGCGTGATTAATGTTTGCTTTTGAGAAGGAATCGAACGATGTCGTCTCCGGCCAATGCGAATGAACGTCAGGCGGATAGCAGGTACGCGCGCTATCCGAGTCTTACCGACCGCACGGTGTTGATCACCGGCGGCGCAACCGGGATCGGCGCATCGTTCGTCGAACACTTCGCGGCGCAGGGCGCGCGCGTCGCGTTCTTCGATATCGATGCGAGCGCCGGTGAAGCACACGCCGACGAACTCGGCGACTCGCGTCACAAGCCGCTGTTTTTGCCATGCGATCTGACGGATATCGATGCACTGCGCAAGGCCATTGCCGACGTGCGCGCGGCGCTCGGCCCGATCACCGTGCTCGTCAACAACGCGGCGAACGACAAGCGTCACCAGATCGCGGAAGTCACGCCCGGGTTTTTCGACGCGGGCATCGCGGTCAACGTCCGTCACCAGTTTTTCGCGGCGCAGGCCGTGGTCGACGACATGAAGGCGGCGGGCGGCGGCTCGATCATCAATCTCGGCTCGATCAGCTGGATGCTGAAAAACGGTGGTTATCCCGTGTACGTAACGTCGAAAGCGGCGGTGCAGGGGCTCACGCGCGGTCTCGCGCGCGACCTCGGGCCGTTCAATATTCGCGTCAATACGCTGGTGCCGGGCTGGGTGATGACTGAAAAGCAGAAGCGCCTGTGGCTCGACGATGCGGGCCGCGAAGCGATCAAGCAAGGCCAGTGCATCGACAGCGAACTGCTGCCTGAGGATCTGGCCCGCATGGCGCTCTTCCTCGCCGCCGATGACAGCCGCATGATGACCGCGCAGGACGTGGTCGTCGACGGAGGCTGGGCATGAGCGTGGCGGTGCGCGAACAGCAGGCTGCGCTTCTCGTCGACGCAAAATGCAAGCTTGGCGAAGGCGCGACGTGGTGCGCACGCAGCGGACGCCTTTACTGGACGGACATCGAAGGCGCGCGTCTGTGGCGCTACGACCCGCGCGACGGCCGCAGCACGTTCTGGCCGATGCCCGAGCGGCTCGCCACGTTCGCGCTGTGCGCCGATCCGCATTACCTGCTCCTTGGTCTTGCGTCGCACCTCGCATTCTTCGATCTCGCTACCGGTGAGACTCAGCGGATCGTCGACGTCGAGCCGGGTTTGAATACGCGCGTCAACGACGGCCGATGCGACCGTCAGGGGCGTTTTGTATTCGGAACGAAAGACGAGGCGTCGCCGGTGAAGACGGTCGGCGGCTTTTATCGCCTGAATCATGATCTGACGCTTGAACGTTTGCCATTGCCATCGCCGGCAATTGCGAACAGTATTGCGTTCAGCCCGGACGGCGCGACGATGTATTACTGCGATTCGCCGACCCGCACGATCCGCACCTGTGCATACGGCAGCGACGGCCGCATTTCCGGTGACCGCGTTTTCACGACGCTCACAGATGCGACCGGCGAACCCGACGGCTCGACCGTCGATCGCGACGGCGGCCTGTGGAACGCGCAGTGGGGTGGCTCGCGCGTCGTGCGATATGGCGCTGACGGTGTCGAAACGGCGCGCGTGACGGTGCCGACCGCGCAACCGAGTTGCGTCGCGCTGGGCGGGGCGCAACTGGGCACGCTGTACATCACGAGCGCGCGCGTGGATCTCGACGCAGCGGCGCTTGTCAAAGACACGCGCGCAGGTGGCGTTTTTATCGCGACGCCTGAGGCGCGCGGCCTGCCGGAACCGCTTTTTCAGGGTGTGCCGGCGCGGCGATGAGGGCTTTGTGTCGATCGTTTCAGGTAATAACGCAGGGCAGTACACATTGATTGATCAGGCAGCATGCAGCACGACGCCATAGAGGCGACCGGCTTGCCGAGTCGCCCGCAGCAGAACTTCCCGTCGATGACGACGGCAATGTTTGACGCCTCTCCAGGAGACTGACATGACTGTCACGAATTCCGTTGGCTCGTCTTCATCGCAGTCGCGCCGCGCGAGACTCGCCGCGGCTGCCAACCCCGTGCTGCCCGGACCGAGTACTTCGGCCGTCGCAACCGGAACGACGGTCGCGGGCGATATCGCGTCCGTCACCCTTTCCAACGCACAACTCCGGCTCGACGTCGCGCCGCTGCTCGGCGGCGGCGTTACCCGTTTCGACTATCGCAGCGACGGCGGCCTCGTGCCGATTTTCCGTCGCTGCCGTCACGTCGCCTGCGATACCGATCCGAACGAACTCGCGTGCTATCCGCTGCTGCCGTATTCAAACCGGATCGGCGGCGGACAATTCAGTTTTTCCGGGCGCTCGATCGACGTGCCGCTCAATCGCGACGGCGAATCGCTGCCGATTCACGGCGATGGCTGGCTCGCGCCGTGGCAGGTCGCGGACACCGATCATCAGAGCGTGCGTCTGACGCTCGATCGCAGTCGTGGCAAGCCATACGCATATCGCGCGATGCAGATGTACACGCTCGACGGCCCGACGCTGATCGTGACGCTTGAGATTGAGAACTCGGGGCGTGAAGCGCTGCCATTCGGCCTCGGGATTCATCCGTTTCTGCCGCGCGATACAGGCACGGAGCTGTCGGCAGCGGCTGGCGGCCTGTGGCTCGCCGACGACGACTGGCTGCCGATGCGGCATGTGCCGGCACCGCCGGCATGGCAGTTCGGCGTCGCGTATCCGCTGCCCGAGACGATCGTGAACCATGCGTTCACCGGCTGGAGTGGACGCACGGCGGTTGTGTGGCCGAAGCGGCGTCTGTCGCTCACCATAGCCGCCGATACTGACTACTACGTGCTGTACACGCCGCCGTCGAAAGATTTCTTCTGCTTCGAGCCGGTCGATCATCCGATCAACGCGATGAACCTGCCGGGCGGCGCCGCGGCGAATGGCATGACGGTGCTTGCGCGCGGCGAGCGTCTGACGCGACAGTTTACTTTCACGGTCGAGCGGACCGGCATGCGGTCGACGGCCGGTGCGCGGGGGCATGGAAAGCAGTAATTCCGGGTCTGCTGGCGGTGTCGGGGCGACGACCGGCTGGCGATTTACGCCGCGTTACGTGGCGTTACGTAGGGATGTCGTGGTGATCGCCGGGCGATGACGGTGCGCCGGCGGGAATGCGCGACGCCACTTGTGCGACCGTCCGGCCCGGAACCAGGCGCTGCCGGTTAAAATACGCGCCTCATCCGTCAATGGCTCGCCGCGAGTTTTCACCATGTCCTCATTCATCCAGACACTCAACGACGCGTGGCAGCGCACGAACTCGCTGCTGTGCGTCGGCCTCGACCCCGAGCCCACGAAGTTTCCCGGCGCGCTCGCGAACCGGCCCGATGCCATTTTCGAATTCTGCCGCGCCATCGTCGACGCGACCGCGCCGTACGCGTCATCGTTCAAGCCGCAGATCGCGTACTTCGCCGCCCATCGCGCCGAAGACCAGCTGGAACAGCTGATCGCACACATTCACGAGCATCATCCAGCGCTGCCGGTGATTCTCGACGCGAAACGCGGCGATATCGGCAGCACCGCCGGGCAATACGCGCGCGAAGCCTTTGAACGCTATCGCGCGGATGCTGTAACGGTGAATCCGTACATGGGCTTCGATTCGATCGAGCCGTATCTCGAACACAAAGGCAAGGGCGTGATCGTGCTGTGCCGCACGTCGAATGCGGGTGGCTCGGATCTGCAGTTTCTGGAGACGGGCGGGCGTCCGCTGTACCAGGTCGTTGCGAGTCTTGCGGCCGAGAAATGGAACGCGAGCGGCCAGCTCGGCCTTGTGGTCGGCGCGACGTTTCCGAAGGAAATCGAAGTGGTGCGCGGGATCGTCGGCGACATGCCGCTGCTGATTCCCGGCATCGGCGCCCAGGGCGGCGACGTCGAGGCGACGGTGCGCGCGGGTCGCACGGCCGCGAACACCGGGATGCTGATCAACTCGTCACGCGCGATCATCTATGCGGGCAAGGGTGACGATTTCGCTGAAGCTGCGGCTAAGGCGGCGCGGGAGACGCGGGACCGGATTAATCAGTATCGGTGAGAGGGTTAGCTATCCAACGCGAGCGTCGGGTCCGAGCCGTGCGATGACGTCCCGATGCGCCGGATATGCCTCCAGCAGCACGTCCACGCTGGCCAGTTCGAATTCGCTGAATTCGAACCCCGGCGCCACCGTGCAACCGACCAGCGCGTAACCCGCCGGATCGGCGCATTCCGCCGCAAACCACTGCCCAGCCGGCACAACCATCTGAAATACGGCATCCGGATGCGTGAGCGCATCGCCGAGCCGGTGCGACGTCAGGTGCCCGGCTTCGTCGAGCACGTGAACGTACATCGGCTCACCGGCATAAAAATGCCAGACTTCGTCGGACTTGATCCGGTGCCATGCCGAATGGGCACCATCAGCGAGCAGATAGTAGATTGCGGTCGACGCTGATCGCGTCTCGTCCGAACCCTGCCTCGCGACCCCCGCTTTCGAGCGATACGTCTCGCGGAAAAACCCGCCTTCAGGATGAGGCTGAAGCCCGAAACGGCGGATCAGTTCGTCTTTATCGGTAGCGGGAGGCGTCATCTGGATCGCGTGGGTCGTATCGTTTGTGGAGAAAAGAAAGGCTAACGTTCCTGCTCATCGAGCAGCAGGAGCACACCACGCAATGCGTGCGCAGCCGCCTGCACGCGGATCCTGTCGCGGTCACCCTTGAACACGACCGTCTCGACCTTCGTATGCAGGCGGTTCGTCCAGCTGAACGAGACCATCCCGACTGGTTTCGTTTCCGTGCCACCGCCAGGCCCGGCGACCCCGGTGATCGCCAGAGACACCTGCGCGCGACTATTGCGCAACGCGCCTTCCGCCATCGCGCGTGCGACGGGTTCACTCACCGCGCCGTGCTTGTCGATCAGGTCGGCGGGCACGCCGATCATTTCGCTCTTCGCCTGGTTGGAATACGTGACAAAGCCCCGTTCGAACCAGCCGCTGCTGCCGGAGATGTCCGTCATGGCTGTCGCGACCATGCCGCCCGTGCAGGATTCGGCCGTCGCGAGCATCAGCCGTTCGTCGCGCAAACGGTTGCCCACGCGGATCGCAAGTTGATGGACGACGGAATCGGTAGCCATACGTGTGTCCGGTAACGTGCGTCGGTCAGACCGACATGCGCCACAGCGCGATCACGAGCAGCGTGAAGAACGCAGCGACGAGGTCATCGAACATGATGCCGAAACCACCTTTCAGTTTGCGATCGAAATAGCGGATGGGCGGCGGCTTCACCATGTCGAAAAAGCGGAACACGATGAACGCCCACAACTGCCCGGTGAACGTGACCGGCGTGACCATCAGCAGCACGAGCCAGAACGCGACGATCTCGTCCCACACGACGGGCGACGGATCTTCAATGCCAAGCCGTTTTGCGGTGAAACCCGTAATGCCGATGCCGGCGAAAAAACCGACCGCGATCAGGATGCCCCACTCGATCACAGTCAGATAGTGATTGAACGCCGCGAACGACGCCCACGCGAACAGCGTGCCGAACGTGCCCGGTGCAATCGGCGACAGTCCGCTGCCGAAGCCGAGCGAGATCAGATGCAAGGGATGCGACAGCATGAAGCGTGCAGTCGCGCGGCGCGGCCGGGGGGCGCGCGGATCGGGAGTGGGCGTGAGGTCGTCGACGGGGCCGAGCGGCGGTTCAGTCTGCATGGAAATGATCGAAGCCTTGCAACGTCAGAGTGAGCGGCGTACCCGCTGCGTCGTGCCACGTGATCGCAGGTTCGCCGGTCCGGAGAGCGCTTATTGTACCGATGCGCGTCACGGGCACATCAACGGTTTTACCCGCAGCTTCAATTGCCGTGCGCGCGGACTGCGGTGCGGTGAAGCACAGTTCGTAGTCGTCGCCGCCGGCAAGCGTGCAGCGGCGCTGCACGTCGGCGGTTAGCCGGCGAAGCGCGGCTGAGCGCGGCACAGCGTCGATGTCGACGCTCGCGTTCACGCGCGAGCGCTCGAGGATGTGCAGCAGATCGCTCGCGAGCCCGTCCGATATGTCGAGCGCGGCCCGTGCGTGGCCGCGCAGCGCGAGGCCGAGCGCGACGCGCGGCTCCGGGCGCTCGAGCGCCCGGCGAAATGCCGCGGCGTCATCGTTTTCAACTGACCATTCGCCACGCGATACGCCGAGCCCGGCACGCGCGTCGCCGAGCGTGCCGGAGATCCAGATGTCGTCGCCGGGCTGCGCGGCGTCGCGGCGCAGCGCGTGCTGGTGCGGCACTTCGCCGAACACCGTGATGCAGATGTTGAGCGGTCCGCTCGTCGTGTCGCCGCCGACCAGTTCGCAGTCGAAGCGCTCCGCGAGCTCGAACATGCCTTCGCTGAACGCGCTGAGCCAGCTTTCGCGCGCTTCTGGCAACGCGAGCGCCAGCGTGAACGCCTGCGGTTTCGCGCCCATCGCGGCGAGATCGGACAGGTTGACGGCCAGCGCCTTATGACCTAGCGCGTGAGGATCGACGTCAGGAAGAAAGTGGCGACCTTCGACCAGCATGTCCGTCGAAATCGCCAGCATCTCGCCGGCGCGCGGCAAGAGCAGCGCGCAGTCGTCACCGATGCCGAGCGGTGCACGTGGCGTGGCGCGCGCGCGGCGCGCAAAAAAACGGTCGATCAGCGAAAACTCGGAAAGCATGGCGTAAATCCGAAAAGCGGGAACGTGCCCTGAAGTCCATCTGCAAGCGCGAAGCGCGGTTTCGAAGCTCGACGATCGCGACGGCAGAATGGGAGCCGAAGGCCTTTGAAGCGCGACGGGAATGCATGGATTGTACGGTCCGGTTTTCCGCCCGGCGACTCGGCCGTCCGGCTGGTAAAACCCGGCCAGACGGCCGATAGCGAACCGTTTGCTGCACCGCACAGCGGGCGTTTGCGCTGTTTCAGTCGCGGCAGTTGTACCCTTTTTGAAGGAATCGGCTTTGGGATTGGCGCTACAATGCGTCGAACTTCTATTCTAATCTGCACTTCCAAGCCCGCCTTATGTCGACTCCCGCCAATACCAAACTTCGCGAAGCTGCCCTTGATTATCACGAGTTCCCGACTCCCGGGAAGATCGCGATCGCACCGACCAAACAGATGATCAACCAGCGCGACCTCGCGCTGGCGTACTCGCCCGGGGTTGCCTTCGCGTGCGAGGAGATCGTCGAGAATCCGCTGAACGCGGCGCGGTTCACGGCGCGCAGCAACCTCGTCGGCGTGGTGACGAACGGCACCGCGGTGCTCGGTCTCGGCAACATCGGGCCGCTCGCGTCGAAGCCGGTGATGGAAGGCAAGGCCGTGCTGTTCAAGAAGTTCGCCGGCATCGACGTGTTCGACATCGAACTTAACGAGTCCGACCCGCACAAGCTCGTCGAGGTGATCTGCGCGCTCGAACCGACGTTCGGCGGCATCAACCTCGAAGACATCAAGGCGCCGGACTGCTTTATCGTCGAGCGCGAATGCCGCAAGCGCATGAAGATTCCGGTGTTCCACGATGACCAGCACGGTACGGCGATCGTCGTCGCGGCGGCCGTTACGAACGGGCTGAAGGTCGTCGGCAAGGACATTTCGAAGGTGAAGCTGGTGGCGTCAGGCGCGGGCGCAGCATCGCTGGCGTGTCTGGATCTGCTCGTCGATCTCGGCCTGCCGCTCGAAAACATTCTCGTGACCGATCTTGCCGGCGTGGTCTATAAGGGTCGCGTCGAACTGATGGATCCGGACAAGGAACGCTTTGCGCGCGAAACCAGCGCGCGCACGCTGGGTGAGGCGATTGACGGCGCGGACATTTTCCTGGGGCTTTCGGCCGGTGGCGTGCTGAAGCAGGACATGGTCAAACGCATGGGCGACAAGCCGCTGATTCTCGCGCTTGCCAACCCGACGCCGGAAATCCTGCCGGAACTCGCGCTCGAAGTGCGTCCGGACGCCGTGCTCTGCACGGGCCGCACCGATTACCCGAATCAGGTCAACAACGTCCTGTGCTTCCCGTTCATCTTCCGCGGCGCGCTCGATGCGGGCGCGACGACGGTCACGCGTGAAATGGAAATCGCCGCGGTGAATGCGATTGCCGAACTCGCGCGCCAGGAACAGAGCGACATCGTCGCCACGGCCTATGGCATTCAGGATCTGTCGTTTGGTCCGGAGTACCTCATTCCGAAGCCGTTCGATCCGCGCCTGATCGTCAAGATCGCGCCGGCGGTGGCGAGGGCGGCGATGGATTCGGGCGTCGCGACCCGTCCGATCGAGGACATGGACGCGTACGAACAGCATCTGCAGCAGTTCGTCTATCACAGCGGCACGACGATGAAGCCGATCTTCCAGCTCGCGCGCAGCGTCGAGCCGGAGAAGAAGCGCATCGTGTTCGCGGAAGGCGAAGAAGAGCGCGTGCTGCGCGCGCTCCAGATCGTCGTCGATGAAAAGCTGGCGAAGCCGATCCTGATTGGCCGTCCGGCGGTGATCGAGCAGCGTATCGCGCGCTACGGCCTGCGCCTCGTTGCTGGCCAGGATTACACGGTCGTCAACAACGACCACGACGTGCGCTTTCGCGACTTCTGGCAGACCTATTACAAGATGATGGTGCGTAAGGGCATCAGCGAGCAGATGGCGAAGCTCGAAATGCGCCGTCGCACGACGCTGATCGGCTCGATGCTGGTGAAGAAGGGCGAGGCCGACGGCATGATCTGCGGCACGATCAGCACGACGCACCGCCATCTGCACTTCATCGATCAGGTGATCGGCAAGCGTGAAGGCTGCAGCGTCTACGCCGCGATGAACGCGCTGGTGCTGCCGGGCCGGCAGATTTTCATCGTCGATACGCACGTGAACGTCGATCCGACGCCCGAGCAGCTCGCCGAGATCACGGTCATGGCCGCTGAGGAAGTGCGTCGTTTCGGCATCGAGCCGAAAATCGCGTTGGTGTCGCATTCGAACTTCGGCACGAGCCACGCGCCGAGCGCCCAGAAGATGCGCGACGTGCTGGCGCTGGTGCAGGAGCGCGCACCCGACCTGCAGATCGACGGCGAAATGCACGGCGACGTCGCGCTCGACGCGAACCTGCGTCGCGAAGTGCTGCCCGAGTCGACCCTTGAGGGTGACGCGAACCTGCTGATCCTGCCGAATATCGACGCCGCGAACATCTCGTACAACCTGCTCAAGACGGCTGCCGGCAACAACATCGCGATTGGCCCGATGCTGCTGGGTGCGGCGCAGCCGGTCCACGTGCTGACCGCTTCGGCGACGGTGCGACGGATCGTCAACATGACGGCGTTGCTGGTCGCTGATGTGATCGCCTCCCGGTAATTTTTGCCGCATGAAACGGCGCGCCCGCGATGGTCGCGCCGTGCCGTGTCCTGCGGTCCGGGCAAGCCGACCGGCTGTGCCCTCGAACGAACTGGCGTCAAGCCCGCGCCATTTCCGTTCGATGTCCTCGCCGGTCGCGCCCTGATTGTTCCGGATTCGAGCCAGGATTAATTTGGCTGCGGCAAAAGCCGCCGGAAGGCGCGCCAGTGGGGCGTTTGCGCTTCGGTGGAGCGTTCGGCTGGTCGATCGCGCATTGATTCCACGGACCATTAGAGATACCCTTACACCTTTCATGGTCGTCGAACTCGTGATCTAACAGCGGGAATTCTGGTTCATGGCGCGCAAGTGGCTCCGCAACGGCGTGCTCCCAGCCGCCCTGATCGTCGTCAGCCTGTGCGGGAGTGTCGTTTCTGGCGCCTTCGCGCGCGATACCCCGACGCCGTCCACCGATCAGGCGCAGGGCACTATCGCGGTGGCGCAATTGCCGCGGGAAGCAGTCAATACTTTGAACTTGATTGCAGCAGGCGGGCCTTACCCGTATGAGAAGGACGGCATCGTATTCGGCAATCGCGAGCGGTTGCTGTCGCCGCACAAACGCGGTTATTACCACGAATACACCGTCCCCACGCCTCGCGCCCGCAATCGGGGCGCGCGTCGCATTGTCTGCGGTGGTCCGCTACAGCGAACCGACAACTGTTATTACTCCGACGACCACTACACGAGTTTTAAACGTATTGTTGAATGACATCGGGATGAACAGCATGAGCGACAACGTCTACGCGCACGACTCGGCAGTCGCGACGGATCTTTTCGCGGCCGGTAACGGCAATCTGTTCCAGCGCGTCATGCAGATGCGCAGCGCCGGCCCCGGCCAGGATACCCAGAGCGAAGCCAGCACTGTGCTTTCATCGAACGAGGGCCCCATGAGTCTTTTCAAGACCGTACGACCGAACATCGTACAGTCGATCCGCGCGTTTCGCGTGCAGGATCTTGCTGACGAGGCGAACCAGCTCGAGCAGCATTTTCTCTACGCCTGTTGCGGCAACGCGCAAAGCAAGCAGGAAGTGATGGAAACGATTGCGACGTCGTTCATGTTTCCCAAGCACTTCGGCAAGAATTACGACGCGCTGTACGATTGCCTGACCGATCTGGTCGCGAAGGCCGGTCCGCAACCTGGCTTCGTGATCGTGCTCGAAGCGCTGCCGGTGGCACAAAAATTCGATAAGGAAGGCCGCGAAACGCTGCTCGATGTGTTCCGCGAAGCCGCCGAGTTCTGGGCCGAGCGCAAGGTGGCGTTCCGCGTGTTTTACTCGTTCGCGTGACGTCGTCGGGGCGGCTTGAGTCGCCGTCCGTCCGTTGAGGATATAAAGACAAAGCCCGCCGTCTGGCGGGCTTTGTCTTTTGTGCCGCGATATCTTCGCGTATCGATTCGGCGTCAGGAAACGGACACCCTGAACAAAAGGCCGCGCGGAACAACGATTTACCAGCCGCCCCAGCGCGCGGCCAACGCAGCCAGCATGGCGATGCCAGCGGTTTCCGTGCGCAGCACGCGCGGCCCGAGCCCGACCGGCGTGAAGCCCTGATTCGTCACCGCCGTCTCTTCATCCGCTGACAATCCGCCCTCCGGTCCGATCAACACCGTGACGCGACCCCGCGGCGGTTCAACCGGCAGCGCGGAAAACGCGATGCTGCCGCGCGGCGAAAGCAGCAGTCGCAGTTCGCCTTCCGCAGGCGCGTCCGATAACGTCCCGAGCCACGCGCCGAACTCGCTCACGGGCGCGACGTCGGGCAGACGGTTACGTCCACATTGCTCGCACGACGCGCGAACGACGCCTTGCCAGTGCACATTCCGTCGTTGCGCCCGCTCGCCAGAAAGGCGCACGACGCTGCGTGTGGTGGTCAGCGGTACGAAAGCCGATGCGCCCAGTTCGACAGCCTTTTCGATCAGCCAGTCCATCTTGTCGCCGCCGGCGATGCCTTGCGCGAGCGTCAGCTGATAGGGCGGCTCGAGGTCGATATCACGGAATTCGGCAATTTCGACCGTGGCAGAGCGACGTTCCACGTCGACGAGGCCGGCGCTGTATTCGCCGCCTTCGCCGTTGAAAAGCGCGATCGAGTCGCCTGTCTGCAGGCGCAGAACCTGGACATGGCGAACGACGTCGTCCGGAAGTTGCACGACGTTGCCGGATTGAAGCGGCATGTCGACGAAAAAACGGGGCATCAGGGAAAGACTCTCTGGTTCATGAAAGGTGACGGGCGAGCGCCCATCGGTATCCGTCCGGGTCCTCGATCTGGGCGAAGCGGTCGCCCCAGAACTGGTCTTCGGGCGCGCTCAACGATTTCGCGCCGGCAGCGAGGGCGCGGGCATACACAGCGTTGACGTCGTCGACATAGAGATAGAACGATTGCGGCGCAATCGCGCCCGCGCTTTTGGGTGTCTTTGCCGTCGAACCGAATCCGCCTTCCGGCGCGAACATCACGATCAACTGGCCTTGATAGGTCATTTCGACGTGCATGACGACACCGTCATCATTCACGCTGTCTCGCACGGCGAATCCAAAAGCAGCTTCGAAAAACGCGATCGTGACGCGGGCATCACGCACCGTCAGATAGGGGGTCAACCAGGGCACACCGGCTGGGCGAGGGGCGGTCAAGGAATTCTCCGGATCGACGGGTCGTCGGGGCGAACGCGGTGATGCCGCAAGACACGCGCGAGTTGCTGCGACTCGCGCCGGCCTGACTCCGCATTGCGCTTGGGCATCACGACGACTTTAAAAATGGACTTAGTTTATCGCGCGCCGCATCCGCCGCGGCGAAGAGGCTGGCGTGCACCGTTGCGTCGTAGCAGCGCAAACCGTCGATCTGGCGGTCCGCGAGCCGCGCGGCGATGTCCACGCGGTCAGGTGCGGCGGGATCGAGCGTGTCGCTGGCGACTGCCATCAGCCACTGCGATCCATAAAGCGGCACGAACGCGCTCAGCGTCCGTACCACGGCAAATGTCGCGCCCAGATCGCGCAGCAAACCGACGATGCGCGGCGCATGAAAATACGGCGAGCCGAGATGGAGCGACAACACGGCGTCAGGTGTCATCACGCGCTTTAGCTGTGCGTAGAACGCCGTCGTATAGAGGCCGGCCGCGGGTGAATCGGGCGGCGTCAGATCGAAGACGACCAGATCGAAGTGTTCACCGCTCGTTTCGACATAGCGGGCAGCGTCGCCGATCGCGAGTTCGACGCGGGCGTCGTCGAATGCGCCGCCGTGCACTTCGGGCAGATGCTCGCGCGTGAGTCGCACCACTTCGGCATCCAGTTCGGCGACCACGATCCGCCCGATTCCCGGATGCCGCAGCAACTGACGCGCCGCGCCACCATCACCGCCGCCCAGCACCAGCGCGGCGCGCGGCGCCGGGTGCGCGAGCGCGGCCGGATGGACCATGCATTCGTGATAGATGAACTCGTCGCCGGTCGACGTCATCGGGCGGCCGTCGAGCGTGAAGAGCCGGCCGAGTTGCGGCGTGTCCCACACCTCGATGTGCTGGAACGGCGAATCCACGCTCGCGAGACGGCGAGCGCCGGGAAAGCCGTAGATCGCGTCGGGTGAAGGGTGGAAGAGAAGTGGGGCGCTCACGGATGGCAGGTGCGCATGCGGCGCGATAGTTCTCGATGGGGCGATTATAGAGGGGCGGATGCGGGAGCCAGTCCGACGTTCAGGCCAGCGGCCAACCCGAACGCCAACCCGGTGGTCAACCCGGCGGCCAACCCGAACGCCAACCCGGTGGCCAACCCAGGCGACCACTCAAGCGCCACTCCGCAAGCCGCTTTCCAGCCTCCAGCAGACGCCAGTTCCGTCCGCAAACCCCGGCGAACCCTAAGCGATCCCTATAGTCGAACCCAAGGCGAAACTTGGCTCGCCAGGCCGTCCGCGGCCGGGTAAACGGTGACGATCTGCTAGAATGTCCCGCTTTGCTGCCTTGTCCGTTTGCTCTGCCCGTTTCGCGTCTCCCGGCGCCGCATCGTGCGCCGGAGCCCTCTGGCCGCCGAGCTTCCGGACCGCTGCCCGCGCTCCCGCTTTTTTGGACTCGTTCTCCGGACTCGACATGACGACCTCGTCTCCCGCACCCACCTCCCTGATGGCCAATGCGATTCGCGCACTGGCTATGGATGCCGTTCAGAAAGCCAATTCCGGTCACCCGGGCATGCCGATGGGCATGGCCGAGATCGGCGTTGCGCTGTGGTCGCGCCATCTGCGCCACAACCCGAAAAATCCGCAGTGGGCCGATCGCGACCGCTTCGTGCTGTCGAACGGTCACGGCTCGATGCTGCTGTATTCGCTGCTGCATCTGACCGGCTACGATCTGCCGATGGAAGAGCTGAAGAACTTCCGTCAGCTACATTCGAAGACGCCGGGTCACCCGGAATACGGCATCACGCCGGGCGTCGAGACCACGACGGGCCCGCTCGGCCAGGGCCTCGCGAATGCAGTCGGCATGGCGCTCGCCGAATCGCTGCTTGCCAACGAATTCAACAGGCCGGACGCGAAGATCGTCGATCACCACACGTATGTGTTCGTCGGCGACGGCTGCCTGATGGAAGGCATCTCGCACGAAGCGTGCTCGCTCGCGGGCGTGCTGAAGCTGAACAAGCTGATCGCGTTCTATGACGACAACGGCATTTCGATCGATGGCGAAGTCATCCACTGGTTCCACGATGACACGCCAAAGCGCTTCGAAGCCTACGGCTGGAACGTGATCCCGGGCGTCATCGGTCACGACGTCGAAGCGGTCGACGCAGCGATCAGGAAGGCGAAGCTGTCGGACAGGCCGACCATGATCTGCTGCAAGACGGTGATCGGTGAAGGCGCGCCGACCAAGGCGGGCAGCCACGACGCGCACGGCGCGCCGCTCGGCGACAAGGAAATCGCGGCCACGCGCGCGAAGATCGGCTGGAACTACGAGCCGTTCGTGATCCCGCCGGAAGTCTACGCAGCGTGGGACGCGAAGGAATCGGGCGCGAAGGTCGAAGGCGAATGGGACAAGGCGTTCGCCGCGTACCGTGCGAAGTATCCGCAGGAAGCCGCTGAATTCGAGCGCCGCACGTCGAAGCATCTGCCGGCTGACTGGGCCGAAAAGGCGAAGGCAATCATCGCCGGCGCCAACGAGCGCGCTGAAACCGTCGCGACCCGCAAGGCTTCGCAGCAGACCATCGAAGGGTTGTCGGTCGTGCTGCCGGAACTGCTCGGCGGCTCGGCTGACCTGACCGGTTCGAATCTGACCAACTGGAAGGCGGCGAAGTACGTGCGCGTCGGCGAAAATGGCGCTGCCGGCAACTACGTGAACTATGGCGTGCGCGAATTCGGCATGAGCGCGGCGATCAACGGCATCGCTGCACACGGTGGCTTCAAGGTGTTCGGCGGCACGTTCCTGACGTTCTCCGATTACAGCCGCAACGCGCTGCGCGTCGCCGCGCTGATGAAGGCGCCGTCGATCTTCGTGTTCACGCACGATTCGATCGGCCTCGGCGAAGACGGTCCGACGCACCAGTCGATCGAGCACGTGTCGAGCCTGCGTCTGATTCCGCATATGGAAGTGTGGCGTCCGGCGGATACCGTCGAAACGGCAGTGTCGTGGACGCAGGCAGTCGAGCACCACGGTCCGTCGTGCCTGATCTTCACCCGCCAGAACCTCGCGTTCTCGGAACGTACGGATGCGCAGATCGCGAACATCGCGAAGGGCGGCTACGTGCTGCGCGACTGGAACGACGACATTCCCGCGCGCAAGATCATCCTGATCGCGACCGGCTCGGAAGTCGAACTGGCGATGAAGGCCGTCGAGCCGCTGGCGCAAGCCGGCATTGCGGCACGCGTCGTGTCGATGCCGTCCACCACGGTGTTCGACAAGCAGGACGCTGCGTACCGTGAGCGCGTGCTGCCGCAGGGCGTGCGCCGCGTCGCGATCGAAGCGGGCGTGACCGATTTCTGGCGCAAGTATGTCGGCCTCGAAGGCGGCGTGGTTGGCATCGACGTGTTCGGCGAGTCCGCACCGGCCAACGTGCTGTTCCCGTTCTTCGGCTTTACGGTCGACCACGTCGTGGAAACGGCGAAGAAGACGCTCGGCTGACGCTGGCATTTCGTTCTGTCGCACGCGTGCAGGGTGGGCGCGGCGGCGGAACCCCCTGCATAGAACGTATTTTTTTAGCCATCAGGAATCAGGAGATAGAACATGACGATTCGCGTCGCAATCAACGGCTACGGCCGGATCGGCCGCAACACGCTGCGCGCCTTCTATGAAAACGGCAAGAAGCACGATATCGAAATCGTCGCCATCAACGATCTCGGCGATGCCAACACCAACGCCCACCTGACGCAGTACGACACGGCGCACGGCAAGTTCCCGGGCGAAGTGAAGGTGGACGGCGAGAACCTCGTCGTGAACGGCGACAAGATCCGCGTGCTGGCTGTCCGTAACCCGGCTGAACTGCCGTGGGCCGAACTCAAGGTCGACGTCGTGATGGAATGCACGGGCTTTTTCACGACCAAGGAAAAGGCGGGCGCGCACATCAAGGCTGGCGCGAAGAAGGTGATCATCTCGGCGCCGGGCGGCAAGGATGTCGACGCGACGATCGTCTATGGCGTGAACCATCACGTCCTGAAGGCATCGGACACGGTCATCTCGAATGCATCGTGCACGACGAACTGCCTGGCCCCGCTGGTCAAACCGCTGAATGACAGGATCGGCCTCGAAAACGGCCTGATGACGACGATTCACGCGTACACGAACGACCAGGTTCTGACGGACGTGTATCACGAAGACCTGCGCCGCGCGCGCTCGGCCACGCACAGCCAGATCCCGACGAAGACGGGCGCCGCATCGGCGGTTGGCCTCGTGCTACCGGAACTGAACGGCAAGCTGGATGGCTATGCAATCCGCGTCCCGACGATCAACGTGTCGATCGTCGACCTGTCGTTTATCGCGAAGCGCGACACGACGGTCGAAGAAGTGAACGCGATCATGAAGGAAGCATCGGAAGGCGCGCTGAAGGGCATCCTCGGCTACAACGCCGCACCGCTGGTGTCGATTGACTTCAACCACAACCCGGCTTCGTCGACGTTCGATTCGACGCTGACGAAGGTGTCGGGTCGTCTCGTGAAGGTGTCGAGCTGGTACGACAACGAATGGGGCTTCTCGAACCGCATGCTGGATACGGCTGTGGCGCTGGCGAACGCGAAGTAAAGCGCGAAGTAAGGCGCGAAGTCATTTATCACGTGACCCGCGTCTGGCAGGAACAAAAAACCGCTCTTCGGAGCGGTTTTTTTATGGCCTTTCGCGTGGCGTCGCGGCGTGCCATGCCGCGGACGCGGTCACACCCGCAGCGGCCGTCACGCTCGCGGCGTCGGAAAATACACGCCGGCGCGCTGCGCGGCGTTCGCGATATGCGTCTCGATGGCCTTGCCTGCGGCGTCGGCGTCGCGCGCCTTGAGCGCGTCGAGAATCGCACGATGCTCGTGATACGTCGTCAGCACGAGTTCGCGCCGGTAGAAGGGCATGCGCTGGCTTTCCTTCATGATGTCCGCGCTGCTGCGCAGGATCGACTCGATCGCCGCGTTGCCGGCGATGCTCACCATCCGCATATGGAACTCGAAGTCGAGCTGGGCCGCTTCGTCGAGTTCGGCTGCGGCCAACGCGCCGTGCAACGCGGCGATGTTGTCCTCGAACCATTCGATGTCGCTGTCGCTGACCGCGAGCGCCGCCATGCGCGCAACAAAGCCTTCGAGCGCGAAACGCATCTGGTACGTGTCCGGCAACGACGATTGATCAGCAAAACGCCACGCGTGTCCGCCGGCGGTTGCCTGCGCGCTCTGGACATACACGCCCTTGCCGGGTCTGATTGTCAGCAGGCCGAGCGCCTCGAGCGTCGATAGCGCCTCGCGCAGCGAAGCCCGGCTGATAGCCAGTTCCTCCGACAACTGACGCTGCGCCGGCAAAAGACTGCTGACGGGATACGCGCCGCTTTCGATCCTTTCGCGGATCGTCGCAATCGCGGCATCAGTGACGGTATGCGGAACGTTTTTCATCTGACTTTTGAAATGGACGTGGTCTGACCGGCATTGTAGTCCTCGCTGCGAACCTGTGCATCGCGCGTTTACTAACCTGCGCAAGGCATGCCTGAACGACGGCCAGATCGCGGGGGTAAACCCCGTCGAATCTCTCCTTGACTCGACTATATCGGCTTCCTACTATTCGCCATAACAGTACTGGTCGGACCAGTATGAACAGATGAACCGGAACCAGGAGAAAGCCGTGTTGAAGTTTTTCAATTCGCTGTTTGGCCGGGTGGTGATCGCGCTGGTGGCGGGCATCGTGATCGGCGCGTTGTTTCCCCATTTCGCGCAATCGTTGAGGCCGCTCGGCGACGGCTTCCTCAAGCTCATCAAGATGGTGATCGGTCCGATCGTGTTCTGCGTCGTTGTGGGCGGGATGGCGCATGCCGGCGACCTGAAGAAAGTGGGCCGCGTCGGACTGAAGGCGGTGGTCTACTTCGAAATCATGACGACAATCGCGCTCGTGATCGGCGCGGTGCTGGCTTACGCGACGAGACCCGGCGTCGGCATGAACATCGATCTGCATTCGCTCGACGCCGCATCGCTCTCCACGTACACGGAGCACGCGAAGAGCCTGAAGGACACGGCTGGGTTCCTGCTGAAAATCATCCCCGAAACCGCGATCGATGCCTTCGCAAAGGGCGACATCCTGCAGATTCTCGTGTTCTCGGTGCTGTTCGGCTCGGCGCTCTCGCTGCTCGGTGAGAAAGCGCAACGCGTCAGCAGCCTCGTCGACGAACTCGCGCAGGTCTTTTTCCGCGTGATGAGTTTCATCATCAAGCTCGCGCCGCTCGGCGTGCTCGGCGCGATTGCATTCACCACCGGCACATATGGCGTTGCGTCGCTCAAACAGCTCGGCATGCTGGTGATCGTGTTCTACGCGAGCTGCATCGTATTCGTCGCGGTCGTGCTCGGCGTGGTGATGCGGCTTGCCGGCTTCAACGTGTTCAAGCTGATTCGCTATCTGCGTGAAGAACTGTCGATCGTGCTCGGCACGGCTTCGTCCGATGCAGTGCTGCCGCAGATCATGCGCAAGCTCGAATGGATGGGCGTGAAGGATTCGACCGTCGGTCTCGTGATTCCGACTGGCTATTCGTTCAATCTCGACGGCTTCTCGATCTATCTGACGCTCGCGGTGATTTTCATTGCGCAGGCCACGAATACGCCGCTGTCGATGCACGATCTGATCGTTGTGGTGCTGGTTTCGCTGGTGACGTCGAAGGGCGCACACGGCATTCCGGGTTCCGCGATCGTGATTCTCGCCGCGACGCTCTCCGCGATTCCTGCGATTCCCGTGCTTGGCCTCGTGCTGATTTTGCCGGTCGACTGGTTCGTCGGCATCGCGCGGGCGCTGACCAACCTGATCGGCAACTGCGTGGCGACGGTGGTCGTCGCCGTGTGGGAAAACGATATCGACAAGGTGCGTGCGCGCCGCGTGCTGGATCAGGATGCCGAACTGCGTTTCGTGCCGGGCGGCGACGAGAACGCCGCGCGTTCCGCAGCCGGCGAACCGGCGCACGTAATCTGATCATTCCGGCGCGCAACGTTGCCGCCGGTTTTCACCCAACGATCCCGAAGGACAGACTGACATCATGGCTACTCCAATCCTCGACCCGAACGCACCCGCCTTCACGCGCCGCTACATGAATCTCGCCGATCCGCGTCTGGGCGCGAAGGCGCTCTTCGCCAGCGACGAATTCTTCGCGCCGAAGGAACGCATGCTCGATCCGCAGCCGGCGGTGTTCATCCCCGGCAAGTACGACGAGCACGGCAAATGGATGGACGGCTGGGAAACGCGTCGCAAGCGCACCACCGGTCATGATTACTGCGTGGTCCGGCTTGCGCGTCCGGGCGTCGTGCACGGCGTCGATCTGGATACGAGCCATTTCACGGGCAATTTTCCGCCGGCGGCTTCAATCGAAGCGTGCCACGTCGATGGCGAAACGCCGCCGGATAACGCCGACTGGCAAACGCTCGTGCCTGCAACGACGTTGCAGGGCAACCAGCATCACTACGTCGAAGTGAACGACGCGCGGGCGTTCACGCACCTGCGCGTGAATCTCTATCCGGATGGCGGCCTCGCGCGTCTGCGTGTGTACGGTCAACCGAAGCGCGACTGGAGCAATATCGAACGCGGCAGCCTGATCGATCTCGCTGCGATCGAAAACGGCGCGTATCTCGTCGCCGCGAACAACCAGCATTTCGGGCCGGCGTCGACGATGCTGATGCCAGGACGCGGCGTCAACATGGGCGACGGCTGGGAGACGCGTCGGCGTCGCGAGCCGGGCAACGACTGGGCCATCGTCGCGCTTGCGCGGCCGGGCACGATCCGCCGCGTCGAAGTCGACACCGCGCATTTCAAGGGCAATTTCCCGGATCGCTGTTCGCTGCAGGCGGCGACGGTCGTGGGCGGCACCGACGATTCGCTCGTCACGCAGGCGATGTTCTGGCCTGTGCTGTTGCCCGAGCAATCGCTGAAAATGGACAACGTCCACACATACAGCGAGCAGCTCGCCGCGCTCGGACCCGTGACGCACGTGCGCTTCAATATCTATCCGGACGGCGGCGTGTCGCGGCTGCGTCTCCTGGGCGAGATCGAGTAACGGAGAGGCCGTCATGAAGACACTGCGGATCGCGCGCCTGACGCGCGAAGCCTTCGCGCCGTTCGGCGATGTGATCGAACTGGATGGCGCCCGCCATTTCCCGATCAACGGCGGCACGACCGAACGCTTTCACGATCTGGCAACCGTCGACGTATGCAGTGACGGAGGCCGGCCGTTGATCAACGTGTTTCGCGGACAGCCACGCGCGTGGCCGCTGGAAATCTCGATGATGGAGCGGCATCCGCTCGGCAGTCAGGCATTTCTGCCGTTAAGCGACGCGTGCTACGTGATCGTCGTCGCGCCGGCGGGCGAGTTCGACGTGTCGCAGATGCGCGCGTTCTGGACCGAAGGCTGGCAGGGCGTCAATTACGCGAAAGGCGTCTGGCACCATCCGCTGCTGGCGCTCGATCGCGTCAGTGACTTTGTGGTGATCGATCGCGGCGGCGAACAGCCCAATTGCGATGAGATCGCATTGACGGAACCGTGGCGGCTGGAAGTGCCGGGCGAGCAGATTGCGGGGATCGCAACCTGAGTCATGCACGCGGCACGGAAAAGGCCCGGTTGGCACTGCCAAACCGGGCCTTTCGTCATGGCAGGCGCTGCGAAAGCGCCGCCCCTGCTGTCAGATCAGATCAATGCTTGCGATGCGGGCAGTTTTCCTTCGTGCAGGCGCCGTACAGTGCGAGCGCGTGTTCCTGCAGCTTGAACCCACGCTCCTTCGCAATGGCTTGTTGACGGCCTTCGATTTCGGGGTCGAAAAACTCTTCGACCATCCCGCAATCGAGGCACACGAGGTGATCGTGATGCGTCCCCTCGTTCAGCTCGAAAACCGCCTTGCCGGATTCAAAATTGCTGCGCGACAGAAGACCGGCCTGCTCGAACTGCGTGAGCACGCGATACACCGTGGCGAGACCAATATCGAGTTCCTCGTGCAGCAGGTTCCGGTAGACGTCTTCCGCCGTCAGATGGCGCACCGGGCTGTGCTGGAAGATCTCGAGAATCTTGAGGCGCGGTAGGGTCGCCTTAAGCCCGATATTCTTGAGATCGGTTGGATTGGTCATGACGGCGAGTCCCTAGAGTACAATGCAGGGTTCTAATAGTAATGTGAATTGCTGTTCAGGTCATCTTCGATAGAAACTCGCGCGGCTTGCCAGCAAGCCCGCACGGTGAGTGAAATGATTTCAAAATCTCAATTGATCTACCGGGGGAGCCGCATGCGGGGTACCTTGATCGCTGCTGCGGTTGTTGCGGTTCTTGCTGGATGTTCCACATACGACAACCTCACGCAGCGTATTGCGCAAAGCATCACGCCGTACCGGATTACTGTCGTGCAGGGCAACTTCGTCTCGAGCGAAGCCGCAGCACAAATGAAGGTCGGCATGTCGCGCGCGGAAGTGCGCCAGGTGCTGGGCACGCCGCTTCTGACTGATATGTTCCACGCGGACCGCTGGGACTACCTGTTCTATTTCAAGCGCGGGTCGACCTCCATCGTGCAGCAGCGCGACTTCGTCGTGATTTTCGCGAATGATCGTGTCGCGAGCTGGTCGGGTGGAGAAGATCTGCCGTCGAACCTCGAACTGCTGGCCGATATCGATGGCGACAGGCATGGCAGGAAGAAGACCGCCGCCGCACCGGTTGTTGCGAGCGGCGCGAGCGCACCGGTCGAGGCTGCCGCTGCTTCGGCGCCGGTCCCGGTTCCGGCCCCGGCGCCGTACGATACGGCGCGTTCGCCTTCAGCCGATGCGTCCGCTGCGGCCGCGTTGCCGTCAACGGCTGCGAACGAGCAGGCCGCGCAGGCGGCAAACCGCGCGACCGACGCAGTCCAGGCGCCGGCACGTAATACGACGCCATCGGTGCGTGCGGGCACGCCGCCGTCGGCAGGTCTGCCGCCGAATTCCGGCACGCCGGTCACGCCACAGTTCCAGTTCCACCGTCCGCCGCCGCCGACCAATCCGAATGCACCGTCGGAAAACCCCGTGGGCCCGGTCGGGCCGCAAAGCAACACGCCGGCGCCTGCATCGACGGGAACGGGCGGCTAAACGCATTGTCCGTATCGTTGCGGGTTACGTCCGCAAGGTGCGCACGATGGGTGAGCTTGCCCCAGGCGTAAGCCTGCCGGGCCTGCCGAACGCGCAACAGATGCGTGCGGCGGGCCCGCCTGCCTTTTCATGTTTTTCCTCGTGGTGCCCGGGTGTTGCCCGCAGTTGCCCGCAGTTGCCGCTGAATTGCTGACGAGTTGCCGATGAAAATTGCCATTGCAGGAGCGTCGGGCCGGATGGGCCGTATGCTCATCGAAACTGTCCTGAACGATCCCGACGCGACGCTCGCAGGCGCGCTCGTCCGCGCCGGCAACCCGCAACTGGGCCAGGACGCCGGCGCGTTTCTCGGCAAGCAGACGGGCGTCCTGCTGACCGACGACATCGACCGGGTGTTCGCTGAAGCCGACTATCTGATCGACTTCACGCGTCCTGATGGTGCGATGGTGCATCTCGAAGCCGCGCTGCGTCACAACGTGAAGCTCGTGATCGGCACGACCGGTTTTGACAATGCGCAGAAGGCGCAGCTGCGCGCGGCCGGCGAAAAGACCGGCGTCGTGTTCGCGGCGAACATGAGCGTCGGCGTTAACGTCACGCTCAAGCTGCTCGAATTCGCGGCGCGTCATTTCGCAACCGGCTACGACATCGAAATCATCGAGGCGCATCACCGTCACAAAGTCGACGCACCGTCGGGCACTGCGCTAATGATGGGCGAAGTGATCGCCGACGCGCTCGGCCGCGATCTCGATCAGTGCGCGGTGTATGGCCGCGAAGGCGTGACCGGCGAACGCGATCCGTCGACGATCGGCTTTTCCGCGATCCGTGGCGGCGATATCGTCGGTGACCATACGGTGCTGTTTGCCGGTATCGGCGAGCGCATCGAAATCACGCACAAATCGGCGAGCCGTTTGTCCTACGCACAGGGCGCGCTGCGCGCAGTGCGTTTCCTCGAAGGTCATCCGACCGGTTTCTTCGATATGCAGGACGTGCTCGGCCTGCGCTAAACACGTATCTACCGGCGGTTCAACCGTCCGACAGTCCCACAGCGAGGCTCGATGGCAACCACCGGCATCCTCCACTATCTGCAAACCAGTGACGCAATTACGCATGGCGTCGCGTGGGTATTGCTGGCGATGTCGGTGGCGAGCTGGTGTTTCCTGATCGTGAAAAGCTGGGTACTCGGACGGGCGAAACGTCAGGGGCCGCGTGCCGTGGCGCTCTTCTGGCAGGCGCAAACCCTGTCGGATGGCGTCGTCGCGATGCGGCTCGCGGATCGCGAACGCGTGTTCGCGCCGCTCGCGGAAGCGGCACTGCATGCGGCCGAGGCGGATATGCCCGGTGCGCTGCTTGGCCGCGTCGAGCGCAGCGAGCGCGTGCTGCGCGCGCTGCGGCAGGCGCTGGCTGCGTCGCAGCGCCGGCTGGAATTCGGCCAGGTGCTGCTCGCTTCGGTAGGCAGTACGGCGCCGTTTGTCGGCCTGCTCGGCACCGTGTGGGGCATCTATCACGCACTCGGCAGCATCGCGGCAAGCGGGCAGGCGATGATCGAGAACGTCGCCGGGCCGGTCGGCGAGGCGCTGATCATGACGGCGTTCGGGCTGGTCGTCGCGATTCCGGCGGTGCTCGCCTATAACGTGCTCGGGCGCATGGTGCGCCAGTTGTCGGAAGAACTCGACGGCTTCGCGCACGACCTGCACGCCTATGTGTGCGCGCCGGGCGTAACGAACGCAACGGGCGCCTGAACATCTTTCGCGGAGGTCATCGATATGGCATTCGGCGGGCTCGAAAAGAAGCAGACGGCCGCACCGATGGCGGAGATCAACATGACGCCGCTGATCGACGTGATGCTCGTGCTGCTCGTCATTTTCATCATCACCGCGCCGCTGTTCACGCACGCGATCAGGCTGGATCTGCCGAAGGTGGCGTCGGCGCCGTCGCGTCAGACGCCGCAGACGATTTCCCTTTCCATCGATGCCGCCGGCAGGCTCTACTGGGACAGCACGCCCATCACGCTTGACCAGTTGCGCGCACGATTCGCCGATGAAGGCAAACGTTCTGACCAGCCCGAAATCCATCTGCGCGCCGAGCGTTCGACGCGCTATGAAACGATTGCCCAGGTGATGGGTGCCGCGCAGCAGGCCGGGCTCGAGCGGATTGGCTTTGTGACCGATCCGCCGCCGGCTGCGGCGGGCAGGCCTTAAGACGCGCCGTCGCCGCAACCCGCCGCAAATCACACCGCCGCCGCCCCGGCCAGACCGCCGCCGGACGGTATAATCAGCCCTTTCCCCCGCGAGGGGGCGACCGATTCCATCAAGCAAAGCACCCGGCCCGGTGCGGAAGCACCGAACCAGCGACTCCACCACACCATGCACGAAAAATACGTTCCCTCCGACGTCGAATCCGCCGCGCAAGGGCAATGGCGCGCCATCGACGCCTACAAGACGACGGAAGTCAGCGACAAACCCAAGTTCTACTGCGTCTCGATGCTGCCGTATCCGTCGGGCAAGCTGCACATGGGTCACGTGCGCAACTACACGATCAACGACGTGATGTACCGCTATCTGCGGATGAACGGCTACAACACGCTGATGCCGATGGGTTGGGACGCATTCGGCATGCCCGCGGAAAACGCGGCGATCGCGAACAACGTGCCGCCGGCAAAGTGGACGTACGACAACATCGAGTACATGAAGAAGCAGATGCAGTCGATGGGTCTCGCCATCGACTGGTCGCGCGAAGTCGCAACCTGCAGCCCGGATTACTACAAGTGGAACCAGTGGCTCTTCCTGAAGATGCTCGAAAAGGGTATCGCGTACAAGAAGACCGGCACGGTGAACTGGGACCCGATCGACCAGACCGTGCTCGCGAACGAGCAGGTGATCGACGGTCGCGGCTGGCGTTCGGGCGCGCTTGTCGAAAAGCGCGAAATCCCGATGTACTACATGCGCATCACGCAGTACGCGGATGAACTGCTGAGCGACCTCGAAGGCCTCGGCTGGCCCGAGCGCGTGAAGGTGATGCAGCAGAACTGGATCGGCAAGAGCTTCGGCGTGAACTTCGGCTTCCCGTATGAGATCGACGGCGAAGCGAAGCTGCTGCGCGTCTTCACGACGCGCGCCGACACGATCATGGGCGTCACGTTCTGCGCGGTGGCCGCTGAGCACCCGCTCGCGACGCGTCTCGCGCAGGGCAAGCCGGAACTGCAGGCGTTCATCGAGGAATGCAAGCGCGGCGGCGTCGCCGAAGCCGACGTCGCGACGATGGAAAAGAAGGGCATGCCGACTGGCTTCTTCGTCACGCATCCGCTGACGCAGGAAAAGGTCGAAGTGTGGATCGGCAACTATGTGCTGATGACCTACGGCGAAGGCGCGGTGATGGGCGTGCCGGCGCACGACGAGCGCGACTTCGCGTTCGCGAAGAAATACGGTCTGCCGATCCGGCAGGTCATCGCAGCCGAAGGCAAGACGTTCTCGACCGACGCCTGGCAGGAATGGTACGGCGACAAGGAAGGCGTTGTGTGCGCGAACAGCGGCAAGTACAACGGCCTCGGCTATGCGGCTGCCGTCGATGCAATCGCCGTCGACCTGAAAGCGCTCGATCTCGGCGACAAGCAGATCACGTGGCGTCTGCGCGACTGGGGCATTTCGCGTCAGCGTTACTGGGGCACGCCGATTCCGATCATCCATTGCCCGAGCTGCGGCGACGTGCCGGTGCCGGAAAAGGATCTGCCTGTTGTGCTGCCGGAAGACCTCGTGCCGGACGGCACGGGCAATCCGCTCGCGAAGTCCGAAGCGTTCGTGAACTGCACGTGTCCGACGTGCGGCGCGGCCGCGAAGCGTGAAACCGACACGATGGACACCTTCGTCGATTCGTCGTGGTACTTCTACCGCTACGCCGCGCCGGACGCGAAGACGATGGTCGACGAGCGCACCGATTACTGGATGCCGATGGACCAGTACATCGGCGGCATCGAGCACGCGATTCTTCACCTCTTGTACTCGCGTTTCTGGGCGAAGGTCATGCGCGACATGGGTCTCGTGAAGTTCGGCGAACCGGCGAAGAACCTGCTTACGCAGGGCATGGTGCTCAACGAAACCTACTATCGCGAAAGCGATGCAGGCAAGAAGACCTGGTACAACCCGGCCGACGTCACCGTCACGTATGACGACAAGGGTCGTCCGGTGGGCGCAGTCCTGATCGCGGACGGTCAGCCGGTCGTGCTGGGCGGCGTGGAGAAGATGTCGAAGTCGAAGAACAACGGCGTCGATCCGCAGGTGCTGATCGACCAGTATGGTGCTGACACCGCGCGCCTCTTCGTGATGTTCGCGGCGCCGCCCGAGCAGCAGCTGGAGTGGTCGGGTTCGGGCGTCGAGGGCGCGAGCCGCTTCCTGCGTCGTCTGTGGACATTCGGTCAGGCAAACGAAACGGCGCTGGCTCAACGCGCATCGTTCGATGCCGCAAAGCTCTCCGACACCGACAAGGTGCTGCGTCGCGAGATCTACAGCGTGCTGAAGCAGGCGGACTACGATTACCAGCGTCTGCAGTACAACACGGTGGTGTCGGCGGCGATGAAGATGCTGAACGCCATTGAAAGCGCCAGGGGTGCGACGCCCGCCGTGCTGCGTGAAACGTACGGCGTGCTGCTGCGCGTGCTGTATCCGGTCGTGCCGCATGCGACGTTCCAGCTGTGGCAGGAACTTGGCTACGCAGACGAAGCCGGCTCGCTGCTCGATGCGCCGTGGCCGAAGGTCGACGAACAGGCACTGGAGCAGTCGGAGATCGAACTCGTGCTGCAGGTGAACGGCAAGGTGCGCGGCGCGCTGACGGTCGCGAAAGAGGCGACGCGCGAAGCCATCGAACAGGCGGCGCTCGCGCACGAGATGGTCGCGAAATTCGGCGAAGGCAAGCCGCCGAAGAAGATCGTCGTCGTGCCGGGTCGTCTCATCAACGTCGTCGTTTAACGGAAGCAGCAGGATGGACAGGATGCCGGCACATCGCGTGAAAGCCAGCCCTGTTCGTCGCTGGGTATTCAGGGAGCCAATGTGACTCGCAGATCGTTCTTGACGCTCGCGTGTGGTGTGATGATGTTGTCCGCATGCGGCTTCCAGCTGCGCGGCCAGCAGAACTACGCATTCAAGCGTCTCAACATTACGGGCGCGCCGGCAGCGGTCACCGCGCGGCTGACCCGGATGGTCGAAGGCGGAAGCGACACCGTGGTCGTCAATGTGCCGACCAATGCCGATGCCGTGCTGCGGATGTCCGAAGGACGCGGCGCCAGCGTGCTGACGCTGAACTCGGTGGGTGTCGTCGAAGAGTATCAACTGAATTACTCGCTGAACTACACGCTCGTCGGCGCCGACGGCACGCTGCTGATTCCGCCGAGTTCGATCGCGCTGAACCGCGCAATGACCTATAGCGACCAGTTCTCGCAGGCGAAGGGCGCGGAAGCCGACATCCTGTATTCCGACATGCAGAACGATGCGGTCGACCAGTTGACCCGTCGTCTGGCGATCGTCCGCTCGCTGCATCCGGCGCCGGGCCAGGAAGTGCCAGCGGTCGCGCCGCGCGCACCGTTGCCGCCGCCGCCGCTGTGATCCGCATTGTGATCCGCGCTGTGTTCCGCTCTCACCCTGTGTGCCGTTAGCCATGCAACTGCGACTTGACGCGCTCGAACCGCATCTCGCGAAAGGCCTCGCTGGCCTGTACGTCGTGTATGGCGACGAGCATCTGCTCGCGCAGGAAGCGTGCGACCGCATTCGCGCGACGGCGCGTGCAGCAGGATTCACCGATCGCTCGGTGTTCACCGTCGAGCGTGGTTTCGACTGGAGTTCGCTGCTGGGCGCGAGCCAGTCGATGTCGCTGTTCGGCGACCGTCAACTGGTCGAGTTGCGCATTCCGTCGGGCAAGCCGGGCAAGGAAGGCGCGGACGCACTGAAGACGCTCGTTGCCGCGGTGAATCCCGATGTGCTCACGCTGGTGACGTTGCCGCGCCTCGATGCGGCCACGCAGAAGTCGGCATGGTTCACCGCGCTGGCCGATGCCGGCGTCGCGCTGAAGATCGATCCGGTTGAGCGTGCGCAGTTGCCCGCATGGGTTGGGCAGCGGCTTGCGCAGCAGGGTCAGCGTGTTGCGGCGGGCGAGGAAGGGCGGCGCGCGTTGCAGTTTATGGCTGAGCGTGTCGAAGGCAATCTGCTCGCGGCGCATCAGGAAATCCAGAAGCTCGGTCTGCTGTATCCGCAAGGTGTGTTGAGCTTCGAGCAGATCCACGATGCGGTTCTGAACGTCGCGCGTTATGACGTGTTCAAGCTGAACGAAGCGATGCTCGCGGGCGACGTCAGCCGGCTGTCGCGCATGCTGGACGGGCTGCGTGGCGAAGGCGAGGCAGCCGTGCTCGTGCTGTGGGCGGTCGTCGAAGAGGTGCGCACGCTCTTGCGCATCAAGCGCGGCGTGGCGGCCGGCAAGCCGCTCGCGATCCTGCTGCGTGAGAATCGCGTGTGGGGCCCGCGTGAGCGGCTCGTCGGGCCGGCGCTGTCGCGTGTCAGCGAGGCGGCGCTCGAAAAGGGGCTGGCGCTGGCGGCGCGTCTCGATCGTCAGGTGAAAGGCCTGTCCGGCGGCACGCCGGGCAATCATCGCCATGACCCGCCGCCTGATCCGTGGAGCGGTCTGTTCGAACTGGCGATGACGGTCGCTTCGCCAGCGAAAGCCGCGCCGGGTACTGGGGTCACGCCCGTCGCGCCACCGCCAGGCCGGCCGGCATACCGGCCACGCTGATCCCGCCCGATGTCCGGAGACGGATGGGCCGCCAGCAAACCCGCCGTCCCCGACTTACAATCGACGCATCTCTTTCGCTAATCCTGCTGTTCCTGCCTGCGCGCCGCGCGTGAATCAGGCGCGACATTACGAGAAATACGATGGACATCACCCAGTACATGACCGACCTCGGCCGCCGCGCTCGACACGCTTCGCGTGCGATGGCGCGCGCCTCGACGGCTGCGAAGAACGCCGCGCTGGAAGCCGTGGCGAATGCCATCGAGCGCGACGCAGCGACGCTGAAAGCAGCGAACGCACGCGATGTCGCGAAGGCGCGCGAGAAAGGCCACGACGCCGCGTTCATCGACCGTCTGACGCTCTCCGACAAGGCGCTGAAGACGATGGTCGAAGGCTTGCGCCAGGTCGCCGCGCTGCCGGACCCGATCGGTGAGATCAGTAATCTCAAGTATCGTCCGAGCGGCATTCAGGTCGGACAGATGCGCGTGCCGCTCGGCGTGATCGGCATCATCTATGAATCGCGTCCGAACGTGACGATCGACGCTGCCGCGCTGTGCCTGAAGTCGGGCAACGCCACGATCCTGCGCGGCGGTTCCGAAGCGCTCGAATGCAACACGGCGCTGGCGAAGCTGATCGGCGAAGGGCTCGAAGCGGCCGGTCTGCCGCAGGACGCGGTGCAGGTTGTCGGAACGTCGGATCGCGCCGCGGTCGGCGTGTTGATCACCATGACGGAATACGTCGATGTGATCGTGCCGCGCGGCGGCAAGAGCCTGATCGCGCGTCTGATGGAAGACGCGCGCGTGCCGATGATCAAGCATCTCGACGGCATCTGCCATGTGTACGTCGACGATCGTGCGGATCTCACGAAGGTGCTGACCGTCTGCGATAACGCGAAGACGCATCGCTACGGCACGTGCAACACGATGGAAACGCTGCTGGTGGCGCGGGGTATCGCGAACGAAGCGTTGCCGCCGCTGGGCAAGCTGTATCGCGGCAAGGAAGTCGAACTGCGCGTCGATCCGGCGGCGCGCGCAGTGCTCGAAGCGGCGGGCGTCGGTCCGCTCGTCGACGCGACGGAAGAAGACTGGTGCACCGAATATCTGGCGCCGGTGCTGGCGATCAAGATCGTCGACGGCATCGATGCGGGCATCGAGCACATCAATACGTACAGTTCGGCACACACGGACGCGATCGTCACCGAAGATCACGATCGCGCGATGCGTTTCCTGCGCGAAGTCGATTCGGCGAGCGTGATGGTCAACGCGTCGACGCGTTTCGCGGACGGCTTCGAATTCGGTCTCGGCGCGGAAATCGGCATCTCGAACGACAAGCTGCACGCACGCGGACCGGTTGGCCTGGAAGGGCTGACGTCGATGAAGTACATCGTGCTGGGACACGGGGAAGGGCGTCAGTAACTGCCTTCGTTTGAGCCGAACAAGATCAACAAGCCGCACGAGGACCGCCGATGCTCTGGGTGAAAACGTTTCACATCGTACTGATTGCTTCCTGGTTTGCCGGACTGTTTTATCTGCCGCGCATCTTCGTGAATCTGGCGATGGAGACGGAGCCCGCCGCGGTGAAGCGCCTCCTGATCATGGCGCGCAAGCTGTTCCGCTTCATGTCGATTATCGCGGTGCCGGCGCTGGCGTGCGGGTTGTGGCTGTGGCTCGCGGTCGGCATCGGCAGCGGACAGGGCTGGATTCACGCGAAGGTTGGCGTGGTCGTGCTGCTGATCGTGTATCACGTGTATTGCGGCGTGCTGCTGCGCACGTTCGAGCGTGGCGAGAACAAGCGGTCAGACAAGTGGTACCGGATGTTCAACGAACTCCCGGTACTCGGCATGCTCGCCGCTGTCGCGCTCGTGGTCATCAAACCGTTCTGATCAGCGCTTCGTTTCGTTCTTCGTCCCGCATTTTGTCCCGCTTTTTGTCCCGCTTTTCGTCCCGCTTTTCGTCCCGTCAGTCGCCGGCTTTTCCGTGCCGGCGACGGCCGGTGTGTCTTCAATCCGACGCCGCCGCAACACATCCTTCGCCTCGGCCAGCTTGCCGAGCAGTTCCGGCCCGAGCCTGAGCGCTACACCCACTGCCAGAATGTCGCCGATCGCGAGATGCGAGACGCGCGACGTCATCGGCGAAAAGATATCCGTGTCTTCATCGACGTTCGCGTAGAGCCCGACTGTGGCGAGGCGCGCGAGCGGCGAATTGCCGTGCGTGATCGCGATCACCTTCGCGCCCGCGGCAAGCGCTGACTTCGCCGCGTCGACGATATCGCGCGTGCGCCCGGTGTTCGAAATCGCGACGACTACATCGCCCTTGCCCAGCAGTGCCGCCGACATCAGAAACGTATGCGGATCCGAATACGCGACGTTCGGCATGCCGAGGCGAAAGAACTTGTGTTGCACATCGAGCGCCGCGATGCCCGAGCCACCCGCGCCGTAGAACTCGATGCGTCGCGCGTCGGCGAGCAGCGCGATCGCCGAAGCGACGCTATCCGAAGACAGGTTGTTGCGCACCTGGATCAACGCGCCAATCGTCCGGTCGAGCACCTTGGCGGCGACGCCCGGCGCGGGCTCGTCCGGGCGCACGTCGCGATAGACGGCAGGCACCTCGGCCGCGATGCCCTGCGCCAGCCGGATCTTGAACTCCCTGAAACCTGAAAAGCCGAGCGCGTGACAGAACCGCGCGATGGTCGGCTGGCTCACGCCCGCGCGCGCCGCGACTTCCGTCATTGACAGATCGAGCACCTCGCGCGGCGCCTCGATCACGTAATCGGCCAGCTTGCGCTCGGACGGACGCAGCTGGTCGCGCATCGCTTCCACCTGGGACAGCATCATCGGAAAACTCGCACTATGCTGAAGAATGCGTGGACTATAGCCGATCACGCAGATATGTACAAAAACTACATAACCTAGTGTAGGTGTAATCCCTGGGTTTGGGGGGATTTTGTCTTAAGCGCCGCATGGAAAGGCTCTCAGGCCGATCTGGGTACCCTGTGATGTCAGGTGGCAGAACGTTGCGGTGATGTAGTTTTTCTACTAACATCGCATTGTCGGCTGCGAAAGCCGTCCCCCGCGTTTATCAAATCTGGCGCCGTGTGCGCGTGTCCCGCCCAGCCAGCGACGAAGGAGCTTCGATGGTTTCCCCGCATCCGCAATTGACGAAGGTCACGCAGCGCGTGATCGACCGCAGCAGGCCCAGCCGTGACGCCTATCTGGCGCGCATCGACCACGCGCAGGGCAAGTTTCCGGCGCGCGGCGCGCTGTCGTGCGCGAACCTCGCTCACGGCTTCGCTGGCCTTGAAGGTAACGAGAAACTTGCTATCAAGACGATCCGCGAGCCGAACATCGGCATCGTGTCTTCGTACAACGAGATGCTGTCGGCGCACGCGCCGTACAGGAATTTCCCCGACATCATCAAGGCGGCCGCGCGCGAAAACGGCGGCGTCGCGCAATTTGCGGGCGGTGTGCCGGCCATGTGCGATGGCGTGACGCAAGGTAACGCGGGCATGGAGCTGTCGCTGTTTTCGCGCGAAGTGATCGCAATGAGCACGGCCGTCGCGCTCACGCACAACATGTTCGACGCGGCGCTGTGTCTTGGCGTGTGCGACAAGATCGTGCCGGGCCTGTTGATCGGTGCACTCCAGTTCGGCCATCTGCCGACGATCTTCGTGCCGGCCGGCCCGATGACAAGTGGGCTGTCGAACGACGACAAGGCGAAGATCCGCCAGCGGTTCGCGTGCGGCGAAGTGGGCCGCGACGCGCTGCTCGAAGCCGAAGCCGCTGCGTATCACGGCCACGGCACCTGCACGTTCTACGGCACAGCCAACAGCAACCAGATGCTGATGGAAGTGATGGGCCTGCATCTGCCGGGTTCAGCGTTCGTGCATCCGCACACGCCGCTGCGCGACGCGCTCACCGCGCAGGCCGCGCGCCGCGTGCTCGACCTGACGGCCGAGCGCGGCAACTACACGCCGATCGGCCATGTGATCGATGAGAAGGCGATCGTCAACGGCATCGTCGGTCTGCTGGCAACGGGCGGTTCGACGAACCACACGCTGCATCTGGTCGCAATCGCGCGTGCCGCTGGCATCGTGATCGACTGGGACGACTTCGACACACTGTCGCAGGCGGTGCCGCTCCTCGCGAAGGTCTACCCGAACGGCAAGGCCGACGTGAACCACTATCACGCGGCCGGCGGTATGGCGTTCCTGATCCGCAATCTGCTCGAAGGCGGCTTGCTGCATGAAGACGTGAACACGGTGGCGGGCCGCGGCCTGTCGCACTACACCGAAGAGCCGAAGCTGATCGACGGCAAGCTGATGTGGGGGCCGGGCGCTGTGGATAGCCTCGACACAAAGGTGCTGCGTAGCATCAAGGAACCGTTCCAGCCGGACGGCGGCCTGCGTCTGATGCAAGGCAAGCTCGGTCGCGGCGTCATCAAGATTTCCGCGGTTGCAGCGCAGCATCGCAAGGTGAAGGCCCCGGCAATCGTGTTCGATTCGCAGGAAGCCGTGCAGGAAGCGTTCGACCGGGGTGAACTGAAACGCGACTTCGTTGCCGTCGTGCGCTTCCAGGGCGCGCGGGCAAACGGCATGCCCGAACTGCATCGTTTGACGCCACTGCTCGGCGTGTTGCAGGATCAGGGTTTCCACGTCGCGCTCGTTACCGATGGACGGATGTCCGGTGCGTCGGGCAAGGTGCCGGCCGTCATTCACATTTCGCCGGAAGCGCTGCTGCAAGGGCCGATCGGCAAGGTGCAGACGGGCGACACAATCGTCATCGACGCGGAAGCGGGTCTGCTCGACATCGAGATCGACGCAGCGGAATGGGCCGCGCGCGCGGTCGCGCAGCCGGCGCATCAGGCGGAAAACGAAGTCGGCTTTGGCCGCGAACTGTTCGGCGTCTTCCGTGCTTCGGCGGCGCCGGCGGAACACGGCGCATCGGTGTTCGGTCCGATGGTCGGCGAACTTCATTTCAGTCACGAGTTGCAGAAACAGGGAGTCTGAACATGACGCAAAAGACAGTTAGCGAAATCGTCCGCCTTGGCCCGGTCATTCCGGTTCTGGCCTTCGACTCGGTCGAACAGGGCGAGAACGTATCGCGTGCGCTGCACGCGGGCGGCGTCAAGGTGCTCGAGATCACGCTGCGTACGGAAGCCGGCCTGAAGGCAATCGAGCGCGCGAGCCAGCTTGCTGAGGACATCGTCGTCGGCGTCGGCACGATTACGCGGCCGGCGCAGTGCGCGCAGGCGAAGAAAGCGGGCGCGACGTTCGGCGTGTCGCCGGGTCTGACGAAAGAGATGCACCAGGCCGCGCAGGATGCCGGTCTGCCGCTGCTGCCGGGCGTGATGACGCCGACCGACATCATCGTCGCGCTCGAACTCGGCTATGAGATCGTCAAGTTCTTCCCGGCACAGCAGGCCGGTGGCGTGCCGATGCTGCAGGCGTTCAGCGGCCCGTTCCCCACGCTGAAGTTCTGCCCGACGGGTGGCATCACCGCGGAAACCGCGACGCATTTCCTGTCGCTGCCGAACGTGGTCTGCGTGGGCGGTTCGTGGCTTACGCCGAAGTCGGCGCTGGCTGCGCAGAACTGGGACGAAGTCACGCGCCTTGCACGTGCAGCAAGCCAGCTGGCAGCGCCTGCGCATTGAGTTGATGGGCGGGCGGCGTGCCGCGCGGCGCGTGCCGGTCTGATATCGCGCCGCTCGCCGCAGCGCACCATCGCGCGCCGTGATGACCCATACGCCATACGCGAACGCGGGTTTTACTGAAGAAAGCCTCGCTAGTCGACCTCACGGCCGCATCAGCGAGGCTTCTTTATTGCGTCAGGATCTCCTGTCGCGCGCGTCATCTACTACAGTCCATTACACACAACCTCAACTGACAGTAGAATTCAGCGTCCGCGCGGACCGTCGGCTCGACCGGCGCCGTGTCCGGCTAACCACCCGGGTGCCAGCGGCATGATGCATCCATTCGAATAAACAACAGGGAGGAGCTTCATGGAAGCTGTCCACGGCAGCACGCTGCTGATTTACGCGCTGATCGCCATCGCGGCGCTGATCCTGATGATCACGCGCTTCAAGGTCTATCCGTTTCTCGTCCTGATCATCGTTTCGTTGCTGCTTGGCCTCGCAGTCGGCATGCCGATGAGCACGATCGTCAAGTCGTTCGAAACCGGCAACGGCAATACGCTCGGGCACATCGCGATCGTCGTTGGCCTCGGTACGATGCTCGGCAAGATGATGGCGGAGTCGGGCGGCGCCGAACGCATCGCAACCACGTTGATCGATAAATTCGGCGAGAAGAACATTCACTGGGCGATGATGTTCGTCGCGATTATCGTCGGCTTACCGGTGTTCTTCGAAGTCGGCTTCGTGCTGCTGATTCCGATCGCGTTCAACGTCGCAAAGCGCACGGGCAAATCGCTGCTGCTGATCGGCCTGCCGATGGTCGCAGGTCTGTCGGTTGTGCACGGACTGATTCCACCGCATCCGGCTGCGCTCCTCGCCGTGCAGGCGTATCACGCCGACATCGGCAAGACGATCGCGTACGGCCTGATCGTCGGCGTGCCGACGGCGATTGTCGCGGGTCCGTTGTTTGCGCTGCTGATTCATCGCTACGTCAAGCTGCCGGAAAACAATCCACTGGCTGCGCAGTTCATCGAGTCGCATATGGAAGGCGCGAAGCGCGAATTGCCTAGCTTCGGCACTACGCTTTTCACGATCCTGTTGCCGGTGATCCTGATGCTCGTCGGCAGTTGGGCCGATCTGGTATTTGCGCCGAAGACCGTGCCGAACGACCTTCTGAGATTCATCGGTACGTCGGATGTCGCGCTGCTGATTGCGGTACTGGTCAGCTTCTGGACCTTCGGCGCGCGACGCGGCTTCAATCGTGAACAGATCCAGAAGTTCTGCGGCGACTGTCTGGCGCCGATCGCGGGCATCACGCTGATCGTCGGCGCGGGCGGTGGCTTCGGCCGCGTGCTGATGGACAGCGGCATCTCGAAGGAGATCGTCGCGACGGCGACTGCGGCGCATCTGTCGCCGCTGCTGTTCGGCTGGTTCGTCGCGGCGTTGATCCGTCTCGCGACGGGTTCGGCGACGGTTGCGATGACAACCGCTTGCGGCATCGTCGCGCCGATCGCGGCGGCGTCCGGCGTGCAGGTGAAGCCGGAACTGCTCGTGCTCGCGACCGGTTCGGGTTCGCTGATTTTTTCGCACGTGAACGACGGCGGTTTCTGGCTGATCAAGGAATATTTCGGCATGACGGTGGGCCAGACGTTCAAGACGTGGTCGCTGTGCGAAACCATCATCTCGGTGATGGGTCTCGGTTTGACGTTCGCGCTGGCGGCAGTACTGTAAGAAAGGAGTTTTTGATGATTCTGATCGCGATGGGTGTATCGGGCGCCGGCAAGACGCGGATCGGCGAGATGCTCGCCGAACGCCTGCACTGCGACTTCACGGACGGCGACGCGTTTCACAGCGAAGCCAACAAGGAGAAGATGCATCACGGCATCCCGTTGACCGACGAAGACCGCTGGCCGTGGCTGCGCACAATTCGCGCGGCGATCGAAAAGGAGCAGCGCGCGGGTATCGACGCGGTGTTCACGTGTTCGTCATTGAAGCGCTCGTATCGCGACATCTTGCGCGACGGTGACAAGGACGTGTGTTTCGTTTACCTGAAGGGCTCGCGGGAAGTGCTCGAGGAGCGCTTGCAGACGCGTACCGGGCACTTCTTCGATCCGTCGCTGCTGCAGAGCCAGCTTGATACGCTCGAGGAGCCGGGCGCGGAGGAGGCGATTACGGTGAGCATCGAACTGACGCCGGAACAGATCGTCGATGAGGTGTTGAAGCAGGTGAAGGCGCGTTGAGGTTTGAGGCGCGCTGGATGTGAAAAAGGCGCTCCCTGGAGCGCCTTTTTTTGTGCCGCAGTGACCTGAAAAGCGACCTTACCTGATCCGCTTCGCCAGCTCGACCGCCTTGCCGACATACGAAGCAGGCGTCATCGCCAGCAACCGTTCCTTCGCATCGGCCGGAATCGCGAGACCACCGATAAACGTCTGCAGCCCTTCACGCGTGATGCCCTTGCCACGCGTCAGTTCCTTCAACTGCTCATACGGGTTCTCGATGCCATAACGGCGCATCACGGTCTGCACCGGCTCGGCCAGCACTTCCCAGCAGTTGTCGAGGTCTTCGTTCAGACGCACTGCGTTCACTTCGAGCTTGTCGAGACCGCGAATCAGCGAGTCATACGCGAGCAGCGAGTAACCGAACGCGACGCCGATATTGCGCAACACCGTCGAGTCGGTCAGGTCACGTTGCCAGCGCGAAACCGGCAGCTTGTCTGCCAGGTGGCGCAGCGTGGCGTTGGCCAGACCAAGGTTGCCTTCCGAGTTTTCGAAGTCGATCGGATTGACCTTGTGCGGCATCGTCGACGAACCGATTTCGCCGGCCTTCGTGCGTTGCTTGAAGTAGCCAACCGAGATGTAGCCCCACACATCGCGATCGAGGTCGAGCAGGATGATGTTCGCGCGCGACACCGCGTCGAACAGTTCAGCCATGTAGTCGTGCGGTTCGATCTGGATCGTGTACGGATTGAACGTGAGCTTCAGACGCTGCTCGACGACTTCACGCGAAAACGCTTCCCAGTCGAATTCCGGATACGCCGACAGATGCGCATTGAAGTTGCCGACCGCGCCATTCATCTTGCCGAGCAGTTCGACTTTCGCGACGCGCTCGATCGCGCGTTCCAGACGCGCGGCAACGTTGGCGATTTCCTTGCCGAGCGTCGTCGGGCTGGCGGGCTGGCCGTGCGTGCGCGACAGCATCGGCTGTCCGGCCTGCGCGTGCGCCAGCGCAACGAGGCGTTGATGCACCGAACGCAGCGCCGGCAGGATCACGTGTTCACGCGCACCGGCAAGCATCAGGCCGTGCGACGTGTTGTTGATGTCTTCCGACGTACACGCGAAGTGGATGAACTCGCTCGCGCGCTCCAGCTCCGGCTGACCCTTCACCGATTCCTTCAGCCAGTATTCGACGGCTTTCACGTCGTGATTCGTCACGCGCTCGATTTCCTTGATGCGCGCGGCGTCGTGCGCGGTGAAGTGCTCGACGAGTTGCAGCAGGAACTGCTCTGACGCGTCGGAGAAGCGCGGCACTTCAGCGAAACCGGCGCGCGAGAGCGCGATCAGCCAGTGAATTTCGACCATCACGCGATGACGCATGAACGCGGCTTCCGAAAGCCAGTCGCGCAGGGCTTCGGTTTTCGCGGCGTAGCGGCCGTCGAGCGGAGAGAGGGCGGTCAGCGCGAAGAGGGTATCGGGACGGGTATCGGACATGATGGAGGCGGGGACGGAAGGTGAGGATCAGAAACCGGAAGAACCCGGAATTTTACCACTGGCGGCCGCACCGGCCCGCAGACCCCCTGCGCACGCTGCTGCGCGCCATGGACTGGCGCATCCACGGCCCCGCGCCGCTAGAATGCTGACTTCTCCTTTTGCTGCGTAACGACAGGGTTCGCATGGAACTGAAATGGCTCGAAGACTTCGTTTCGCTCGCGGAAACCCGCAGTTTCAGCCGCTCGGCTGAACTGCGGCACGTCACGCAGCCCGCCTTCTCGCGCCGGATCCAGGCGCTTGAAGCGTGGCTCGGCACAGAACTGATCGACCGTTCGGTTTACCCGACGCGTCTCACGTCCGCGGGCCAGGTGTTTTACGAGCAGGCGCTCGCGATGCTCTCGCAGTTTCACGAAGCGCGCACGCTGCTGCGCGGCCACACGGCGACACCCGCCGCGACGATCGAATTCGCCGTACCGCACACGTTGTCGCTTACGTATTTTCCGCGCTGGCTGCAGCGCATCGAGGCGCAGCTGGGCCCGATCCACACGCGTCTGCGCGCGCTGAACGTGCATGACGCGGTGCTTTCGCTCGTCGAGGGCGGCTGCGATCTGGTGATGGGTTATCACCATCCAAGCCATCCGGTCGCGCTCGATCCCGCGCGTTACGACATGCTCATACTGGGCGTCGAGGAGATCAGCCCGTACTCGGCGCCAGGCCGCGCCGGACGGCCGCGTCACACGTTGCCGGGCACGCCCGAAGCACCCGCGCCCTATCTCTCGTACACACCCAACGCTTACCTTGGTCGCATGACGGAAGTGATCGTCGCCAATGCGCCCGCGCGTCTGTATCTGGATCGTGTGTATGAGACGGACATGGCCGAAGGGTTGAAAGCAATGGCGCTCGCCGGACATGGTCTGGCCTTCCTGCCGCATAGCGCCGTCGAAGATGCCGTCGCAGAAGGCCATCTGATCCGCCTCGATCGCGCGTCGCGTGGCGTCGTGCAAGGACAGTTCTCGCTGACGATGGAGATCCGTCTCTATCGCGACAAGCTCGCGGCGCAAGGCGACGATCCGCGTCAGGTACTGGTGCGTCAGCTATGGGATGTGGTGACTGCCGAGCTGGCCCACGACACGGCATGACACGGCCGATATCTACACGAAATGCGACAGTCTTTTTCAGATTTTTGACGTTATGCAAGAAAAACATAACGCAATGATCAAACGGCATTGGATTTCGGGACGCCCTTTTTCGACAATGGCGTCATTCGATCAACGCCGGAGCGTTCATGTCATCGCAAGCGCAGTCCGCATCAACCTTGCAGCATATCCCGTCCTACCTTCACAGCGACGACCTCGGCCCCTGGGGCAACTATCTTCGTCAGGTCGATCGCGTCGCGCCTTACCTCGGTTCCCTGTCACGCTGGCTCGAAACGCTGAAGCGCCCGAAGCGCATTCTGATCGTCGATGTGCCTATCGAACTCGATAACGGTACGGTCGCGCACTTCGAAGGCTATCGCGTGCAGCACAACGTGTCGCGTGGTCCGGGCAAGGGCGGCGTGCGTTATCACCAGGACGTAACGCTCTCGGAAGTGATGGCGCTGTCGGCATGGATGTCGGTCAAGAATGCGGCCGTCAACGTGCCGTACGGCGGCGCGAAAGGGGGTATCCGCGTCGATCCGCGCACGCTGTCGCGTGGTGAACTGGAGCGCATAACGCGCCGCTACACGAGCGAAATCGGCATCATCATCGGACCGAATACCGACATCCCCGCGCCGGACGTGAACACGAACGAGCAGATCATGGCGTGGATGATGGACACGTACTCGATGAACCAGGGGCAGACAGCCACTGGCGTCGTGACCGGCAAGCCGATCACGCTCGGCGGTTCGCTCGGCCGTCGTGAAGCGACGGGGCGCGGCGTGTTCGTCGTCGGTTGCGAAGCGGCGCGTCGTATCGGCTTCGACATCGAAGGCGCGCGCATTGCAGTGCAGGGTTTCGGCAACGTCGGCGGCATTGCGGCGCGCCTCTTCCAGGAAGCAGGCGCGAAGATTGTCGCGGTGCAGGATCACACCGGCACGCTGTACAGGTCATCAGGTATCGACGCAGGCGCGCTGCTGGAACACGTCGCGAAGACGGGCGGCGTCGGCGGTTTCCCGGAAGCCGACACCATCGCGAACGAAGACTTCTGGGGGATCGAGTCGGACATCCTCATCCCGGCCGCGCTGGAAAACCAGATCACCGAAAAGAACGCATCGAAGATTCGCACGAAGATCATCGTGGAAGGTGCGAACGGCCCGACCACCACGGCGGCCGATGACATTCTGCATGACAAGGGCATTCTCGTGATTCCCGATGTGGTGGCGAATGCGGGCGGCGTAACAGTGTCATATTTCGAATGGGTGCAGGATTTCTCGAGCTTCTTCTGGACCGAAGACGAGATCAACCAGCGTCTCGAACGTGTGATGCGTGAAGCATTTGCGGCGGTATGGCAGGTGTCGAGCGAACAGAACGTCTCGGTGCGTACGGCTGCGTTTATCGTTGCCTGTAAGCGCATCCTTCAGGCGCGTGAAATGCGCGGACTGTATCCTTGATCACTCAGGTTTAAAACGCGGATTACACTGTGTGATCAGCAATGAACGGGCGGCATCGAATCGATGCCGCCCGCTTTTGCGTCTATGCGATGCGTTTCGGTGTGGGCTTTATGCATCGGACGCAGGCAAACATGGTTAACAACCATTACTTTCAGAATAATTACTTTGCTAAACTGGCGCCGGTACTTGATAGGAGATCACAAAATGAAGGTTAAAAAGGCTGCGCTGCTTCTCGCTACTCTAGGTCTGTTCACCGTTGGCGCGCACGCGCAGGACGCTGGCACGCTGAAGAAAATCAAGGATACGGGCGTGATTTCGCTGGGGCATCGCGAATCGTCGATTCCGTTCTCTTACTATGACGACAAACAGAATGTCGTCGGCTACTCGCAGGAATTCGCGCTGAAGGTCGTGGACGCGGTCAAGCAGAAGCTGAATATGCCGGACCTGAAGGTCAAGCTGACGCCGGTGACGTCGCAAAACCGTATTCCGCTCGTGCAGAACGGCACGATCGATATGGAATGCGGTTCGACCACGAACAATGCTGAGCGCCAGCAACAGGTCGCGTTCTCGAACACGATTTTCGTGATCGGTACGCGTCTGATGACGAAGAAAGATTCGGGTATCAAGGACTGGGCTGACCTGAAGGGCAAGACGGTGGTCACGACCGCCGGTACGACGTCCGAGCGCCTGCTTCGCAAGATGAATCAGGACAAGAGCATGGGCATGAACATCATCAGCGCGAAGGATCACGGCGAGTCGTTCCTGACGCTGTCGACCGGCCGCGCTGTTGCGTTCATGATGGATGACGCGTTGCTCGCAGGCGAGCGCGCGAAGTCGAACACGCCGAACGATTTCGTGATCGTCGCTGCACCGCAATCGCATGAAGCCTACGGCTGCATGCTGCGCAAGAATGATCCGGAGTTCAAGAAGGTCGTCGACGACGCAATCGCGAAGCTCGAAACCTCGGGCGAAGCAGACAAGATCTACAAGAAGTGGTTCGAATCGCCGATTCCGCCGAAGGGCCTGAACCTGGCCTTCCCGGAAAGCGATGATATCAAGGCGCTCTTCAAGAGCCCGAACGACAAGGCAATCGACTAACCGTCGCAGGTCTTCGCGTCAGACGAAACGGAAGGGGCCGCGCGCTTCTTCCGTTTCTTTTTGCTGGAGTCTTCCTCATGTCTTATCACTGGAACTGGGGCATTCTGCTGAGTCCGGTATCGACGGGCGAGCCGACCACCTATTTCGGCTGGCTGCTGTCCGGCTTCTGGGTGACGATCACGGTGTCGCTGTCGGCGTGGGTTATCGCGCTGATCGTTGGGTCGTTCTTCGGCGTGCTGCGCACGGTACCGAACAGATTGCTTGCCGGTATCGGCACGGTGTATGTCGCGATCTTCCGGAATATTCCGCTGATCGTTCAGTTTTTCATCTGGTATCTCGTGATACCGGAACTGCTGCCGGTCTCGATCGGCACGTGGTACAAGCAGTTGCCACCGAGTGCGCAGTTTTTCTCGTCGTCCATTGTGTGTCTCGGGTTGTTCACCTCCGCGCGCGTGTGCGAGCAGGTGCGCTCGGGTATCAACGCACTGCCGCGCGGCCAGAGGGCAGCCGGTCTCGCGATGGGCTTCACGCAATGGCAGACGTATCGCTACGTGCTGCTACCGGTTGCGTACCGGATCATCGTGCCGCCGATCACGTCGGAGTTTCTGAACATCTTCAAGAACTCGGCGGTTGCGTCGACGATCGGTCTGCTTGATCTGTCGGCTCAGGCGCGCCAGCTTGTCGATTACACGGCGCAGACGTACGAGTCGTTCATTGCGGTGACGCTCGCGTACGTGCTGATCAACCTTGTTGTCATGCAGCTGATGCACGTTATCGAGCACAGAACGCGGCTGCCCGGCTACATCGGAGGCAAGTGATGCATCATTTCGACTGGAGTGGTATTGCGGGCACACTGCCTACGTTGTGGACCGGCGCGATTATCACGTTCAAGATCACGCTGATCGCGATCGTCATCGGTATTGTGTGGGGCACCGTGCTCGCGATGATGCGGCTGTCGTCGTTCAAGCCGTTCGAGTGGTTCGCGAAAGGCTACGTCACCGTGTTCCGCTCGATCCCGCTCGTGATGGTTCTGCTGTGGTTCTTCCTGATCGTGCCGCAGGTACTGCAGAACGTGCTTGGGCTGTCGGCGGATATCGATATCCGTCTGGCGTCGGCGATGGTCGCGTTCTCGCTTTTTGAAGCGGCATACTATTCGGAGATTATCCGCGCCGGGATTCAGGCGGTGGCGCGCGGGCAGATCAATGCCGCGTTTGCACTGGGCATGACGTACGGCACGGCGATGCGTCTTATCGTGTTGCCGCAGGCGTTCCGCGCAATGGTGCCGCTGCTGCTGACGCAGGCCATCGTGCTCTTCCAGGATACGTCGCTCGTCTACGTGATCAGCCTCGCGGATTTCTTCCGTACGGCAACGAATATTGGCGATCGTGATGGCACCAACGTCGAGATGGTACTGTTCGCCGGCGCATGCTATTTCGTGATTTGCGTGCTCGCGTCGAGCCTTGTCAAAGGTCTTCAGAAAAAGGTCGCAAGATGATCTCTATCAAGAATGTTTCGAAGTGGTACGGCCAGTTTCAGGTGCTGACCGACTGCACGACGGAAGTGAAAAAAGGCGAAGTGGTTGTCGTGTGCGGCCCGTCGGGTTCGGGCAAATCGACACTCATCAAGACGGTGAATGGCCTGGAGCCATTCCAGAAGGGTGAGATCGTCATCAACGGCCAGTCGCTCGGCGACAAGAAGACGAACCTGTCGAAGCTGCGTGCGAAGGTCGGCATGGTGTTCCAGCACTTCGAACTGTTCCCGCATCTGTCGATCACGGAAAACCTGACGCTCGCGCAGATCAAGGTGCTCGGCCGCTCGAAAGACGAAGCGAATGCGAAGGGTCTGAAGCTGCTGGATCGCGTCGGCCTGCGCGCACATGCGGATAAATATCCGGGGCAGCTTTCCGGCGGTCAGCAGCAGCGTGTGGCGATTGCGCGCGCGCTCTCGATGGATCCGATCGCGATGCTGTTCGACGAGCCCACTTCGGCGCTCGATCCGGAGATGATCAACGAAGTGCTCGACGTGATGGTCGAACTCGCGCAGGAAGGCATGACGATGATGTGCGTCACGCACGAAATGGGCTTTGCGAAAAAGGTCGCGCACCGCGTGATCTTCATGGACCGTGGCCTGATCGTCGAAGACGACCGCAAGGAAGAATTCTTCGCGAATCCGAAGTCGGATCGCGCGAAGGATTTTCTGGCGAAGATTCTTCACTGACGTTGTCGGCGCCGAGTGTTCACGGTGCAAAAAAAGCCGCTTCGAAAGAAGCGGCTTTTTTATTTGACCTGACCTGGCGCGTGGTGACAGCGAATAAGCGTGGGAACGAGTCAGGATTCGAACGCGGCGGTGTCGTCGGATTCGAGATCGAGCGTGACGGGCGTCTCTTCACGGACGACCGGCGTCGGCGCGGATGCCGAACGGTCGCTCTCTGGATTGCGCAGCTTTTCGAGCACGGCCGGCGGCACCGGCACATTCGCGCGGCCGATCACGTCGCCATGCTGGAACATCAGCAGGTCGCCCGGTTCGAACGCGGTCCACACTTCGTTATCGGTGAGCGGCTGCGTGGCGATCACAGCGACGCGGTCTTCCGGCGTCGTGTACTTCGCGAAGTCGATCGACACGTCGGCGTCGACCAGATGCGCGGTCGAGAACGGCCAGCGTCGCACGAGGTAGTAGAGGCGCGTCGAGCAGTGCGCGAACAGCGCCTGTCCGTTCGACATCAGGAAATTGAACACGCCGAACTGCGTGATCTCGCGCGTCAGTTTTTCGAGCGCGGGGAACAGTTCATCGGGCCCCGGCTGCGCACCCGGAAATTCCTTGCGCAGGCCCTGCAGCAGTGCGCAGAACGCGAGTTCGCTATCGGTGGTGCCGACCGGCTGATAGACGCCCGTCAGAAACGGTTGATAGTCCTGCAGATCGCCGTTATGCGCGAAGATCCAGTGACGCCCCCACAGTTCACGCATGAACGGATGGCAGTTTTCGAGCTGGATATGACCTTGCGTCGCTTTGCGAATGTGCGCGATCGTGTTTTTCGACTTGATCGGGTAACGCTTGACCATCTCCGCGATCGGCGAGGTGGCCGATGACTGATGGTCGATGAACAGGCGGCAGGCTTTGTCTTCGAAGAAGGCGATACCCCAGCCGTCGGCGTGGTGATCCGTGACGCCGCCGCGCGCCGCAAAGCCGGTGAACGAGAACGTGACGTCCGTTGGCGCGGCGCAGTTCATTCCGAGTAATTGGCACATATTGCGGGGCCGGTGCGTGTGAACGGGGCGACCCGTTACAATGATGATTTCCAAGCATATCACCGAGCCAGAAGCGGCAAATAGTGAAATTGACGGGTGTTCAGGCCGCAATGTTGCGGTTTGCCGACGTCGATTGAACCGTTTCGCGACGCTCGTCACTTCTTTCGCCATGACTGCTTCCAACGTTTCCCACGATTCCCTGACGATCGCCCGCCCGGACGACTGGCACCTTCACGTGCGCGACGGCGCGATGCTCGCGGCCGTGCTGCCGCACACCGCGCGCCAGTTCGGCCGCGCGATCATCATGCCGAACCTGAAGCCGCCGGTTACGACGACGGAGCAGGCGCGGGCGTATCGCGAGCGGATCGTGGCCGCAATTCCGGCAGGCGTGAAATTCGAGCCGCTGATGACGCTGTATCTCACCGACAACACGCCGCCCGACGAAATCCGCCGCGCGCGCGAAAGCGGCTTCGTGCATGGCGTGAAACTGTATCCGGCGGGTGCGACGACGAACTCGGACGCGGGCGTCACTGACATCATGAAGTGCGCGAAGACGCTGGAAGTGATGCAGGAAACGGGCGTGCCGCTGCTGGTGCACGGCGAGGTGACGGATTCGTCGATCGATCTGTTCGATCGCGAGAAGGTGTTCATCGACCGCGTGATGACGCCGCTGCGTCGCGAATTTCCGGCGCTGAAAGTGGTGTTCGAACACATCACGACGAAAGATGCCGTCGACTACATCCACGAAGCCGGCGCTGCGCCCGAACTGCTCGGCGCGACGATCACGGCGCACCATCTGCTGTACAACCGCAACGCGATTTTCCAGGGCGGTATCCGTCCGCATTACTACTGTCTGCCGGTGCTCAAGCGCGAAACGCATCGCGTCGCGCTCGTCGGGGCCGCGACGTCGGGCAATCCGCGCTTCTTCCTCGGCACGGATAGCGCGCCGCATCCGAAGGGGTTGAAGGAGCACGCGTGTGGTTGCGCAGGCTGCTACACGGCGCTGCACGCGCTGGAACTGTACGCGGAGGCGTTCGATAACGCGGGCGCGCTCGACAGGCTGGAAGCTTTTGCGAGCTTCTTCGGCGCGGACTTTTACGGTCTGCCGAGAAGTGCCGAAACGGTGACGCTGCATCGCGAGCGGTGGACGCTGCCCGCTGAAATCGCGGTTGGCGACACGCCGGTTGTGCCGCTGCGCGGTGGCGAGGCGATTGGCTGGCGCCTCGCCTGAGGTTGGGGTCTGGCGATGGCGATCGCGACGTCGGGGGAGTTGCCGGTGGGTGCGGACGAGCGCAGGTCAGACGCAACGCGCGACGACGCTGTGGCGCGTTCTGCCCCAGTTGCGTCGCCCGGCGCTATGTCTGACGCCATCTCCGGTCACCCTCCAAAACCGCAGCCATCGTTCGTGCAGATTGACTGGACCGCACCCTGGTTTGCGCAGTTCGCCGCTCGCGGAGCGCGCTGGCAACAGGCGGCGCTCGCGAGCGAAGCTGCATTGCTCGTCGAAATGAACGCGGACGCGCGGCGCTCAGGCCAGACGACCGGTCGCGGCCAGCCGCTCGCCTTTATCGCACAGGACGACCTGCCGGCCGGCTCGGCTTACGAAGCGCATATCGCATCGACCGGCTGTGTGCCGACCCGCCACAATCTCCACGATTTTTTCAACGCGCTCGTCTGGTTCCAGTTTCCGCGGATCAAGGCGGCGTTGAACGCGCGCCAGTCGGCGGCGATCGACGCGCTCGGCGTCGGCCCCACCCGCGGCGGCACGCGCGACGCGCTCACGCTCTTCGACGAGAACGCCGTGCTGTTTGCGTGTGCCGATCCATCGTTGAGCGCGGCACTGCGTGCATTCGACTGGCAGACGCTGTTCGTTGGCAGTCGCGCGGTATGGGGCTCACAATGCGAAGTGCGATGTTTCGGCCACGCGTTGCTGGAAAAGCTGATCACGCCGTTTAAGGCATGTACGGCGCATGCGTGGATCGTCGACGTGCCGACCGGGTATTGCGCGTGGGATGTGGCTGAGCGCGACGCCTGGCTCGATGAAGCGGTCAGCGGTTCGCTGTCGGCGGCTGGTGAGCTCAACGGTCGTGTGTTCGCGCCGCTTCCGGTGCTGGGCATTCCGGGCTGGTGGCCCGCGAACGAAACGTCTTCTTTTTACGACGACACAACAGTATTCCGCTCTGGCCGGCGCGTTCGCTGATTGCTCCGGCAGTCGGACGGGCTCGGGTCCTTGATCGCTCCTTTCTGCGCCTGACAACGGCCTTCCACCGCCGCAATGTTAGAATCGGCACCAGCAAAGCAGGCCAGGCAGTCGCGGCCTCCGCGGTTTCGGCCAACGAGGGCGAGGAAAGTCCGGACTCCACAGGGCAGGGTGATGGCTAACGGCCATCCGTGGTGACACGCGGAACAGGGCAACAGAGAACAGACCGCCGATGGCCCGGCGCAAGCCGGGATCAGGTAAGGGTGAAACGGTGCGGTAAGAGCGCACCGCGGCTGTGGCGACGCAGACCGGCACGGTAACCTCCACCCGGAGCAATTCCAAGTAGGCAGGCGCGCATCTTCGAGATGCAGGATGGGGCCCCCGTCTCGTCTGCGGGTAGGAAGCTTGAGCGCGTCAGCAATGGCGCGCCTAGAGGAATGGCTGCCACGCGCTTCACGCCTTCGGGCGCGGTGCGTGCACAGAATCCGGCTTATCGGCCTGCTTTGCCACCTAAACACAAAAATGCCGGCGTCGAGTGATCGACGCCGGCATTTTTCTTTTGCGACTGTTGCCGCTGACTTGCGCCGCTGACTTGCGCCGCCGACTTGCGCCGCTGACTTGCCGCTGACTTGCCGCTGACTTCGGCGCGCCCGGATCAGCCTGCGACGATGTCGAACGAGTGCGTCAATTCGGCCGTTTTGGCGAGCATGATCGACGCCGAGCAATATTTATCGTGCGACAGGTTAATCGCGCGTTCCACCGTCGCCGGATTCAGGTTCTTCCCCGTCACGGTGAAGTGGAAGTGGATCTTCGTGAAGACCTTCGGGTCTTCGCTGGCGCGCTCGGCTTTCAGCGTGACCGAACAGCCGGCGACTTCCTGACGGCTTTTCTTCAGGATCATCACGACGTCGTATGCCGTGCAGCCGCCGGTGCCGAGCAGGACCATTTCCATCGGACGCGGTGCCAGATTGCGCCCGCCGCCTTCCGGCGCGCCGTCCATCATGACCAGATGACCGCTGCCCGTTTCGGCGGCGAAAGCCATCCCGTCCTGTCCCATCCAGCTTACTTTGCATTCCATGCCTGTGCTCCAGCGTTCCGCTTGAATTCAAGATGGGCATTGTAGCCCCTGGGTTCAAGGTGCGTCCGAGGTAGCCGGGCATCCCCAACGCGGCCGTCAGCCCTTGTCTGTTGCGGAGCAACATGCTTTCCCGGCCCCGGGATTGCCCTGATGGCTTTAGGGGTTTTACTCTAGATTCTGCAAGCGCCCGACGGGTCTGTGAGCTGCTGTAGCGCTGATTTATAAGGGTTTTTGCCTATTCAAGCCGACGATATTGTCGTTTTGCATTATGAAATGTGATTTCACCATGCAAATATTCTTGCGTCGCACAAGGTCGACTCATATAATCCGTTTCATTGGTTGTCGCAGTTCGACAATCTCCGCTGTCTCCTCCACCTCCTCCTTTGGTGGATTAAGCCCGAACCGAGCTGTTCGGGCTTTTTTTCGCCTGTCCTCCTCGCGTTTCGTCGCAATCTTTGACGTGGCGCGGCAATTTCCTTTATAATTCAGGGCTTTTCCGCATATGCCCGCGGGAGAAGAACAGGGAGAGCCTGCACAGCGCCTCGATGCGCGAACACTAAGCAGGAAAAAAACACAGGGCAAAGCATTTTTATTTTGGATCGATCATGAAGACGTTTTCCGCAAAAGCCCATGAGGTGACGCGCGAATGGTACGTGATTGACGCGACGGATAAGGTTCTCGGCCGTGTCGCCAGCGAAGTGGCACGCCGTCTTCGCGGCAAGCACAAGCCTGAGTTCACTCCCCACGTCGACACCGGTGATTTCATCATCGTTATCAACGCCGGCAAGTTGAAAGTCACGGGCAACAAGTCCACGGACAAGAAGTACTACCGCCACTCGGGTTACCCGGGCGGTATCTATGAAACGACGTTCGGCAAGATGCAGGAACGCTTCCCGGGCCGTGCGCTCGAGAAAGCGGTCAAGGGCATGCTGCCGAAGGGCCCGCTCGGCTACGCGATGATCAAGAAGCTGAAGGTCTACGCAGAAGCAACGCATCCGCATTCGGCACAACAGCCGAAAGCGCTCGAGATCTAAGGGGAGCCCACATGATCGGTAACTGGAACTACGGTACGGGCCGCCGCAAGAGCGCCGTTGCACGTGTCTTCATCAAGGCAGGCAAGGGCGACATCATTGTGAACGGCAAGCCCATCGCCGATTACTTCTCGCGCGAAACGTCGCTGATGATCGTGCGTCAGCCGCTGGAACTCACGAACCACGCTGTCACATTCGACATCAAGGTGAACGTTTCGGGTGGCGGTGAAACGGGTCAGGCCGGTGCAGTTCGCCACGGCATTACCCGCGCGCTGATGGACTACGACGCAACGCTGAAGCCGGCTCTGTCGAGCGCAGGTTTCGTGACGCGTGATGCACGTGAAGTCGAACGTAAGAAGGTCGGCTTCCACAAGGCACGCCGCAGGAAGCAATTCTCGAAGCGTTAATCGCTTCGGGTCAGGTTCGTCTTCGGGTGGATCTGTTGCAAAAAAGCCGCTTTCGCTTATGCGTTGGCGGCTTTTTTCATTGGTTTGCGTGCGCGTGCGCATGCATCGAAGCTCGGTTATCCTGATACAAATGTGTCGAATACCCCTACAGGAAGCCCTTGATTTCACAGGGCTTCAGCACGATATTGAGATCAGCCCTACAATAGCGGCTAGAAGCTTTTTTGGAGAGTTCGAATGAACGCAGTCGCCGAGACCCCCGTGACCGAGATGCCCAGCCCCTTCGTCTTTACCGACGCAGCGGCTGACAAGGTCAAGCAGCTGATTGACGAGGAAGGCAACCCGGAGCTGAAACTGCGCGTGTTCGTGCAAGGTGGCGGCTGCTCGGGCTTCCAGTACGGTTTTACGTTTGACGAAGCCATCAACGAAGACGACACCGTGATGAACAAGAGCGGCGTCCAGTTGCTGATCGACTCGATGAGCTACCAGTACCTGGTGGGTGCCGAGATCGACTACAAGGACGACATCAACGGCGCGCAATTCGTGATCAAGAATCCGAACGCGTCGACGACCTGCGGTTGTGGCTCGTCGTTCTCGGTCTGATTATCGATCGATGTAACGTTTCTGCTGTACAAAAACGGGGCTGAAAAGCCCCGTTTTTTATTGCCCTCACCGTTTTCACTTCCAGCGAGTTTTCACCTCCAGCGAGAGGAGAGCGACCTCAACGCGGATAAATCGCCCCGAGCACGCGTTCGCCCGCCGCACCCGTCACGGCCGGCAGGTTGCCCGGCTCGCGTGCGACGCAGCGCATTGCGAGCCATGCGAACGCCAGCGGCTCAACCTGATTCGGCGGCACGCCGAGCGCTTCGGTGGTCATCACCGGCACGCCGCTTACGCCGCTTTCTTCGAGCGCCGTCTGCAGCGCCCTCAGCAGCTCAGGATTGCGCGCGCCGCCGCCGCATACGTACACCGCCTGGCTATCCGACGCGTGCCGTTCGATCTCGCGCGCGATCGTGATCGCGGTAAGGGCGGTGAGCGTCGCCTGCACGTCGGCAGGGCTCACGTCCGCGAAGGGTGCGAGCCTGGCATCCATCCATTCGGCATTGAACAGGTCACGGCCGGTGCTCTTCGGTGGTTGCTGTTCGAAGAACGGCTCGTTGAGCAGCGCGTTGAGCAACGGACGATGCACTTGTCCGCTGGCCGCGAACACGCCGCCCTCGTCGAAAGGCTTGCCGAGATGACGATGCGCCCACTCGTCGAGCAACGCATTGGCAGGTCCGCAATCGAAGCCGCGCACACCGCCGGCAGCGCCGAGAATCGTGATGTTGCTGATGCCGCCGAGGTTGCATACGACGCGCGTCTCGCCCTTCTTGCCGAACACCGTCGCGTGAAACGCCGGCACGAGCGGCGCACCCTGGCCGCCGGCCGCGACATCGCGCGAACGGAAATCGGCGACCACGTCGACGTGCGTCATTTCCGCGAGCAGCGACGGATTGTTGATCTGGCGTGTGTAGCCCTTTTCCGGACGATGCCGCACGGTCTGTCCGTGCACGCCGATTGCGCGGACCTGGCTCACGGAAAGGTTGCCGCATCGCATCAGCTCGTGACAGCAGACCATATAGCGCGCGGCGAGCGCATTCGCGGCCAGCGCCTCGCGCTCGATCTCGTTCTCGCCGGGCTGTTGCAGGGCGAACAATGCATCGCGCAAGCCTTCCGAAAAGCCGACGAACGCCTCGCTCCTGACCACCGGCGGCTTGCCCTTCGTGAACTCGACCGCGACGCCGTCGACGCCGTCCATGCTCGTGCCTGACATCAATCCGATATACACGCCGTCTGCCGTGTCTCGCGCCACGTTCTGCTCCTTCATCCATTTGTTGCGAACTGTTCCAACAGATTAACAGCGCAACGGGCCGCGAGGAAAGGCGCGCGCCCCGGAAAGATCGGCTTCGCGGGGCGAATCACGTAAAATCCGGTGTCCGTCCCGGCGCCGGCCGCCCGCGCCAACTATGGGACAATCTCTCTTTTCGACGTCACCTTTTAGCATGAGCTCCGAGTCCACTTCCAGGCCAACCCCCGCTTTCCCGATCACCGACGAGGTCCGCCATGCGCTCGCCGTCACGAAACGCGGTGTCGACGAACTGCTGATCGAAGACGAGTTCGCGCAAAAGCTCGCGAAGAGCCAGGCCACCGGCGTGCCGCTGCGCATCAAACTGGGCCTCGATCCGACGGCGCCTGACATCCACATCGGCCACACCGTCGTGCTGAACAAGATGCGCCAGTTGCAGGACCTCGGGCACACGGTGATTTTCCTGATCGGCGATTTCACGTCGCTGATCGGCGATCCGTCGGGCCGTAACGCGACGCGTCCGCCGCTCACGCGTGAGCAGATCGAGTCCAACGCCAGGACGTATTTCGATCAGGCCGCGCTCGTGCTCGACCGCGACAAGACCGAAATCCGCTACAACAGCGAATGGTCGATGCCGCTCGGCGCCGACGGCATGATCAAGCTCGCGTCGCGCTATACGGTCGCGCGCATTCTGGAGCGCGAGGATTTCACGAAGCGCTTTCAGGGCGGCGTGCCGATTTCGATCCACGAATTCCTGTATCCGCTGATGCAGGGTTACGACTCGGTCGCGCTGAATGCCGACCTCGAACTGGGTGGTACGGACCAGAAGTTCAACCTGCTCGTGGGCCGTGAACTGCAGAAGCAGTACGGCCAGGAACAGCAGTGCATCCTGACGATGCCGCTGCTTGAAGGCCTCGACGGCGTCGAGAAGATGTCGAAGTCGAAGAACAACTATGTCGGCATCAGCGAGAAGCCAGGCGACATGTTCGGCAAGCTGATGAGCATCTCCGATGTGCTGATGTGGCGTTACTTCGAACTGCTGTCGTTCCGTCCGATGGACGAGATCGCGGGCTTCAAACGCGAGATCGAGGCGGGGCGGAACCCGCGCGATTTCAAGGTGATGCTCGCGCAGGAAATCGTGGCGCGCTTCCATTCGTCCGCCGACGCCGGGCGCGCGCTCGAAGACTTCAATCATCGTGCGAAGGGCGGCGTACCGGACGATATTCCTGCTGTGACGCTCGCGGGCGCGCCGCTCGCAATCGGGCAACTGCTGAAGCAGGCGGGTCTCGTGCCGTCGACGAGTGAGGCGCTGCGCAACATCGAGCAGGGTGGCGTGAAGATCGATGGCACAACAGTCTCCGACAAGGGCCTGAAAATCGAAGCGGGCGAGTTTGTCGTACAGGTCGGCAAGCGCCGGTTTGCGCGCGTGACGTTGACGGCCTGATGGGCCTCATCGACTTGATACACGTGAACGGCGTCATGAGGTCCGCGTCAATCGCTGGATCGGAGCGCTCAGCGTGATCGCGCTGATTCAACGTGTGCGGCGCGCGGACGTGCGCGTCGGCGACCGCATCACGGGCGCGATCGGGGCCGGTCTGCTCGCGCTCGTCTGCGCGGAGCGCGGCGACACCGATGCAGTCGCCGACAAACTGCTTGCGAAGCTGCTGGGCTACCGCGTCTTCAGCGATGCTGCGGGCAAGATGAACCTGTCCGTGCAGAACATCGACGGTGCAGGCGGGGCAGGCGGCCTGCTTATCGTGTCGCAGTTCACGCTCGCCGCGGACACCAACAGCGGCCTGCGCCCGAGTTTCACACCGGCCGCACCGCCCGACGAGGGTCGCCGTCTCTTCGACTATTTCGTCACCGCAGCGCGCGCGAAGCATCCTGTCGTCGAGACCGGCGAGTTCGGCGCCGACATGCAGGTGTCGCTCGTCAATGATGGCCCGGTCACCTTCTGGCTTCAGACGCGTCCCTGAAGACGAAACGCAAAATCGCGCGTCGACGCTTTTTGAGACAATGGTGCTTCTGTATCCGACCCGGCGACCCAGGCGCGCATTTCCATGACCACGCGAGTTCTCTTCATCCGGCACGGCGAGACCGACTGGAACCGCATCAAACGCATCCAGGGGCACATCGACATTCCGCTCTCGACGAGTGGCATCGAACAGGCGCACAAGCTGGCGGAGCGGCTGGCGGGTGAAGCGAAGCAGGGCGCGCGACTGGATGCGATCTATTCGAGCGATCTGACGCGTGCACAACAAACCGCGCAGCCGATCGCCGATGCACTGGGCATGTTGCTCCAGCTACGCGAAGGGTTGCGCGAGCGCTCCTATGGGGCGTTTCAGGGCCACGACAGCGATGAAATCTCCGTGCGTTTCCCGGACGAATATGCGCATTGGCAGACTCGCGACCCGGGCTTCGCACCGCCCGATGGCGAATCGTCGCGAGCGTTTTACCATCGCGTGCTGCACACGATCGAACCAATCGTCGCAGCGCATCCGGATGGCCGGATTGCGTGCGTGGCACACGGTGGCGTGCTCGATTGCGTGTACCGGTTCGCGAACAACTTGCCACTCGATGCGCCTCGCAGCTATGCGCTGCTCAACACGAGCCTCAATCTGGTGGACTTCGATATTGGCGTGGCGACGGTTGTATCGTGGGCCGACGTCCGGCATCTCGGCGGACGCAGCGAGGACGATGGTTTCAGGCGAGTGCTTTAGTTCGGGCGTCGGACGCTTTCGTGCGCTCGCAGCAGCACGTGTCCTGCACAAGCGGGATCACGCGAGGCAATGCTCATCGGCAACCGGCATTTCAGATCTCGCAGCCGTTCCAGCCGGGTTCTGACAGTGCAGTTTGATACTGCTCAGCCATGAGGCGTCGCCACGCGTCGACGGGCGCGTTTCGATACGCCGTTCACCAGCGCCCAACGCATGACGGGCGCGACGACCTTCACGCCTGGCCGCACCAGCGCCCGCCGCACACCGGCAAAGGTGTCGAAGCCGAGCATCGTCTTCGCCCACGGCGGCAACAGGTCGACACCGGCATTCAGCATCAGCGCGCCCGCCGGCCGCATCATGGCGCTTGGCGGGCGCGCATTCATCAGGATCTTCACGACTTCGCGCGTGCGCGAACTGGCTTGCAGTTCTGGCTGCATGGCGATCAGATACGCGTCGATTTCAGCACGTGAGCGCGGGATGCCCGAAGCGCCGAGCATCTCGGCGATGCGCGCCGTTTCAGCAAAGTACTGGTCCTGCGCATCGCCCGGCAAAGCCGGGTTCACGTAGTGCAGATGCGCGGTGAGGAAACTCGACACCTCCGCGACATGCACCCACGTCAGCAACGCGGGATCGCTCGCGCGATAAGGCCGACCATCGGGCGCGAAGCCAGTCACGCCGAGATGGATCTGCTTCACGCGTTCGATCAGCGCCAGCGCGTCGCGTCGATTGCCGTAGGTGGTGCCCGCGACGAACGTCGCGGTGCGACGCAGGCGCCCGAGAATGTCAGTGCGAAACGACGAGTGATCCCACACGCCAGCAAGCGCGAGTGGATGAAGCGCCTGAAGGAGGAGCGCGCTGATGCCACCTGTCATCATCGAGGTGAAGTCGGCATGGATTTTCCAGCAGACTGCATTCGGGCCGAACAGGCCAGGATCTCCCGGCGGCGACGAATAATCGAGCGACGGGCCGCCGCCGCTCGTCAGGTGCGTGACGCTCGCGGCCAGCTTTGAGCGCACACGTTTCGCCATCAGCTGGGCAAAACTGGCGCGGTCGTTCGGCTGGCTGGCTTGGTCTGACATCGCCGGATTACTCCTGCTACCCACTACAACATCGCGCGCCCTGACGATCAGGACGTGCCGGAATCCCACAGATCGCGCACCGGGCTCGACGAATCCGGCGCGGAAAGCCCGAAGTGCCGGTACGTCAGCAACGTTGCCACACGGCCGCGTGGCGTGCGCTGCAGGAAGCCCTGCTGGATCAGATACGGCTCGAGCACGTCTTCGATCGTATCGCGCTCTTCACCGATCGCCGCGGCCAGGTTATCGACGCCTACTGGGCCGCCGTCGAACTTGTGCAGGATCGCCTCGAGCAGTTTGCGGTCCATCAGATCGAAGCCGACCGGATCGACATCGAGCATGGCGAGTGCCGCGTCGGCGACCTTCGCGGTGATATTGCCGTCCGCTTTCACTTCAGCGAAATCGCGCACGCGGCGCAGCAGACGGTTCGCGATTCGCGGTGTGCCACGCGCACGCTTCGCGATTTCGAACGCGCCATCAGGATGGATCTGCGCGCCGAGCAGCGAAGCCGAGCGGCTGACAATGCGCGCGAGTTCTTCGGCGTTATAAAACTCCAGCCGCGCGACAATACCGAAGCGGTCGCGCAGCGGATTCGTCAGCATACCGGCACGCGTTGTCGCACCGACCAGCGTGAACGGTTGAAGGTCGAGCTTCACGCTACGTGCGGCCGGACCTTCGCCGATCATGATGTCGATCTGGTAGTCCTCCAGCGCGGGATACAGGATTTCCTCGACGACCGGCGACAGCCGGTGAATTTCATCGATGAAGAGGACATCGTTCGCTTCGAGATTGGTGAGCAGCGCCGCGAGGTCGCCCGCGCGTTCAAGCACCGGCCCGGACGTTTGCCGCAGATTGACCCCCATTTCGCGCGCGATGATGTGCGCGAGCGTGGTCTTGCCGAGGCCCGGCGGCCCGAACAGAAGCACGTGGTCGAGCGATTCAGCGCGGCGCCTCGCAGCCTCGATAAAGATTTCCAGCTGGCCGCGCACCTTTTCCTGCCCAACGTACTCGTCAAGGTGGCGCGGGCGCAACGCGCGCTCGAACGCTTCTTCGTTCGGCGACGTAGGCGTGGCGGCGATGATGCGTTCGGCGGCGAGTTTGTCGGTTTCGATCATGCGGACATTGTACCGCGCGATGCCCGCGCAGAAAGCTGGCCGAACGGCCAGGGTGCGCAATGCGACGCGGCGTGCGAAGCTTTAACCGTCGTCGCGCAGGGGGCGCTGTCCGCCGGGCGCGGTCAGCCCGCGGTCAGCCCGCCGTCAGCCTTTTGACAACGCCTTCAGCGCGAGCTTGATGCCGTCGGAAACACCGGTGCCGGCCGGCACGTTCTTGATGGCCGCCAACCCTTCCTTTTCGGAGTAGCCCAATGCGAGCAGTGCATTCAGGATATCGCTGGCGTGACCGGACGCGGAGGCCGCGCCCGCCATCGCGCCCAGGTCGGCACCAAGCTTGCCCTTCAGTTCGAGCAGCAGGCGCTCGGCTGTTTTCTTGCCGATGCCAGGAACGCGTGTGAGGCGCGCGGCGTCCTGCAGCGTGACGGCCTGGCCGAGTTCGTGAACGCTCATGCCCGAGAGCACCGCGAGCGCCATACGCGCGCCGATGCCGCTGATCTTGAGCAGTTCGCGAAACGTCGTACGTTCCTGCGCAGAGCCGAAGCCGTATAGAAGCTGCGCGTCTTCGCGCACGATCATCTGTGTGAGAAGGACGACGCGCTCACCGGTCGCCGGCAGGTTGTAGAACGTGCTCATTGGCACGTCGACTTCGTAGCCAACGCCGTTGCAGTCGATGAGCAGATGCGGCGGATTCTTTTCCAGCAGGACGCCGGCAATGCGACCGATCATGGTGAGTTCGATGGTGAAGTAAAGCGCGAGTGTAGCGCAGCGCGTCAGGCAAAAGGGCGGCGATGGTGAGGGCTTTAACGAGGCGGTTCGATGGCAGTGCTGGCGAAAGCCGGGCCAGGCGCCGTCGTTGCTCTAGCCGACGAGTCGTCCACGCCGCACCCGCAGGCCCTTCTTCGCGAGCGAAGGTGCAATGCCGCCCAGCGTGCTCAGCGTGCCGCCGCCGTGTGCGTGGCAGATAGCCATGCCGAGGGCGTCGGCGGCATCGGTGCCCGGCACGCCGGAGAGATTCAGGAGGCGCGCGACCATCTGCTGCATCTGTTCCTTGGTGGCGCGTCCGTAGCCGACCACTGCCTGCTTCAGTTGCAGCGCGGTGTATTCAGCGACCGGCACGCCGCCTGCTACGAGTCCGCAAATAGCGGCGCCGCGTGCCTGGCCGAGCAGGAGTGTCGATTGCGGATTGACGTTGACGAACACCTTTTCGATCGCGGACTGATCGGGCGCGTGCTGGCGGATCAGCGTGGATATACCGTCGAAGATCGTGCCGAGGCGCGACGGCAGGTCGGCATCGGCGGTCTTGATGACGCCGCTCGCGACGTAGGTCAGCTGGTGGCCAGTCTGGTCGATCACGCCGAAGCCGGTAACGCGCAAACCAGGGTCGATGCCGAGAATTCTCATGAGGTGCGATGCGGAATAAGTGCCTGCGATACTACAACGAACGGGCTACACAGCGGGCGGTGGGCGACGGCGGCGCAGCAATAAATGTGGCGGAGCCTGACATCTGAAAAGGCAGGAGCAAATGGAAACGTACCGGAACCTGAACGGCGACTCTGGCGTAGTGGCGTACGAAATCGGTGATGACTTCGTCGCGGTCCGGTTCCGGTCGACGGGCGACACGTATTGGTACACGCGCGCGAGCGTCGGCGCGCGGCACGTCGCGGCGATGAAAAAGCTGGCGCTGGGCGGGCGAGGGCTCAGCACCTATATCAGTTCACATCCCGACGTGAGAGACGGCTACGAACGAAAGGACCCGGCCGGATAGCGCGGAAAACGCGCAAAAGAAAGGAAAGCGGCCCGACAGGAAAACCTGTCGGGCCGCTTCGATCAAGCCATTAACGCCGGCATAACCGGCGAAGGAGCAGGAATCAATGACGGAAGTGACGCACGCCAGTCAGCACCATCGCGATGTTGTGCTCATCGGCGGCGGCGACCACTTCGTCGTCGCGCATCGAGCCGCCCGGCTGGATCACGCATGTCGCACCAGCGGCAACGACCACGTCGAGGCCGTCACGGAACGGGAAGAACGCATCCGACGCCACCGCCGACCCCGCCAGCGTCAGGCCGGCGTTCTGCGCCTTGATGCTCGCGATGCGCGCCGAATCCACGCGGCTCATCTGGCCTGCGCCGACGCCAAGCGTCATGCCGTTGCCGCAGAACACGATCGCGTTCGACTTCACATACTTCGCGACGCGCCATGCGAACAGCAGGTCGTCCATTTCCTTCGGCGTCGGGTAACGCTTCGTGACCACGCGCAGTTCGTGCGGCTGCACATTGTGCGAATCGAGCGACTGCACGAGCAGACCGCCGCCCACACGCTTCAGGTCGAACGCGTTATGTCCGTCGCCGGGCGCGATCTCGAGCAGACGCACGTTCTGCTTTGCCGCGAACACCTGGCGTGCCGCCGCGCTGAAAGTGGGCGCGATCAGCACTTCGACGAACTGCTTCGCCACAGCCTGCGCCGTCGCTTCATCGACTTCGCGATTGAACGCGATGATGCCGCCGAACGCCGACGTCGGATCCGTCTGGAACGCCTTCGCGTAAGCTTCGTTCGCATCTGCGCCGACCGCGACGCCGCACGGATTCGCGTGCTTGATGATCACGCACGCCGGCACGTCGAATGTCTTCACGCATTCCCACGCGGCATCGCTGTCAGCAATGTTGTTGTACGACAGTTCCTTGCCCTGCAACTGGTTGTAATTCGCCAGCGCGCCGGCCGGCACCGTGAGGTCGCGGTAGAACGCGGCGCTCTGGTGCGGGTTTTCGCCGTAGCGCAGGTCCTGCACCTTTTCGAACGCCAGGTTGAACGTGGCCGGATAAGTGTTGCGCGACGAATGTTGAAGCTCGTCGGTCAGGCTCGTCAGGTAGTTCGTGATCGCGCCGTCGTACTGCGCGGTATGCGCGAACACCTTGGTGGCCAGATGGAAGTTGGTCCTGTAGCCAACCGAGTTGCTGTTTGCACGCATCTCGTCGAGCACAACCGCGTAATCGGCCGGGTCGACCACAACCGTCACGTCGCGATGGTTCTTCGCGGCGGAGCGCAGCATCGTCGGGCCGCCGATATCGATGTTCTCGATCGCGTCTTCCAGCGAGCACGCTTCCTTCGACACCGTCTGCACGAACGGGTACAGGTTCACGACGAGCAGGTCGATCGTCGGGATGTCGTGCTTCTCAAGCGCGGCCATGTGTTCCGGCAGGTCGCGGCGCGCGAGAATGCCGCCGTGCACCTTCGGGTGCAGCGTCTTCACGCGCCCGTCGAGCATTTCCGGGAAGCCGGTGTAATCGGCGACTTCAGTGACGGACAGGCCTGCGTCCGCGAGCAGTTTCGCGGTGCCGCCGGTCGACAGGATCTTGACGCCGAGGTCCGACAGCGATTTGGCGAAATCGACGATGCCGGACTTGTCGGAAACGGAGATGAGCGCTTGCTTGATCATGATGAGAAAGCCGGGGAGGAACGTGACGGGGCGCGTGAAGTTACAACAAACCGCTACAGCAAACCGTGCTGTTGCAGCTTCTTGCGCAGCGTATTGCGGTTGATGCCGAGATACTCGGCGGCCAGCGACTGGTTGCCGCCGGCCTGCTCGAGCACCACCTCGAGCATCGGTTTTTCAACGCACGAAACGACCATGTCGTAGATGTCGTGCGGGTTTGAGCCGTCGAGATCCTGGAAGTACATGTCCAGGCTGTCGCGGACGCATTGTTCGATATTGTGCTTGCTCATGCTGCCAGTCGGTCGTTATTGTCCGGCTCGCCGACAGTGTCTTCGACGTAGATCAGGCGGTCGGAAACCGCCTTTTGCGCGTCGAAAAATTCGTTGACGGCGAGCAGTTGTTCGCGCGTGGTGTCCAGCGTATTCATGCGATGCCGGAACACGTTGGCGCCAGAAAGGCCGCGAGTGTACCAGCCGATATGCTTGCGTGCAGTACGGACCCCGGTGAATTCGCCGTAGAACGCGTAGTGATCTTCGAGATGTTCATTCATCACCTGCTGGATCTCGTCGATACGCGGCGGCGGCAGCAATTCGCCCGTCTGCAGAAAATGTTCGATCTCACGGAAGAGCCACGGGCGCCCCTGCGCCGCACGGCCGATCATGATGGCATCGGCGCCGGTCGCGGCGAGCACGTCGCGCGCCTTTTGCGGCGTGGTGATGTCGCCGTTCGCGACGACCGGGATACGCACGGCGCCCTTCACGGCGGCGATGGTCTCGTATTCGGCGTCGCCGTGATAGAGATCCGCGCGGGTGCGGCCGTGTACGGTCAGCATCGAGATGCCGGCGTTTTCGGCGAGACGCGCGATGACCAGTGCGTTCCTGTTGTCGCGATCCCAGCCCGTGCGGATTTTCAGCGTGACCGGCACCGCGTCGGGACCGGTGCCCACCGCACCCACGACCGCCTCGACGATCTGCTGAACCAGCGGTTCGTTTTGCAGCAGCGCGGAGCCGGCGGCCACGTTGCACACCTTCTTGGCCGGACAGCCCATGTTGATGTCGATGATCTGCGCGCCGTTCGCCACGTTGTAGCGCGCGGCTTCGGCCATCATCGCCGGATCGGCGCCGGCGATCTGGACCGCGATGGGTTCGACTTCGCCCGCGTGGTTGGCGCGGCGCATGGTTTTCTCGCTTTTCCACAGCTGCGCATTCGACGCGACCATCTCCGAGACTGCATAGCCCGCGCCCAGCCGCTTGCACAGCTGGCGGAACGGCCGGTCCGTCACGCCGGCCATCGGGGCGACGAACAGGTTATTGCGCAGATTGTGCGAGCCGAGAATGGGCATGACGGGAACAGTGCCCGCGCGACCGGGGCCGATCGTCGCGGTGGCGAAATGCGTAGGAAAACCGCCATTTTACCGTTAACGCGTTCCTGACAGACGACTTGCCTCAGACGTAACCCATTAAATCTTCTATGAAAGCGCCGCCGCCATAGACCGGCGACCGCCCGCGGGTGCAACGAACAGGCGGGCGGTGCGGACGATCAGCGACGCTGTCCGAACATCATTTGCCGCGCGAGGGCGGTCTTGACCGGCGGCAGGAATTCGAGCGCCGTCAGCGCGAGCCCGCGCAGCGTGGCGAGTGGCGGGAAGTCGACGGTGAAGAGGCGCGCGAGGGTGTCGGTGGCGCCGATTGTCAGGCGCCGGTCCAGCGCACGACGTGCGGCGAAGGCGGCCAGCGCGACTGGCGTAGCGCCATGCTGCGCCAGTGCGTCGACGAGGGCGTGTGCGTCGCGCAGACCGAGGTTCAGACCTTGTCCCGCGACCGGATGCAGCGTCTGCGCTGCGTTGCCGATCGCGACGACGCGACCCTTGACCAGCGTATCCACGGCATTCAGGCCGAGCGGGAACGACGCGCGTCCCTTGATATGCGTGAACGCGCCCATGCGGTCACCAAACGCGGCACCGAGCTCGTGCAGGAATGCCGCGTCATCGAGTTGCGTCCGGCGCGCGGCTTGTTCCGGTGAGCAGCACCAGACCAACGCGTAGTCCGCGCCGCGCACGCCGCCCATCGGCAGCAGCGCGATCGGGCCTTCGGACGTGAAGCGCTCCCACGCCACATGCGGCTGCGGCGCCGATACCGTGATCGTGCCGACCAGCGCTGTCTGCCCGTAGTCACGCGTTGCGCCATCACCGCTGCGTTGTTCGTGGTAAACACCGCCTTCCGCGTTGACGAGAATCCGCGTGCGCAGATTACGCGTCACATGTGTGCTTTCGACCGGCAACGTAACGCCGTCGTGCTCCTGCGTAAACGGGAGCGCCGACGTGGAGCGCAGCCAGTGCGTGGGCGTTTCGCGGACGGCTTCGGCGAGCGCGTGCACGATCGAGCCGTAGCGCAGCACATAGCCGAGCGCCGGCAGGTCGTGCTCGGTGTGATCGATCACCGTGCGGCCGAAGTGGCCGCGCTGCGATACGTGGATCCGCTGGATCGTCGTGGCGTCTCCGGGCCAGCGCAGCGGTTCGAGGATCATCCGGCTGCCTTGCGACACCGCGATCGAGCGCGGATCGGACACGGCGTCGTCGGGGTCGCGCGCGTCGATCAGCGCCACGGAAAGTGCGCGCGTCGCGCTGCGCCGCGAGAGCCAGCCGGCCAGCGCGAGGCCGACCGGGCCGGCGCCCACGATAGTGACGTCGAAGTCGAACGGTGCGGCCGCCGACGGTTGCGCTGCTTCATTCATCTCGTGCAGATTCCTTCTTCTTTACGGTGCACCCGCGCCAGCGCGCGCGGCCTGCATCAATGCTTCGATTTCATCTGCCTTGACCGGCACATCGCGCGTCATCAGTTCGCAGCCCGTTTCGGTGACGACTGCGTCGTCCTCGATGCGAATGCCGATGTTCCAGTAGCGCTCGGGCACGTCGTCCGATGCGCGGATGTAGAGGCCGGGTTCGATCGTCAGCGTCATCGACGGCTTCAGGATGCGCCACGGCAGCGCGCCGTGTTCGTCCAGCGGTGCGCCACGTTCGCCGCTTCGTTCACGATAGTCGCCGCAATCGTGCACGTCCATGCCGAGCCAGTGACCCGTGCGATGCATATAGAAGCGCGCATAGGCGCGCTCAGCGATCACTTCGTCGACGGACGCATGGCGTTGCCGGTCGAGGATGCCCGTATCGAGCAGACCCTGCGAAAGCACGCGCACGGCGGCCTGATGCGGCGCGTCGAAACTCGCCCCGGGGCGCGTCGCGTCGATCGCCGCCTGCTGCGCGGCGAGTACGATGTCGTACAGCTCGCGCTGTGCCGGCGTGAATTTTCCGCTGGCCGGAAAGGTGCGCGTGATGTCGGACGCGTAGCCATCGAGTTCGCACGCGGCGTCGATCAGGATCAGGTCGTTTTCCTGCGCAATCGTGCTGCCGGCGGCGTAGTGCAGCACGCACGCATTGGCGCCCGCCGCGACGATCGAGCCATACGCAGGCGCCTGCGCGCCGTGCTTGCGGAACGTGTAGAGCAGTTCCGCTTCGAGTTCGTATTCGCGCACGCCGGGCCGGCAGGCCGCCATCGCCCGACGATGTGCTTCAGCCGAAATCTGCCCCGCGCGACGCATGATCCCGAGCTCATGCGCGTCCTTGAAGAGACGCATTTCGTCGAGCACGGGCAGCAGGTCGTGGATCGCCGCCGGTGCGCTCACGCCGCTGCGGCTCTGCGCGCGTACGGCCTCGAGCCAGCCGCGCACCTGACCATCCAGCTCCGCCGACGCACCCAGCGCGTAATGCAGCGCCGGCTTGTCCGCGATCACGCGTGGCAGTTGCGCGTCGACTTCATCGAAGGCGAATGCGGCGTCAAAGCCGAACGCCTCGCGCGCGCCATCGGGGCCGAAGCGGAAGCCTTCCCATATCTCACGCTCGACATTCTTCGCCCGGCAGAACAGGATCGACGCAGGCTCGTCCGTCCCGGCGCTCGCGTCCAGCACGAGCAGCGCCTCGGGCTCCGTGAAGCCTGTCAGGTAATAGAAATAGCTGTCGTGCCGGTACGGATAGTCGGCGTCGCGGTTGCGCAGCACCTCCGGTGCCGTCGGGACAATGGCGACGCCGCCGCCCTTCGCACGCAGCGTGGCGAGCACGCGCTCACGGCGCTTGCGGTAGACGTCGATGGCGATCTGGGGTTCGGTCAGCTGGTTCATCGTGCGATTGTAGCGCTCAATGCGCGCTGAAGCCGGCGGGCGGCCGGCGCGTTAGCCATCCGGCCAGCTGGGCGTCGGTGCACAATTGCCGCAATGTTGCAATCCGTCCACAGCACCGTGCGGCGCGCATCACAAGACGCGGCGGCGGCGTCTGGATCGATGCAAACCAACGTTATACTTCCGCCGGATTCCAAACAGGGCAGTGTCATGAAACTCATTGGTTCGTTCGCCAGTCCGTTCGTCCGCAAGGCGCGGATCGTGCTCGCCGAAAAGAAGATCGATTACCAGCTGGTGCTCGAGAATGTCTGGGTGCCGGAAACGACGATCCACACGTTCAACCCGCTCGGCAAGGTGCCGTGTCTCGTGATGGACGACGGCGAGGCTGTTTTCGACTCGCGCGTGATCTGCGAGTACGTCGATACGCTGTCGCCGGTCGGCAAGCTGATTCCGCAGCCGGGCCGCGAGCGCATCGAGGTGCGCTGCTGGGAAGCGCTGGCTGACGGCATGCTCGACGCAGCCGTTCTCATTCGCCTCGAAGGCACGCAGCGTACGGAAGCGCATCGTAGCGAAGCGTGGGTTGCGCGACAACAGCACAAGATCGACGACGGTCTCGCCGCGACGTCGCGCGGTCTTGGCAGCAAGAACTGGTGCACGGGCAATCACTACACGCTCGCGGACATCGCGGTGGGCTGTGCGCTCGGTTATCTGGATTTCCGCATGCCCGAGCTGAACTGGCGCGAACTGTATCCGAATCTGGACAAGCACTTCCAGAAGCTGTCGCTGCGCCAGTCGTTCATCGATACAGTGCCGTCAAACTGAGCCTGCGGTTCAGGCTGCGGCTGGCTTTTCGGTTCGCGCCGCGGCCAGCGTCGTGGTCACGGTGACGCCGCGGCCGCCTGCGCCCGGTTCGAGCGTGATCTCGCCGCGGTGCGCCTGCACGATCTCGCGGACGATCGCGAGACCGAGCCCCGTACCTTCCGTATCGGCCGACGCGCGATAGAACGGCTCGAATACCCGGCTACGCGCTTCGGGCGCGATGCCGGGGCCATCGTCTGACACGATCAGTGTGACCGTCGCACCGTCACTGCGCACGGCAACGGTGACGTGACCGCCCGCCTGCGTATAGCGGATCGCGTTTTCCACGAGATTCGCGACGAGCGCCGACAGCAGCCCTGGATGGCCGGTCACGGGTGCCGGTCCGTCGAGTTCAGCACCCAGGTCGATCTCGCGCGTCTGTGCGAGCAAGGCCAGATCTTCCGCAACATCCTTCGCCAGGGTGGACAGGTCCACGGGTTCGCTCGCGAGTTGCGTGTAATCGGCGGCCTCGGCCTGCGCGAGCAGCAGCAGCTTGTTGGTGAGGCCGACCATCGAGCGGTTGCTCCGGTGCATGGCCGCGAGCGCTTCGGCGAGCGCGGGCTCGATGCCGCCGTGCTGCCGCGCGAACTGCAACTGCGTACCGAGCAGGGTGAGCGGTGTACGCAGCTGATGCGCGGCATCCGCGATAAAGCGCCGCTGCGCAGCAACCTGCACGCCGAGTTGCGCGATGCACTGATTGATCGCCTCGACGATCGGCCGCAATTCCGTGTGCAGCCGCTCGACGCGGATCGGCGCCAGTTGCATCGGATCGCGGTCGGCGACGTCTTCTTTCACCTTCATCAGCGGCCGCAATTCGAACGTCAGGCCGATACAAACCAGCGCCACCGCCAGCACGATCATCTCGATCTGCCGTACGAGCTGCGGTTGCCAGAGTTGTTGCGCCATCGCGTCGCGCGAACGTACTGTTTTGCCGACCGACACGCGCACGCGCCGCGTCACGCCGTTGTCGTACATCTGTCGCACGAAAGCGACGGCGCGAACGGCGCTGCCTTCACGATCGGCGTCGTAGAACGTGGGTGTTTCTGTGGCAGCCGAGGCGCTACCTGGAAAGTCCGGCGTGCCGGCGAGCAGCTGGCCATCATCGACGGTCACGCTATAGAACGCCTGATCGCGATACGGCGACACGAATACTTCGAGCGCGGCGGGCGGCACATCGACGCGCAGAAAGCCGTCGACCCATTCCACTTCGCCCGCAATCATCCGCGCCGACGAAACCAGCTGGTTGTCCTGCACGAGATCGGCGGTGTGCCGCGCGTTGTCGAACTCGGCCTTGCCGGTGACGAATACATACAGCGCGAGCGGCACGAGCAGCCACCACAACAGGCGCATGCGCAGGCTATTGGTCATCTTCTTTCTTGCGCAGCAGATAGCCGAGCCCACGCAGCGTGACGATCGCGGCCGAACTGCCGTCGAGCTTCTTGCGCAGCCGCGAAATATAGATTTCGACGGCGTCTTCGCTGGGTTCGTCGGACAGCGTGAAGATCGCGTCGACCAGCGCCGGTTTCGACACGGTCTTGCCGAGCCGCAGGATCAGCGTTTCGAGCACCGTGCGTTCGCGTGGTGTCACGTTCAGCGGCGCGCCTTTCAGTGTGAACTGGCGTGTATCGATATCGAAGGCGAGATCGCCGCACACGACATCGCCGGCCTTCGACGGCGTCTGCCGCCGGATCAGCACCTTGATACGCGCGACGACTTCGCGCACCTCGAACGGCTTCACCAGATAGTCGTCCGCGCCCGCGCCGAGCAGCTCGACCTTTTCATCGATCGAACCGCTGGCCGTCAGGATCATCACGGGCGTGGTGTCGCCGCGCTGGCGCAGACGGCGCAGCACGTTCTTGCCCGACAGCTTCGGCAGGTTCAGGTCGAGCAGCACGACGTCGTAGTGATTCGTGCGCAGGAGCTGGTCGGCGGCGTCGCCATCCTGGACGGCGTCGAGCGTGAACGACTCCTGTTCGAGCATCTTCGCGAGCCAGTGCGCGAGCGTCTGATTGTCTTCGATGAGCAGCAGCTTCATGGTGGGCACGGCGGAAATCAGGCCGTCGATTGTGCCGTAAAACAGGCGCCTTGCGCGCTCCCAGCCGTATTTCCGCATCCTTCGAGGCGTTTTCGGCGGGTTGGGGGCGGGGTGTGGGCGGGTTGTGGGGTTAACACCCATGAATTGCCGACGAGCCCGAAAGCTCTCAGAAGGCTTCCGCTTTCTATAATCCGCCACATTCATCCAGAAAGCGCCGCACCTACGAAAACGGCGCACCGACCTCAGGAGACTGCTTCATGCGTACTTTGCGCCAGATTGCCACTGTGTCAGGTGTTGCGTTTGCCCTCGCTGCCGCTTCGTCGGCGGCCCAGGCCGAAAAACTGACCATCATGGTCGGCGGCGCCACCAAGATCATCTACCTGCCGGCCAAACTGACCGAACAGCTCGGCTACTTCAAGGACGAAGGCCTCGACGTCGAAGTCCTGTCGCAACCGGCTGGCGTCGACGCGGAAAACGAACTGCTCGCGGGCGCGGTGCAGGGCGTGGTCGGCTTCTACGATCATACGATCGATCTTCAGAGCAAGGGCAAGGAAGTCGAGGCGCTGGTGATCTTCGGCCAGGTGCCGGGCGAAGTCGAAATGGTGTCGACGAAAGCCTCCGAAACGCTCAAGAGCATGGCTGACGTGAAGGGCAAGACGCTCGGCGTGACGGGCCTTGGTTCGTCGACGAGCTTCCTCACGCAATACCTCGCACAGCGCGCGGGCGTGCCGTCGACGCAATACACGCTGCTGCCGGTTGGCGCCGACAACAGCTTTATCGCCGCGATCAAGCAGAGCCGCATCGATGCCGGCATGACGACCGAGCCGACCGTTTCGCAACTGTTGAAAACCGGCGACGCGAAGGTGCTGGTCGACATGCGCACGCTGGAAGGCACGAAGGCGGCGCTCGGCGGCACGTATCCGGCCTCGAGCTTCTACGTGCAGCGCGCGTGGGCCGAGTCGCACAAGGATGACGCGACGAAGCTGTCGCACGCGTTCGCGAAGACGCTGAACTTCATCGCGACGCACAGCGCCGAGGAAATCGCCGAGAAGATGCCGAAGGACTACTACGGCAACAACAAGGACATGTACGTGGGCGCGCTGAAGGCGTCGCTGCCGATGTTCACGAAGGACGGCAAGATGCCGGCCGACGGTCCGGATACGGTGCTGAAGGTGCTGTCGGCGTTCAACCCTTCGGTGAAGGGCAAGCATATCGACCTCGCGAAAACGTATTCGAACGAATTCGTTTCGTCGGCACAGGTCAAGACGGCAGCGAAGTAATACACGCGATGGAGCGCGCTAGCACAGGCGCTCATCCATCAGGCAACAATGACGCAACAACGAGGCATCAGCTGATGAATCAACCTTTGTCACGCGGCACGCCGGCCATCGAGCTGCGCAACGTATCGTGCCGTTTCATTTCTCCGGACGGCAAGGCGACGGTCGCATTGCGCGATTTCAGCATGTCGGTGGCGCGTGGCGAATTCGTCGCCATCGTCGGCCCGACGGGCTGCGGCAAGTCGACCACGCTCAGCATGATCACCGGCCTTCTGAAGCCGACGACCGGCGAAGTCCGCGTGATGGGCGCACCGGTCGACGGCATCGATCCGCGCATCGGCTTCGTCTTTCAGGCCGACGCCGTGTTCCCGTGGCGCTCGGTGCTCGACAACGTCGCGGCGGGGCCGCTCTATCGCGGTCGTTCGAAATCGGCTGCGCACGACGAAGCCAATGAATGGCTGCGTCGCGTGGGCCTCGAGAAGTTCGGCAAGCACTATCCGCATCAACTGTCGGGCGGCATGCGAAAGCGCGTCGCGCTGGCACAGACCTTCATCAACAAGCCGGAAATCCTGCTGATGGACGAGCCGTTCTCCGCGCTCGACATGCAGACCCGCACGCTGATGCAGGATGAACTGCTGCAGCTGTGGTCGGGCACGGGCTCGGTCGTGTTCGTCACGCACGATCTCGAGGAAGCGATTGCGCTGGCGGACCGTGTGTTCGTGCTGACCGCGCGCCCGGCGACGCTGAAGAAAGTATATGAGATCGACCTGCCGCGTCCGCGCGTCACGTCGGAGATTCGCTACGACCCGCGCTTCATCGAGATCTCGCGCGATATCTGGCATGACCTGCGCGAAGAAGTGCAGATCGGTTAATCAAGGAACGAGAGACATGTCTACTACCCCTCAACAGACGATGCCTTCGGGCCTCGATGCGGCTTCGCTCGCGCAGGTCGAGCGCGTCGCACAGAAGCACATCCGCCAACGTCGTGCGCTGGTGATTTCGCTGCGCGTGCTGGTACTCGTCGTCGTGCTCGGCGGCTGGGAACTCTCCGCGCGCCTGAAGTGGATCGACCCGTTCTTCTTCTCGATGCCGACGTCCATCTACGATCAGATCGTCGACTGGTTCGTGAACGGCACGTCGCAAGGTCCGCTGCTCACCCAGGTCTGGGTCACGCTTGAAGAGACCGGGCTCGGCTTCATCATCGGCTCGGTGGCGGGTGTGTTCTGCGGCATCGTGCTCGGCCGCAACAAGCTGCTGTCCGACGTGTTCAGCCTCTACATCAAGATCGCCAACTCGATTCCGCGTGTGGTGCTGGGCTCGATTTTCGTGATCGCGCTTGGTCTCGGGATGGGATCCAAGGTGGCGCTCGCGGTGGTGATGGTGTTCTTCGTCGTGTTCGCCAATGCATTCCAGGGCGTGCGCGAAGCCGACCGCTACATGATCGCGAATGCACAGATTCTTGGCGCGTCGCGCCGTCAGGTGACGACGTCGGTGGTGATTCCGTCGGCGCTCAGCTGGATTCTGGCCAGCCTGCACGTGAGCTTCGGCTTCGCGCTGGTCGGCGCGGTGGTCGGCGAGTTCCTCGGCTCGAAGCAGGGTATCGGTCTCCTGATCTCGACCGCGCAGGGCGCGTTCAACGCGAGCGGCGTGTTCGCGGCGATGATCGTGCTGGCGGTGGTGGCGCTCGCGGCAGATTATCTGCTGACGGCGGTCGAGGAACGTCTGCTGAAGTGGCGGCCCGCGGTGGTGTGAGGTTTTTGCGTAGCCACTCTGGCTGTGCGATAGAAACAGAAAGCGCGCGTCCCGGTTTCGGGCGCGCGCTTTTTTGCTTTACGCAGTCTGTGGCTGCGCCGTCTTCTTCACCGGTGGCACCCGCTTCGGCGCAAACGAATCGCTGCGTGCGATCGGCCACCACCGTTCATACAATGAATAGCGGTAGTTGCCGTTGATCAGGTCGTCCGGTTCCAGATACTTGAGCAGTTCCGACATCAACCGCACTTCATGTGACGACACGCGCCGCACGATGTGATGCGCACGCAGATCGGCCGGATGTTCGAGCCCGGCGGCCTGGATGATTTCCTGCAACGCGTGCAACGTGTTGTGATGGAAGTTGAACACGCGGTCTGATTTATCCGGCACGACGAGTGCGCGCTGGCGAATCGGGTCCTGCGTCGCGACGCCGGTCGGGCAGCGGCCCGTATGACACGTCTGCGCCTGGATGCAGCCCACCGCGAACATGAAGCCGCGCGCGGCGTTGACCCAGTCGGCGCCGATCGCGAGCGTTCGCGCAATATCGAACGCCGTGATCATCTTGCCGCTCGCGCCGACGCGGATCCTGTCACGCAGACCGATGCCGACGAGCGTGTTGTGCACGAGCAGCAGCCCTTCCTGCAGCGGCACGCCGACGTGATCGGTGAACTCCAGCGGCGCCGCGCCCGTACCGCCTTCCGCACCGTCAACGACGATAAAGTCCGGCACGATGCCCGTCTCCAGCATCGCCTTCGCGATGCCGAAAAATTCCCACGGATGCCCGATGCACAGCTTGAACCCGGTCGGCTTGCCGCCCGACAGCGTGCGCAACCGCTCGACGAATTCGAGCAGGCCGCGCGGCGTCGAGAATTCCGAATGCGTGGCGGGCGAGATGCAGTCGCGGCCCATCGGCACGCCACGTGTTTCGGCGATTTCCGGCGTGATCTTCGCTGCGGGCAGCACACCGCCGTGTCCAGGTTTCGCGCCTTGCGAGAGCTTGATCTCGATCATCTTCACCTGCGGCTCGTTCGCCTGCTTCGCGAATTTGTCGGCGCTGAACGTGCCGTCGTCATTGCGGCAACCGAAGTAGCCCGACGCGATTTCCCAGATGATGTCGCCGCCATGTTCGCGGTGATATTTCGACATCGAGCCTTCGCCGGTGTCGTGCGCGAAGTTGCCTTTCTTTGCGCCCAGATTCAGCGCCATGATCGCGTTCGCCGACAGCGAGCCGAAGCTCATCGCCGATACGTTGAAGATCGACATCGAGTAAGGCTGCGCGCGCTCGGGTCCGACGACGATGCGAAAGTCGTGGCCGTCGAGTTTCGTCGGTGCGAGCGAGTGGCTGATCCATTCGTGCGCGACTGCTTTCACATCGAGTTCAGTGCCGTACGGCCGGCTGTCGACATCGTTCTTCGCGCGCTGATAGACGATGCTGCGCTGCACGCGCGAGAACGGCCGCTCGTCGGTATCGCCTTCGACGAAATACTGACGGATCTCCGGGCGGATGAATTCGAACAGGAAACGGAAGTGGCCCCAGAGCGGGTAATTGCGCAGGATCGCGTGGCGTTCCTGCGTCAGATCGAAGAGGCCAAGCGCGACCAGCGCAAGCGGCACGATGAGCCAGAACCACGAGATGTGATGCAGCGCGGCGAGCGTTGCGCAGGCGGCCAGCAGCAGGACCGCGCACCACATCGCCACATAACGTCGAGAGAACATGAAGGCTCCATTGCAGTGAATATCACCGCAGCGGGACGCCCAGCGCCGGGGTCGCGAGGCGTCGGCACGGACGGAGTCCGCTGCGGGTTAAACGAACGACTGCTTTCTTTCTGATGCTTTTGTCGAAGCAAACGGCCGGTGCCGCACATCACGTGTGGAACATCGTGCGGCGGCGCGAACGGGCGCGCCACGTCCCGTTGCGCGAGAACGGACGCGAAGACGCAGGCTCGCTTGCAGACAGAAGCCTAACGCGCCGTCAGCAATGCTGCAGTCTGCGGTGCACGCGTGACCGGCTGTGCGGTCGCCGCGTGTTCGATGATGCCGCCGCCGAGACACACTTCGCCATCGTAGAGCACCGCCGATTGCCCCGGTGTGACAGCCCATTGGGCGTCGTCGAAGTGCAGGCCGAAATGGCCGTCAGCGAGATCCGCGGTGCTGAATGTACAGGCCGCGTCGGCCTGGCGATAGCGCGTCTTGGCTCCGCACGCGAAATCCTCCGACGGCGGCTCGCCCGCAACCCAGCTGGTGTTCCCCGCGCTCAGCGAATGGCTCAGCAGCCACGGATGATCGTGTCCCTGCGCAACATACAGCGTGTTCGACGCGATGTCCTTACCCGCGGCGAACCACGGCTCGCCGCTGCCTGACCGGCTGCCGCCGAGGCCGATGCCCTTGCGCTGGCCGTAGGTGTAAAACGCGAGGCCAATGTGCTCGCCGACGACCTTGCCCTCCGGCGTCTTCATTGGACCCGGTCTGGTCGGCAGATAGCGGTTGAGGAATTCGCGGAACGGCCGTTCGCCGATAAAGCAGATGCCGGTCGAGTCTTTCTTTTTCGCGTTCGGCAGACCGATCTGTTCGGCAATCTCGCGCACCTTCGTCTTCGGAATCTCGCCGAGCGGGAAGAGCGTTTTCGAAAGCTGCGCCTGATTCAGACGATGCAGGAAGTACGACTGATCCTTCGTGTGATCGAACGCCTTCAGCAGTTCGAAGCGGCCTGCATTTTCGCGCACGCGCGCATAGTGGCCCGTCGCGATGGTTTCCGCGCCAAGCGACATTGCGTGATCGAGGAACGCCTTGAACTTGATTTCCGCGTTGCACAGCACGTCCGGATTCGGCGTGCGGCCCGCCGAGTATTCGCGCAGGAATTCGGCGAACACGCGGTCTTTGTATTCAGCGGCGAAGTTGACCGCCTCGACGTCGATGCCGATCAGGTCGGCCACCGAGACGACGTCGATCCAGTCCTGCCGCGTCGAGCAGTACTCGCCGTTGTCGTCGTCTTCCCAGTTCTTCATGAAAAGACCGACGACGTCGTATCCCTGTTCCTTCAAGAGCCATGCCGTCACCGACGAATCGACGCCGCCCGACATGCCTACGACTACTTTCTGCTTGCTCATTTTCTGTCTGCTACTTCTACGTGCTAACTGATCGGGGTGGCCCGACCGAGTGCGTGTGCACGAAGTCGAGCGGAATGCGCCGGCCTGCGAGGTAATCGTCGATACATTGCATCACGAGCGGCGTGCGATGCCGCTCGGGGCACGCGCGCAACTCTTCGGCGCTCATCCACACCGTGCGGACGATATCGGAATCGAGCGCGCGATCCGCCGCGGGTTCACCGCTGCTGCCGCAATACGTGAAGCGCAGATACGTCATGCCTTCGCTTTGCGGCCGCGCGAAATGCGTCATGTAGACGCCGACGAGCGCCTCGGGCGTGAACGGATACGCGGTTTCTTCGAGCGTTTCGCGGATCACGGCCCCGGCGAGCGTTTCGCCCGCTTCCAGATGGCCGGCCGGCTGGTTCAGCCGGAGTCCGCCGTCCGTATGTTCCTCGACGATAAGAAAGCGCCCGTCGCGCTCGACGATTGCCGCTACCGTGACGTGTGGAGCCCAGGATTCCGGTTTCATGGGATCGCATTTTACCGTCTATGGCGAAGGGCTGCCCGGAGGGAGTCCGCGGGCGGTCCGCGGACGGCCCACGCACCCGACAGGCCGGAGATTGACGATTCGGATACCCGGATCGTCCCTAATTTCGGCGCGGCCCCAGGTTTCGGTTAAAGTGAGGCGTTTAGCCGATGCAATTGCAAGCCGGCGTGCCTCGTCGGCAGAACTGTACGAAATAACAGGAAGTCGAGGAGGATTCAACGATGCACATCGGAGTGCCAGCCGAGACGCGAGCGTACGAAACCCGCGTTGCCGCCACGCCCGAGACGGTCAAAAAGTACGTTTCCCAAGGCCACAGAGTCACGGTTCAAAGCGGCGCCGGCAACGGCGCGAGCTTTCCCGACGACGCCTTTGCGGCCGCCGGGGCCGAACTTGTCGACGCGCAGACCGCGTTCGGCGCCGATCTCGTTCTCAAGGTCCAGTCGCCGACCGACGCCGAACTGCCGCTGCTGAAACGCGGCGCGACGCTCGTCGGCATGCTCGATCCCTTTAATTCAGAAAACTCATCAAAGCTCGCCGCTGCTGGCGTGAGCGCATTTGCGCTCGAAGCCGCGCCGCGTACGACACGCGCGCAGAGCCTCGACGTACTGTCGTCTCAAGCCAACATTGCGGGCTACAAGGCGGTGCTGCTGGCGTCGACGTTGTATCCGCGCTTCATGCCGATGCTGATGACTGCTGCCGGTACCGTGAAAGCGGCGCGCGTGCTGGTTCTCGGCGCGGGTGTCGCGGGTTTGCAGGCGATTGCGACGGCGAGGCGTCTGGGCGCGGTGATCGAAGCGTCCGACGTGCGGCCGGCGGTGAAGGAGCAGATCGAATCGCTCGGCGGGAAGTTTCTCGACGTGCCCTACGAAACCGACGAAGAGCGCGATGCCGCGCAGGGCGTCGGCGGCTACGCGCGGCCGATGCCCGCGAGCTGGCTGCAACGCCAGGGCGCGCTGGTCCACGAGCGCGCGAAGCAGGCGGACATCGTGATCTCGACCGCGCTGATTCCGGGGCGTCCCGCACCGACGCTGATTTCCGTCGAAACCGTGCAGGCAATGAAACCCGGCTCGGTGCTGATCGATCTGGCCGCCGGCCGTGGCCCCGAGTACGAAGGCCAGCGCGGCGGCAACTGTCCGCTGACCGAGGCCGACAAGGTCGTCACGAAATTTGGCGTACAGATCGTCGGCTATACGAATCTGGCATCGATGGTGCCGGCCGACGCGTCCTCGCTCTACGCGCGCAACCTGCTCGACTTCCTGAAGTTGATCATCACGAAGGAAGGCGCACTCAACATCGATCTTGCGGACGATATCGTCGCGGCCACGCTTCTCGCCCGCGACGGCGCCGTGACACGCCAGGCATAAGGAGCCCGCCATGGAAGTCATCAACCATACGGTGATCAACCTGATCACCTTCGTGCTGGCGATCTACGTCGGCTACCACGTCGTCTGGAATGTGACGCCCGCACTGCACACGCCGCTGATGGCGGTGACGAACGCGATTTCCGCGATCGTGATCGTCGGCGCAATGCTGGCCGCGGGGCTCACGCTTGGCGACACCGGCAAGTTCTTCGGCACGCTGGCCGTGGGGCTCGCAGCGGTGAACGTGTTCGGCGGATTCCTTGTCACGAGGCGAATGCTCGAGATGTTCAGGAAGAAAGAGCCGAAGAAGCTGACGGCACCTGGCAACACCGCGAAGGAGAACGCGTAATGAGCCTGAACGTCGTCACGCTGCTGTACCTCGTTGCGTCGGTGTGCTTTATCCAGGCGCTCAAAGGGCTGTCGAATCCGAAAAGTGCGCGTGCCGGGAATGTGTTCGGCATGGTCGGGATGGCGATCGCGATCCTAACGACCATCGCGCTGATCACAAAGCAGGCTGCCGGACTCGGCTCGAATCTCGCGCTGGGTCTCGGGCTGCTGTTTGCCGCGCTGATCGTCGGCGGTGCGGTCGGCGCATTCGTGGCCGCGCGCGTCGAGATGACGAAGATGCCAGAACTGGTGGCCGCGATGCACTCGCTGATCGGTCTCGCGGCGGTGTGTATCGCGTATGCGGTGGTGTCGGAGCCGGCCGCGTTCGGACTCGGTATCGAGGATGCGCCGTACGAAGGCTTCCTGCCGTACGGCAACCGTGTTGAGCTCTTTATCGGCACGTTCGTCGGTGCGATCACGTTCTCCGGGTCGGTGATCGCATTCGGCAAGCTGTCGGGCAAGTACAAGTTCCGGCTCTTTCAGGGCGCGCCGGTTGTCTATGCGGGACAGCATCTGATCAACCTGATGCTCGCCATCGCGATGCTCGGCTTTGGCGTGATCTTCTTTCTCACGCAGGCGTGGCTGCCGTTCATCATCATGACGCTGATCGCGTTCGCGCTCGGGGTGCTGATCATTATCCCGATCGGCGGAGCGGATATGCCGGTGGTTGTCTCGATGCTCAATTCGTACTCGGGCTGGGCGGCGGCGGGCATCGGCTTCTCGCTGAACAATCCGATGCTGATCATCGCGGGTTCGCTCGTGGGTTCGTCGGGTGCGATCCTGTCGTACATCATGTGCCGCGCGATGAACCGGTCGTTCTTCAACGTGTTGCTGGGCGGCTTCGGCAATGCGCCGGGCGCGGCGGCGGCCGGTTCGGCGGAACAGCGGCCGGTGAAATCCGGCTCTGCGGAAGATGCGTCGTTCATGATGGGCAACGCGGAAACGATCGTGATCGTGCCGGGCTATGGTCTGGCGGTGGCGCGTGCGCAGCATGCGTTAAAGGAGCTGACCGACAAGCTGGTCGAGAAGGGTATCGAGGTGAAGTACGCGATTCACCCGGTGGCCGGCCGGATGCCGGGACACATGAACGTGCTGCTCGCGGAAGCCGAAGTGCCGTACGACATGGTCTATGAAATGGACGACATCAACGGCGAGTTCGGTCAGGTCGACGTGGTGCTGGTGCTTGGCGCGAACGACGTGGTGAATCCGGCGGCGAAGAACGATCCGGCGTCGCCAATCGCGGGCATGCCGATCATCGAGGCGTACAAGGCGCGCACGGTGATCGTGAACAAGCGCTCGATGGCGGCAGGCTACGCCGGGCTCGACAACGATCTCTTCTACATGGACAAGACGATGATGGTCTTCGGCGATGCGAAGAAGGTGATCGAGGATATGGTCAAGTCGGTGGAGTGAGGGTTGATGCGCCGGTTCTCTCGCGGCGGCTTGATTGATCGCGGGGCCGGCGCTCCCGGTTGCCTGTTGCGGGCGCCTGTTCCAGACGGTCGTCAGGACATGCGCCTGACAAACGCGCCTGGACATGCACGGGCATGCTCACCGTGGCTTCGCGCCCACGTGCCGCATGAAGTCCGCCAGCCTGCGGCCTTCCATATCCGGAAACGCTTCATGCATCGCGACGTCCTGCATGCGCTCGACGTCGAAATTGCGAAACCCGTCGCGTAGTTCGCACCATGCGCCGATCGTCCAGCGCGCGCCCCAGTAGACAAGCCCGAGCGGCCACACGCGCCGCTCCGTCGCGGCTTCGTTCCGGTCGAGATAGGCGAAGCTCACCACGCGATGGTCATCGATCGCCCGATGCAGCGTGTCGACCTTCTTCGAAAACTCCCCTTTGACGTGAAACGATGGCGCAAAGAAAGGCGCGCGTTCGAGCGTCGCGCGCTTGTCGGCGGGCATCGCGGAGGCGATCTTTGCGAGCGCGCCGCGCGCGCCCGACGCGAAACTCGCGCCGCCCCACGTTTCGAGCATCCGCGCGCCGGCGGCGAGCGCGGCGAGTTCTTCAGTGGTGAAGGTAAGCGGCGGCAGACTGGCCGTGCGGCTCAGCCGGTAGCCGATGCCCGCTTCGCCCTCGATCGGCACGCCGGAGAGTTGCAGGTCGCGCACGTCGCGGTACACCGTGCGCGGTGAGATATTCAGCCATTCGGCCAGTTGCTGCGCGGTGGTGAGTCGCCGGCCGCGCAGTAGTTCGGCAATCTGGAAGAGGCGGTCAGCGCGACGCGTCATCGGGGATGTCTTGCGTAGAGGCAACATGGCAGGGACGACTCCGCGATGATAGCGCCGCGTGACACGCTCCGGTCGACTGCAAGCGGCCTGGCCGCCTGGCCGCTCAGCCGTTGTGCTGCGAATGCAGGCCGATGCGGTTGCCTTCGGTATCGGTGATAAACGCGATGTAGCCGATATCGTGCGGCAACTGGATGGCCGGTCCTTCGACCTTGCCGCCCGCTTTCTCTACGCGTGCGAGCACGGTGTTCACGTCAGGCGTGGCGTTGAGGTAGACCATCGTGCCCGCCGCCGACGGCTTCAACGACGTGCCGCCGAGGACGCAACCGCCCGTCGCTTCCTCGCCGTAGGTGAACACGGCAATCGGTTGACCGAAGTCTTCGCGGCGCATCGGGTTGCCGAGCACGGTTTCGTAGAAACGGACGGCGCGATCGAAATCGGTCGACGGAATTTCAAACCAGGCGATAACGCGGGAATTAGCTGCTGACATGACACGCTCCTTGGTGGATCGCCCGTCCGTGCGAGATGCCGGATGGCGTGACTGGAGTGTGCTGCCGGGCTACTGACAGCGTTCTGTCAGTAGCCCGAGGCGGTCATCAAACGCGGGAGAAATAAAAAACGCGGCGGACGGGGCACATGCCCGCCGCCGCGCTTTTTCGAAGCCGCTTTTTCGAAGTGAGAGTGACCGGTGGCGTCAGCCTTGCCCTTCAGCTTTCCCGGCTGCATCGGCCGCGTCAGCAGCAGGCCGCTGACGCACGCTGCCCGCAATCAGGTCGAAGCGGAACAGGCGGCATTCGAGCGCGCCGTTGAAGAGCGGCGTCTTGGTCGATTCGCGCAGGCGCATTTGCCCTGGCAACTTGCGATCCGATGTCAGGACGAACGCGTGCCAGCCGGTGAAGCGCTGCTTGAGCGCGTCGCCAAACGCCTGGAAGAACTCGCTGTCGGGCGCATCGGTATGGACGCGTTTAAAGCCTTCGTCATCGCGGCCTTCACGACCCTGGCGGCTCTCGCGGCCGGTCTCGCGCACTTCGCCGCGTGGACCACGCCCGCGCACCTCGATACGCTCGCCATACGGCGGATTCGCGACGAGGATGCCCGGTGTGCCGACCGGCGGTGTCATGCCGCGCGCATCGACCTGCTTGAGCGGCACGTTGAGACCGGCGCGCTCAAAGTTCGCGCGTGCCTTGTCGAGCATATCGCCGGAAATGTCGCTGCCGAAGATCTGCAGATCGGCCCGCGAGCCACGGGCCGCGCGTTTTGCATCGACGGCGGCGACCTTCAGCGCCTGCCATGCATTGACGTCGTACTGCTTCAGGCGCTCGAAGCCGAACCGGCGCTCGACGCCTGGTGCGATATTCAGCGCGACCTGCGCCGCTTCGGCGAGGAACGTGCCGCTGCCACACATCGGATCATAGAGCGGCGTGCCAGCGGTCCAGCCTGTCAGACGCAGGATGCCCGCGGCGAGGTTCTCGCGCAGCGGCGCCGCACCCTTGTCGAGCCGCCAGCCGCGCTTGAAGAGCGGATCGCCGGACGTGTCGAGATACAGCGTGCATTCGGTCGCGGTGAGGAACGCGAACACACGCACGTCGGGCTCAGCTGTATCGATGCTCGGACGCGCACCGCTTTTTTCGCGCAGACGGTCGCAGATCGCGTCCTTGACCCGCAGTGTCGCGAATTCGAGGCTGCGCAGCGGAGATTTGATCGCGGTTACGTCGACGCGCAGCGTTTCGTTAGCCGAGAACCACTTTTCCCAGTGCTGTTCGAGCGCGAGCGCGTAAATGTCCTGTTCGCTGCGATACGGGCGATGGGCGATCTTCAGCAGCACGCGGCTTGCGATCCGCGAATGCAGGTTGGCGGCCATGCCGGCGGCCCATCCTCCGCGGAAATGCACGCCGCCAGGGACCTGCGCACCGGGCTCGAAGGGGGCGCCGCCCAGATGGCGCGCGCCGATCTCGGCGAGTTCGGACGCCAGGGCGGCTTCAAGGCCGCGTGGGCAGGGGACGAAAAAATCGAAGGACATTGAGGTTGCCGGAAGGCCTGGAGGGAAGCCCGTATTGTACGCGGTCGGCGGGAGCGCTTAAGGCCGTCGTGCCGGGCAGGCGGACAAGGCGCGCCGCGCGGCTGGCGGGATTGGCGGGAATCCAGCGCGGTTCGTTGCCTTATGCCGTTGGCGGCAGGGCGCGCGGCGGTCGCGCGTGATGGCTGAAGGACGCCACCGGAGGCTTCCTTCAGGCGGAAGCTTCCGGCAACTGCCTTGTCCAGATGGCCGTGACCACCCGCGTCAGGCCGCCGGCGCTGCCGGCGACATCGCCGCGGGACACGGCACCTTGATCGCACCCGCACTCGTCGCCACGCCTGACGACGCGCCCTTTGCGGGCGTTGCCGCCCGCGTCTGCGGCAGGGCGGCGAGCGCCTGCACGCCCGCGGCGATCTCCGTCGAGATCTGCTGCACCGCGCGACGGTGACCGTCCGTCAGTGCGTCGTAACCGCCCTCGACCGGCTCGCTCACGACGCTGCGGCACGTTAGCACCGCCTGCGTGCGCACGGCGCGCACGCTCCAGACGGCGTCGATCAGCGCATGCGAGCCCGGCCACGACTCGAAACGCTGCACGTTGACGCTCACGCGATACACCGGCACGCCTTCCGGATAAGGCGTGCCGTAGACGTCGATTGCGCCCAGCTGGCTGGCGAGATTCGACGACAGCGCGCGGCGGATCTCGTCGCCCGGCAGCGATGCCCAGCGTTCCTGTTCGAGCACCTGAACCTGGGTCGGACCCGTCTGCACGACGAACTGGTATTTCGCGACCTGCGGCGGCACGTCGACCGGCGGCACTTCGATCAGCAGCGCCGGGCTCCCGGCGCTGCGCGCGGTAGCCGGCGCGTCGGTGGCATTGAGCGTGTAGAAGTGGCTCGTCGGCGACGCGCAGCCCGCGAGCGCGAGCACGCCAGCGGCAACAACGGAAGGAACGCCGACACGGACAGCGGGACGTGCAGACGCGCGGGAAACAGCGCGGCCAACAACGCGGCTAACGGCACGCGCCGGATGAAAGAGCCGGGCGAACATCATGGTTTATCTCCTGTTTTGCCGCGCAGCAGCGATTCCGGGTGACGCTCGAGGTAGTCCGACAGCGCGTTCAGCGACTGCAGCGTGCGGGTCAGTTCCTGCAGCGCCTGATGCACATCAGATTGCAGCGGCGAGTCCTGCTGCAACGTCGCCTCGGCCGAGCCAAACGTCTGCTTCGCCGCGGCCAGGGTGTCGCGCGCCGCCGGTACGACTTCGGAATCGAGCCGCTTGAACAGCTGGTCGGCGTTCTTGAGTGCGGTGTTCAGGTTGCTGCCGATCTGGTCGAACGGCACGGCGTCCAGCTTCTTCGCGATATCGGCGACCTGCACCTGCAGTTCGTCGAGCGAGTTCGGGATCGTCGGCAACTCGATCGGATCGCGGTTGACATTGATCGTGGCCGCCGGCGCCTTCGGGAAGATATCGAGCGCGATGTACAGCTGGCTCGTGATCAGGTTGCCCGTGCGCAACTGGCCGCGCAGACCGTCCTTGACGAGACGTTCCAGCAGTTCGTGACTGGCGGCGCTGCCTGGTTCGGGAACCGGCCCGCTGGCACGTCGCGAGAGGCGTCCCGGGTAGATGTTGACCATCACCGGCATCTTGAAGTTACGCGCCTTCGGATCGTAGTCGATGCCGATGGCCGTCACCTCGCCGAGCACGATGCCGCGGAAGTCGATCGGCGCACCCACCGACAGCCCGCGCAGCGACTGGTTGAAGTTCATCACCACGCGCAGCGGCTCGCCGTCCGGATCGCGCATGGCGTCGGCCTGATCGGAGCCGAGACGGAAGGTCATGTTGTTCGGCGCCTGCGGGCCCGGCGGCTGCCCCTGCGGCGACTGGAACGCGAGGCCGCCGACGATCAGCGTCGCGAGCGACTGCGTGTTCAGCTTGAAGCCGCTCGAATCGAGCCGCACGTCGACGCCGCTCGCATGCCACCAGCGCGAGTTCGTGCCGACGTACTGGTCGAACGGCGCGCTGACGAACACCTGCATCGTCACGCCGGTGCCGTCTTTGTCGAGCGAAAAGCCCACGACCTGGCCAACCTGCATACGCCGGTAGAAGATCGGTGAGCCGATGTCGATCGAGCCGAGTGAGTCGCCGCGTAGCGTGAACTGGTGACCTTTCTGGTCGCCGGTAACGGGTGGTGGCGTCTCCAGCCCGACAAAGTCTTTCTGCGTGTCGTCGGTGCGGCCGGGGTCAACGCCGATATACGCGCCCGACAGCAACGTGCTGAGGCCCGACACGCCGCTCGCGCCGACCCGCGGCTTCACAACCCAGAAGCGCGTACCCTTTACCGCGAAGTCTTCGGCTTCTTTGGTCAGTTGCACTTCAACGCTCACGTGCGAGAGGTTCTTCGCGAGCGTGATCGTCTTGACGGAGCCGACGTCGACGTCCTTGTACTTCACCTTGGTCTTGCCAGGCTCGAGCCCTTCGGCAGTCGTGAAGCTGATCGTGATGGTCGGCCCCTTGCCGGACACCGACTTGATGACGAGCGCGACGCCGATCAGCGCTGCGATCAGCGGGATCACCCAGACGAGCGACGGCAACCAGCTGCGGCGCGGCGGCTCGATATCGGGTTCCGGCAGGTCGGGTGGCGGATTCGGTCCTTGCGGGCTATTCATGGTTTGATCCCTGAGGTTTTTTTATCTTTGCGTTCATCGACGTAATCCCAGATGAGACGCGGATCGAACTGCATCGAGGCCAGCATCGTGAGAACCACCACCGAGCCGAACGCGAGTGCGCCCGGACCGGCTGTGATCACGGCGAGCGAGTTGAAACGGACCAGCGCGACAGTCAGCGTCACGACGAATACGTCAAGCATCGACCAGCGGCCAATGCGCTCGACGATCCGGTACAGCTTCGTGCGCTGGTCGGGCCGCCATTTCGAGCGGCGCTGCGCGGTGACGGTCAGCAGCACCAGCACGCTCAGCTTGAGCATCGGCACCAGGATGCTGGCGATGAACACGATGACGGAAAGCGGCCAGTCGCCCGAGGTCCAGAAGTAGACCACGCCGCTCATGATCGTGTCGTCCTCGGCGCCGACGAGCGATGCCGTATGCATCACGGGCAGCAGGTTCGCCGGAATATAAAGCAGCGCCGCGGAGAGCAGAAGCGCCCATGTGCGTATCAGGCTGTCGGGGCTGCGCCGATGCAGCGTCGCGCCGCAGCGCGAGCACTGTTGCGGCGCAGCCGATGGCCGCCAGGGTTCGACCCGCGCGCATGCATGGCAACTCACGAAACCGGCGCGTTTTGCTGTGATGTATTTCATCCGGCTTTCATCCCTGATGCGGTGCGGGCGGCTGGCCGGCGGCTCGCGCGGCTCTCAGGCGCCGGATCCGCCGCAGGCGTTCTCTTGGCAGCGTATCGGCGATATCCCACAGCGTGCGCGGATCGAACGTGACGACCACCGCGAACATCAGCGTCAGCACGCCGAAGGCAAAGAGGGCGGCTTCGGGAGTCACGCGCGCGAGGCTGGTCATCTTGACGATGGTAATCAGCACGCCAAGCATGAACACTTCGATCATGCCCCACGGCCGCACGAACTGGATCGCGCGCAGCACGAGGTTGAAGAGCGGCGGCACGTAACCCGCGCGAACGGGCACCAGCACGTACAGGAGGGCGAGGAGTTCGGTGAGCGGAAACAGCGTGGTCGAACAGAAGACCATCACCGCGACGATCTGCATGTCCTCGTTCCACAACGCGACGATCGCTCCGAACAGCGTGGTTTGCGAGGTGATACCGCTGGTTTCGAGTTCGACGATCGGGAACGCCTGCGCGACGAGGAATGTGATGAGCGCGGCCAGCGTCATCGCGACGATACTGTCGATGCGCGTCGACGCGCTCCGGTAGAGCGTCGCCTTGCAGCGTGGACAACGGGCCATCGCGCGACGGTCGAGCCGCGGTTTGCGGAACAGCGCATCACACTCGTGGCACGCGATCAGGTGGTCATGTTCCATGTATGAGTGAAGACGGACGACGTGGACAGGGACCCGTAGAAAAAACCAGCACAACCTTTCGCTGATGTTCACGAAGACAGCGGCACAGGCGCGAAACGACTGAACACTTTGCCTGAAGCCCGCGCCATGTTACCAAACAGCCCGCTCGATGCATTTCAAAATTGCGCCGCCGGACCGTGGAAGGCCTTGGCCGGCGGCCCGCACACGCATCGGACCCTTTCCGTCCCCAAATCGTTCCATTGATGCGACGGACTGTTGCACGGGCGTTCCAGCCAGCTTTAACGGCTTGCGGTAGCATGGCGGCCTTGGCGTTGTCATTCGCCCGGCGGCGACGACGTCGCCAGTCTGGCTGCATCGCCGGAGCCGCTGGAATAAGCGCTCCAGCCGCTCCGTTAACCTTGTTTGCGTCCGCTCCGTCATGGCACCTCGTTCTTCCTCTGCGGCGCCCAGCGCCCCCGATAGTTACACGCGGACCGCGATTGCGTTTCACTGGCTGATCGCGTTGCTGATCGTTTGCGGGTTCGCGCTCGGCTGGGTGATGACCGACATCCCAGGTTTCACGCCCACCAAGCTGCGCTATTTTTCGTGGCACAAATGGATCGGCGTGACCGTGTTCGCCCTCGCCGTGGTGCGCATCCTGTGGCGCGCGACGCATGTCGCGCCGGCGTTGCCGGCCGGCATGGTCGCGTGGCAGCGGATCGCCGCGGAGGTCGTTCACGTGCTGCTGTATGTGCTGATGATCGCGATTCCGGTTTCGGGCTATCTGTACAGCTCGGCATCGAATATCCCGGTTGTATATCTTGGCCTCGTGCGTCTGCCGCTGCTGATTTCGCCGGACCCGCACCTGAAAGCCATCCTCAAGGTCGTTCACGTGACGCTCAATTACGGCCTGCTCGCACTCGTCGTGCTGCACGTCGCAGGCGCGCTCAAGCATCAGTTGCTGGATCGCGACGGCCTGCTGTCGCGCATGATTCCTTTCCTCAAATAGGACACTTATGAAGGTTTCATTTCATCGCACCCTGCTGACGGCTTTCGCAGCTGTTACGTTGACCGCCGCGGGCAGCGCGCTCGCCCAGGTCGACGTGGCGAAAAGCACCGTCACGGCGACGTCGAAACAGATGAACGTGCCCGTCGAAGGCAAGTTCGGCAAGTTCACCGCGCAGATCATGTTCGATCCGGCCAAACCGACCGCAGGCAGCGCGCAGCTTTCTATCGACACCGGCAGCTACGACCTCGGCGACGAGAGCTATAACGACCAGGTGCGTGGCAAGGAATGGTTCGATTCGAAGGCGTACCCGACCGCGACTTTTGCCTCGAATGGGATCGCGCCGGCGGGCGGCAACCAGTTCAAGGTGACCGGCAAGATCACGATCAAGGGCAAGTCGCAGACGGTCACCGTGCCCGTGACGGTCACGCAGCAGGGCTCGACGCAGACGTTCGACGGCTCGCTGCCGGTCAAACGCTCGCAGTTCGATATCGGCACGGGCGAATGGAAAGATACGTCGGTCGTGGCCGATGACGTGGTCATCAAGTTTCATATCGTTGCAGCACACAAGTAATCGTTATCTGTCGTAATCCGTGATTCGTTGTTATTGCGCCGACGTCCCGCGCGGCGCACCTGGATACCTGAAGGAGCATGAATTGAAGAAACATCTGCTGATCGCCGCACTGGCGTCGACCCTCTCGATCGGCGCATTCGCCGCCGATACCTATCAACTCGACCCGGCGCACACGTTCCCGAGTTTCGCGGCTGACCACTTCGGCGGCCTGTCGGTGTGGCGCGGCAAGTTCACGAAGAGTTCGGGCACGGTCACGCTCGATCGCGCCGCGAAGACCGGCACGGTTGAGGTCACGGTCGATCCGACATCGGTGAGCACGGGCAACACGAAGCTCGACGATCACCTGAGGACGGACGCCTTCTTCGACGTGGCGAAATTCCCGGCTGCGACCTACAAGGGGACCGAGATCAAATTCGACGGCGACAAGCCTGCTGAAGTGATCGGCACGCTGACGATGCATGGCGTGACGAAGCCGGTGAACCTGAAGGTCGAATCGTTCAAGTGCATGCAACATCCGGTGCTCAAGCGCGAAGTGTGCGGCGTGGAAGCCAGCACGACGTTCGATCGCGCGGACTTCGGCATGGACTTTGGCAAGACGTACGGCTTCAGCATGCAGACCAAACTGCAGATCCAGGCTGAAGGTATCAAGCAGTAAGCCTGTTTGACGATGTCTCGCAGGCGTGCTCGCCTCGCGTAGTGCGGGCAGCGCGTCTGGCGCAAAAACCGCTTCGTTCGCCTTGCGACGAAGCGGTTTTTTTATTGTGCTTTCAGCGTTGCCGCGGCGGGTTGGGATTGCTCCGCCTGCTCGCGTAAAGTTTATTTTTCAGCTACATAGTGGCGCTACCGCCTGACTGGTTGTGCGCGCATCCAGTCCGGCGATGAAACGACTCGCACAGGGAGACCTGAATGAATGCAACGACGGCCGCAAGCGCCGCGGCGGCACGCCACAGTTCATGGCGCGTCGTAGTCGCCGCGTCGATCGGCAATGCGCTGGAATGGTTTGATCTGGTCGTCTACGGGTTTTTCGCGGTCGTCATCTCGAAGCTGTTTTTTCCCGCCGGTAACGACACCGTTTCGCTGCTGTTGACGCTCGGCACGTTCGGCGTGTCGTTCTTCATGCGGCCGCTCGGCGCTATCGTGCTCGGCGCATACGCCGACCGGGCAGGGCACAAGGCCGCGCTGACGCTCTCGATCCTGCTGATGATGGTCGGCACGTTGATCATCGCGATCCTGCCCACATACGAAACGATCGGCATTGCAGCACCGCTGATCCTCGTGCTTGCGCGGCTGATGCAGGGCTTTTCCGCCGGCGGCGAGTTCGGCAGCGCGACGGCGTTTCTCGCCGAGCATGTGCCCGGGCAGCGCGGCTTCTTTGCCAGCTGGCAGATCGCGAGCCAGGGGTTGACCACGCTGCTCGCCGCGCTGTTCGGATTCGTGCTGACAGGCAAACTCTCGCCTGAGCAGATGATGTCGTGGGGCTGGCGCGTGCCATTCACCTTCGGGCTCCTGATCGGACCGGTTGCCTGGTACATCCGCACCCGTCTCGACGAGACGCCCGAATTCCTCGACGCCGAAACCACCGCGACGCCGTTGCGCGACACCTTCGCCAGCCAGAAGCTGCGGCTCTTGATCGCGATGGGTCTGGTCGTGCTTGGCACGGTATCGACCTACCTTGTGCTGTTCATGCCGACGTACGGTGTGAAGCAACTGGGGCTGTCTCCGTCGGTATCGTTCGCGGCGATTTTGCTGGTCGGTGTCATTCAACTGGCGTTCGCGCCGGTGGTCGGGCACGTGTCCGACCGTCAAGGGCGCACGGGAATCATGCTGGCGTCGGCGGTGCTGCTGCTGGTGCTGATCTATCCGGCGTTCGCGTATCTCGTCGCGCATCCGACGTTTGAAACGCTGATCGCGATACAGATCGTGTTCGCCTTTCTGATGACGGGCTACTTCGGCGCGCTGCCGGGATTGCTGTCCGAGCTGTTCCCGGTGCAGACGCGTACGACCGGCATGTCGCTCGCGTACAACGTCGCGGTGACGATTTTCGGCGGCTTCGGCCCGTTCATCATCGCGTGGCTGATCAGCGCGACCGGGACCAAAACCGCGCCGGCCTTTTACATGATGTTTGCGGCGGTGATCAGTTTGATCGCGCTGATTGCTGCCCGTCGCAATCCTGGTTTCAGGTGATTCGATTGCGTGATACGCCGTAAAAGGCAAGCGGTAAACGACAAAGGCCGGTTCTTTCGAACCGGCCTTCTTTATGCGCCTTACATTGCAGCAGGGGGCGGGTGTTTAAACCTCCGCGCCTGCGTTTGGATCGCTCGGATCGTGACGTTCCTTCTTGTCCTTGATCAGGTCTTCACGCTTCACACCCAGCCACATCGCGAGCGCCGCGGCGACGAACACCGACGAGTAGATACCGAACAGAATACCGACCGTCAGCGCCAGTGCGAAGTAGTGCAGCGTCGGGCCGCCGAACAGGAACATCGACAGCACCATCATCTGCGTACAGCCGTGCGTGATGATCGTACGCGACATCGTGCTGGTGATCGCGTGGTTGATGACTTCGATGACCGTCATCTTGCGTTCGCGGCGGAAGGTTTCGCGAATCCGGTCGAAGATAACGACGGATTCGTTCACCGAGTAACCGAGCACCGCGAGCACGGCCGCCAGCACCGACAGCGAGAACTCCCACTGGAAGAACGCGAAGAAGCCGAGAATGATCACCACGTCATGAAGGTTGGCGATCACGCCGGCGACGGCGTACTTCCATTCGAAGCGGAACGACAGATAGATCACGATGCCGATGACCACGCACGCAAGCGCGAGGAGGCCGTCGGTAGCGAGTTCCTTGCCGACCTGCGGGCCGACGAACTCGACGCGCTGCAACTGCGCCTGTGAGTTATCGGCCTTCAGCGCGCCCATCACCTGATCGCTTTGCTGCGCGGACGTGAAACCCTGCTTCAGCGGCAAACGGATCAGCACATCGCGTGAGGTGCCGAAGTTCTGCACCTGCGCGTCAGCGTAACCGAGCTTGCTGAGCGTGTTGCGCAGTGGCTCGAGCGGCACTGCCTGCGGATACTGCACTTCGACGACCGTGCCGCCGGTGAATTCCACCGAAAGATGCAGTCCGCGATGCACGAGGAAAAACACAGCGGCAATGAACGTCAGCAGCGAGATCGCGTTGAAGATCAACGCGCGCTGCATGAGCGGAAGGTCTTTGCGGATGCGGAAAAATTCCATGGTCTCTTTCTCCGGGACTCAGCGGGATGAACCCGGTTTCCGGGGCGCAGTGCCCGGATCGTTACGACGGCGGACGACCGGTTTGCCGGTGCGCGCCGCTGCCTTCGCCGCATTCGCTTTGGCAGCCGAGCTTGTGCTGGCGGCAGCGATGGCTTTAGCCGTGTCGGTCGCGGCGTCGCCGTTGCCGAGGTACGCAGCGTCGCCTTCGAGGGGCGTCGGACGCCACACCTGACCGATCGCCAGCGACTTCAGCTTCTTCTTGCCGCCGTACCAGACGTTCACGAGACCGCGCGAGAAGAACACCGCCGAGAACATCGACGTCATGATGCCGATACAGTGCACGACCGCGAAGCCGCGCACCGGACCGGAACCAAACGCGAGCAGCGCAAGGCCAGCGATCAAGGTGGTCACGTTCGAGTCGAGAATCGTCGCCCATGCGTGCGAGTAGCCGTTCTGGATGGCCAGTTGCGGCGGCGCCCCGTTGCGCAGTTCTTCACGCACGCGCTCGTTGATCAGCACGTTCGCGTCGATCGCCATACCGAGCGCGAGCGCGATAGCGGCGATACCCGGCAACGTCAGCGTGGCCTGCAGCATCGAGAGAATCGCGATCAGCAGCAGCAGGTTCACCGACAGCCCGATCATCGAGATCAGACCGAACAGCATGTAGTACGCGATCATGAAGACGGCAATCGCCGCGAAGCCCCACACGACCGAGTGGAAGCCCTTCTTGATGTTATCGGCGCCGAGGCTCGGGCCGATCGTACGTTCTTCGATGATGTCCATCGGCGCGGCCAGCGAACCGGCGCGCAGCAGCAGCGCGAGATCGGTGGCGGCTTGTGGCGTCGGCTGGCCGGTGATCTGGAAGCGGTCGCCGAGTTCGGACTGGATCGTCGCGACCGTCAGCACTTCGCCCTTGCCCTTTTCGAACAGCACCATCGCCATCGGCTTGCCGATGTTGTCGCGCGACACGCTGCGCACTGCGCGGCCGCCGGCCGAATCAAGGCGGATGTTCACCGACGGACGCTGATGCTCGTCAAAGCCCGACGACGCGTCGATAATCCTGTCACCCGTGAAGATGATCTGCTTGCGCAACAGCACCGGCGTTTGCGCGCCCTGCGTGAAGAGTTCATCGCCCGGCGGGACCGGCTCGTTCGGGTTCGGATGCGTGTTCACCGGGTCGGCCAGACGCGCTTCGAGCGTCGCCGTACGGCCGATGATGTCCTTCGCCTTCGCCGTGTCCTGCACGCCCGGCAGTTCGACCACGATGCGGTCGGAGCCTTGCTGCTGGATCACCGGTTCGGCAACGCCGAGTTCGTTCACGCGGTTGTGCAGCGTGGTGATGTTCTGCTTGAGCGCCGCGTCTTCGACGGTTTTCTGCACCGCCGGCGTGAACGTGCCGACGAGTTGCACACCGCCCGCCGGATTCGGCTGCGAGGCCCACTGGAGTTCGTTGATGCTCGATGCGAGCTGCTTGCGCGCGGCTTCGGCGACATCTGCGTCGGCGAAATTCACGACCACCGTCTGGTTGACGCGGTTCACGCCGCCATCGCGGATGTTCTTGTCGCGCAGCAGCGTGCGGGCGTCGGACGCGTCGGAGTCGAGCTTCTTGTTCAGCGCGCCAGCCATGTCGACTTGCAGCAGGAAGTGGACACCGCCGCGCAGGTCGAGGCCGAGATACATCGGCAGCGCGTGCAGCGCGGTCAGCCAGGCCGGCGACGCGCTTTGCAGGTTCAGCGCGACGATGAACTGCGGATCCGTCGGATCGGCGTTCAGCGACTTCTGCAGCAGGTCTTTCACGCGCAGTTGCGTGTCGGTATCCGTCAGACGCACGCGGATGTTCGCGTTGGTCGACGTGTTGTCGAACGTGACGGCGTCAGGCTTGATCTGGCTTGAAGCGAGTGCCGATTCGACCAGCGCGAGCGTGGACGAGTCGAGCTTGACCGTGACTTTGCCGCTCGACACCTGGACCGCCGGCGCTTCACCGAAGAAGTTGGGCAACGTGTACACGAGGCCGATGGCGAGTGCCACCAGCATCACGACATATTTCCAGAGGGGGTAACGATTCATGGGGATGGCCCAACGGGAAGGTTGGCCTGGAAGCCTGGTCTAAACGCCAGGCTTCCAGGCAATGCGTCCGGCGATGAGCGCGGGAACCGTGGCGTGAGCCATGTGCGGTTCCGGCGAGGCCGCGCCGGACGCGACAGAGCAGGCCTTACAGCGACTTGATCGTGCCTTTCGGGAGAATCTGGGTCACCGATGCTTTCTGCACGGTGATTTCAGTGCCTTCGGAAATTTCGACGCCAACGTAAGCATCGCTCACCTTGGTGACCTTGCCGACGATGCCGCCGTTCGTGACGACTTCGTCGCCCTTCGCCATGGCGGAGAGCATGTTGCGGTGTTCCTTCTGGCGCTTCATTTGCGGACGGATCATGATGAAATACAGCACAGCGAACATCAGGATCAGGGGCAGGAAGCTCATCAGGCTCGATTCTGCGCCACCGGTGCCTTGCGCGAAGGCATTGGAAATGAACGACACGTTGGTCTCTCCGTTATAACGATCAAAAAAAGCAGCCGGTTATTCTACCACCGGCCATAGGTCGCGACTGCACATGAAATGCGCTTTCCGATCAAGCTGTTATTTGCGATAAGCGCAGTTCAATCGCATATCGCGAAAGATGATTGTAAGGTTTGTGCCAGCGCACCGACGGATTCTTCTGTTGATATCGCCGGCAGCGTTGGTGGGCGGGCTTTTGCGCGTTCTGCCCTGTGTTCGTGCGGGGCCCGCCGTGTCGTCAGGCTGGCCCGTCGACGCCTCGCGCCCGGTTTTCGTGGAACAGCTTCCTGAACGCGTCGAACATATGCGCTTCGATTGCGTCGCGCATTTCCTGCATCAGTTCGAGGTAGTAGTGCAGGTTGTGGATCGTGTTCAGCTGCGCGCCGAGGATTTCGCCGACGCGATGCAGATGATGCAGATAGCCGCGCGTGAAGTTGCGGCAGGTGTAGCAGCCGCACTGCTCGTCGAGCGGACGCAGCGAGTTCTTGTGCGTCGCGTTGCGGATCTTCACGTCGCCGAAACGGGTGAACAGCCAGCCGTTGCGCGCGTTGCGGGTCGGCATCACGCAGTCGAACATGTCGATACCTGCCGCGACGCCCGCGACCAGATCCTCCGGCGTGCCGACGCCCATCAGGTAGTGGGGCCTGTTTGCCGGCAGCTTCGGGCCGATGTGGTTCAGCACGCGCATCATGTCTTCCTTCGGTTCGCCCACCGACAGGCCGCCAATCGCAAAACCGTGGAAGTCGATCTCCGACAGGCCCGCGAGCGATTCGTCGCGAAGATCCTCGAACATGCCACCCTGAACGATGCCGAAAAGCGCGTTCGGATTGCCGAGCCGGTTGAATTCGTCGATCGAGCGCTTTGCCCAGCGCATCGACATGCGCATCGAATCGGCGGCTTCCTGATGCGAGGTCGGCACGTTGTCGGTGGCGTACGGCGTGCATTCGTCGAACTGCATGACGATGTCCGAATTCAGCACCTTCTGGATCTGCATCGACACTTCGGGCGACAGGAACAGCTTGTCGCCATTGATCGGCGACGCGAACGTGACGCCATCTTCGGTGATCTTGCGCAGATCACCGAGCGAAAACACCTGAAAACCGCCCGAATCGGTCAGGATCGGTTTTTTCCATCCCATGAAGGCGTGCAGGCCACCGTGCGCGGCAATCGTCTCAAGACCCGGACGCAGCCACAGGTGAAACGTGTTGCCGAGGATGATCTGCGCGTGCATCTCTTCGAGTTCGCGCGGCTGGACCGCCTTCACGGTGCCGTAGGTGCCGACCGGCATGAAGATCGGCGTTTCGACGACGCCGTGATTCAACGTCACACGCCCGCGGCGCGCCTCGCCGTCGGTGGTGAGCAGTTCGAACTTGAGGCCGTTTTCCGGGCGTCCGGTTTGCGTCGCGTGTTGATGACCGTCGGTCATGAAAAACTCCTGTGCCACCGGAAAACAGTCCGGCGCAAATGATGAATGCCGTCGCGCGAAGGGCACGGTGGCGGATTGAGATTGCCTGTTACCTGATGTGAATCACGAATCGCGTCGCGTCAGCAGCATCGCGTCGCCGTAGCTGAAAAAGCGGTAACGCGCTTCGATTGCGTGGGCGTAGGCGGCGCGAATCGTGTCGATACCGGCAAAAGCCGACACGAGCATCAAAAGCGTCGACTTTGGCAGATGGAAGTTCGTCACGAGCCGGTCCACGATGCGGAAGCGGTAGCCCGGCGTGATGAAGATGTCTGTCTCGGCGCTCGTTGCGGCGAGCGCATGACCGGCTTCATCGGCGGCTCGCGCGGCGGCTTCGAGCGCGCGCATCGAGGTGGTGCCGACCGCGATGACGCGATTGCCGCGCGCTCTGGTCGCCGCGATGCGATCAACCAGCGTTTGCGGCAACTGATACCACTCACTGTGCATCTTGTGCTCGGCGAGGTTCTCGACCCGCACCGGCTGGAATGTGCCCGCGCCGACATGCAGCGTCAGCGTCGCGCGTTCGATACCTTTGTCATCAAGTCGCGCCAGCAGCGACGCGTCGAAGTGCAGCCCGGCGGTTGGTGCGGCCACCGCGCCCGGGTTTTGCGCGAACACGGTCTGATAGCGCGTTTCGTCGGTCGCGTCGGGGTCGTGCTCGATGTACGGCGGCAACGGCAGACGGCCGTACTGCTCGATCAGCGTCAGACAGTCGGCGGGGAAGTGCAGCGTGTAGAACGGCTCGACGCGCTCACCGACTGTTACGTCGAACGCATCGGCAAGGCGCAGCGTCGTGCCGGGCGCCGGGCTTTTGCTGGCGCGGATCTGCGCCAGTGCGGTCGTTTCGCCAGTCAGCCGTTCGACCAGCACCTCGATCTTGCCGCCACTGGCTTTCTGGCCGAGGAAGCGGGCCTTCAGGACTTTGGTATCGTTGAAGACCAGCAGATCGCCAGGCGCAATGCAGTCGGGCAGTTCGGCGAAGCGTCGGTCGTTAAGGCGCGCGGGTTCAACCGTGCCGTCCACTTCGAGCAGACGGCTGCCACTGCGCTCGGGCAACGCGGTCTGCGCGATCAGCTCGGGCGGCAGGGTGAAATCGAAATCGGAAAGCGTGAACATGCTGACGGGCTGATGTGAATCGATACTGAATTGAACCGGTGCCGGGCGGCGAGCGGCTATGATTGCGAAACATTGCTGCGGCAGGCTGTGCGTTGACCCGCCGGGTCCACCAGCACGGCTGGCGCGCGGCATCGCTGCGACACCTTTGAAAGCCGATATTGTACTTGCGAAGCGACTCATGCCCTTGTCCGAACGCCGCCTGCCTGCCGACACCGAAGAAGTGAGCGCCGCGCCGAAGCGCCGCGCCGCGCGCGGCAAGGCGGCTGCGGCGACATCACTGGCGGAAGCGGACAACACAGTCAGCGCGAAAAAGCCCGCGCCCGCACTGACAAAAACCGCCGACAGGCTCGCCAAACTCGGTCTCACGCGCGACATCGATCTCGTGCTGCATCTGCCGATGCGCTACGAAGACGAAACCTCGCTCACGCCCGTCGGAGAGCTGCTGCCGGGCGGCATGGCACAGACCGAAGGCGTCGTGTTCGACAACGAGATCGCTTATCGCCCGCGTCGCCAGTTGCTGGTCAAGCTGCGCGACGATGCCGGCGACGAACTCGTGCTGCGCTTTCTCAACTTCTACGGCTCGCAGGTCAGGCAGATGGCCGTCGGCCAGCGGCTGCGTGTGCGCGGTGACGTGCGCGGCGGCTTCTTCGGGATGGAGATGGTGCATCCGGCGGTGAAAGTCGTCGAAGAAGAAACGCCGCTGCCGCAGGCGCTCACGCCGGTGTATCCGAGCACGGCAGGCGTCACGCAGGCGTATTTGCGCAAGTCGATCGATAACGCGTTGTCGCGCACGTCGCTGCCTGAACTGCTGCCCGTGCCGATCGCGCAGGCGTATCTCCAGCCGCTGGGTGTGCCGCCATTGATCGACGCGGTGCGCACGCTGCATCACCCGAACGCGGATTCCGACGAGTACGCGCTGATCGACGGCACGCATCCGGCGTGGACGCGCATCAAGTTCGAGGAGCTGCTCGCGCAGCAGATGTCGCTCAAGCGCGCGCACGAGGAGCGTCGCACGCGCGCGGCGCCTGCAATGCCGCGTCGCGGGCCGACGGATTCCGCTGCGCTCGTCACGCGTCTGCTCGAAGCGTTGCCGTTCTCGCTGACGGGCGCGCAGCAGCGCGTCGGCGCCGAGATCGCGCAGGATCTGACGCAGCCGCACCCCATGCAGCGTCTGCTGCAGGGCGACGTCGGCAGTGGCAAGACGATCGTCGCCGCGCTCGCGGCCGCGCAGGCCATCGACGCCGGCTACCAGGCTGCGCTGATGGCGCCCACCGAAATCCTGGCCGAGCAGCACGCACGCAAGCTGCGCGGCTGGCTCGAGCCGCTCGGCGTGAGCGTCGCGTGGCTTGCCGGCAGTCTGAAAGCGAAGGACAAGCGCGCCGCGCTCGAAGCGGCGGCGTTGGGCACCGCGCATCTTGTGATCGGCACGCACGCGATCATCCAGGACGCGGTCGAGTTCGCGCGGCTTGGCCTCGTGATCGTCGACGAACAGCATCGCTTCGGCGTCGAACAGCGGCTCGCGCTGCGCGCCAAGGCGCGGAACGCCGCCGACGGCGCACGCGATTTCCAGCCGCATCAACTGATGATGTCGGCAACGCCGATTCCGCGCACGCTGGCGATGACCTATTACGCGGACCTCGACGTTTCCACGATCGACGAACTGCCGCCCGGCCGCACGCCGATCCTGACGAAGCTCGTTTCCGACGCGCGCCGCGAAGAAGTGATCGGGCGTGTGCGCGAGGCGGCGCTCACCGGGCGTCAGGTGTACTGGGTGTGTCCGCTGATCGAGGAAAGCGAGACGCTGCAGCTGCAAACCGCCGTCGAAACGTACGAAACGCTGGTCGCGGCCTTACCGGAGCTGAACGTCGGCCTTGTTCACGGACGCCTGGCGCCGGCTGAAAAGGCTGCCGTCATGGACGCCTTCACGCGCAACGAAGTGCAGTTGCTGGTTGCGACGACGGTGATCGAAGTGGGCGTCGACGTGCCGAATGCGTCGCTGATGGTGATCGAGCACGCCGAGCGCTTCGGTCTTGCGCAGCTTCACCAGTTGCGCGGGCGCGTGGGGCGCGGCAGCGCGGCTTCGGTGTGCGTGCTGCTCTACACCGGGCCGCTGTCGCAAACCGCCCGCGCACGGCTTCAGACGATGCGCGAAACGACCGACGGCTTTGAAATCGCGCGGCGCGACCTCGAAATCCGCGGTCCTGGTGAGTTTCTGGGCGCGCGGCAGTCGGGCGCGGCGATGTTGCGATTTGCCGATCTCCAGCAGGACGGCTGGCTAATCGAACCGGCGCGCGAAGCGGCCGCGCGTCTGCTCGACGAATACCCGGATGTCGTCACGCAGCACCTCGCGCGCTGGCTCGGTGCGCGGGAGCATTATCTGAAGGCTTAGCGCGCGCTGGCGGGCCGCAACGCGGTCCGTAGCGGCCTGCAAGCCCAGCCGGAAAGGGGCGCAAACCGCTCCGCCCCCAATCAAAATCAATCCGGGTTGGCGAATTGGCCCCATAGGTGTATAACAGAAACCTATCGAATCCATCGCGCTGATTGGTCCCCAATGACGCTCACTGAATTGAAATACATCGTCGCGGTTGCCCGCGAACGGCACTTCGGCCGCGCGGCGGAAGCGTGTTTCGTCAGCCAGCCGACGCTGTCGGTGGCGATCAAGAAGCTCGAAGACGAACTGAACGTGCAGATTTTCGAGCGCGGGACGAGCGAAGTCAGTGTCACGCCCGTCGGTGAGCAGATCGTCTCGCAGGCGCAGCGTGTGCTGGAGCAGACGCTCGCCATCAAGGAAATCGCCAAGCAGGGCAAGGATCCGCTCGTGGGACCGCTGCGCCTCGGTGTGATCTATACGATCGGACCGTATCTGCTGCCAACGCTCGTCAAGCAGATGATCCGGCGCGTTCCGCAGATGCCGCTGATGCTGCAGGAAAACTACACGCTCAAGCTGATCGAACTGCTGAAGCAGGGCGAAATCGACGTCGCGATCATGGCGCTGCCGTTCCCGGAAACCGGCCTGATGCTGCGTCCGCTGTATGACGAGCCGTTTGTCGTCGCGCTGCCGTCCGGTCACGCATGGGAAACGCGCGCGAAGATCGATCCGGGCGACCTGAAGCAGGAAACAATGCTGCTGCTCGGCAGCGGGCATTGTTTCCGCGATCACGTCCTCGGCGTGTGTCCGGAGCTGATGCGTTTCTCGCAGAATGCGGATGGAATCCAGAAGACGTTCGAAGGTTCCTCGCTGGAGACGATCCGTCATATGGTCGCGAGCGGCGTCGGTATCACGGTGCTGCCGCGCATGTCGGTGACGGAAGTGAAGCCGCACGCCGGTGGCGTCGACTCGGGGCTCCTCAGCTACGTGCATTTCGACGAACCGGTGCCCGACCGTCGCGTCGTGCTGGCGTGGCGCAAGAGCTTCACGCGAATGCCGGCCATTGACGCCATCTGCGATGCGATCAACGCCTGCGATCTGGCGGGCGTAAGCAAGCTCGACCTGCCCGCCGCTGTCAGTTAAAGCGCCCCTTCAGGCTGGCCGCTGGCGTTGCCCAGGACGGCCAGCCGAAGCCCGTCTCCGCTGAGGGCTTCAGCTATCGAATAGATTTATTTAATTAAATTCAGTAATTCGATAGTCATCGATATAGTTTCCTCCATGGATCGCCCGATCCGACACCTCCGGAGGAACCGATGAATCAAGCCCATTCCACGCTCGCCCAGCCCACCGCCCAACCTGCGCGGCAAGCTACGACGCTCCCGGTAGAAAACTTTGCCTCATCGCTGCGCACTGTCGCGATCGCGCTGCTCGTCGACCGCGCGATTTCAGCCTGACGCCCGCCGTCACACCGCAGCACGCCCAATTTCCAATAAAAGCCAGGAGTAGAAGGATGTCTGAACGCAAACTCACCACTGCCGCCGGCGCGCCCGTCGCCGACAACCAGAATTCGATGACCGCCGGCACGCGCGGCCCGGTCGCGCTGCAGGACGTGTGGCTGATCGAGAAGCTTGCGCATTTCGACCGCGAGGTCATTCCTGAGCGACGCGTCCACGCAAAAGGGTCGGGTGCGTTCGGCACATTGAAGGTCACGCACGACATCTCGCGTTTCACGAAAGCAAAAGTGTTCGCGGAAGTCGGCAAGGAAACGCCGCTCTTTCTGCGTTTTTCGACCGTGGCCGGTGAGCGCGGCGCCGCCGACGCCGAGCGCGATGTGCGTGGCTTCGCGATCAAGTTCTACACGGAAGAGGGCAACTGGGACGTGGTCGGCAACAACACGCCGGTGTTCTTTATCCGCGATCCGCTGAAGTTTCCGGATTTCATCCACACGCAGAAGCGCGATCCGTATACGAACACGCGGAGCAACATCGCGGCGTGGGACTTCTGGTCGCGCCATCCGGAGTCGCTCCATCAGGTGACGATCCTGATGAGCGATCGCGGCATTCCGCAGAACTACCGGCAGATGCACGGCTTCGGCTCGCACACGTACTCGTTAATCAACGCGAACAACGAGCGCTTCTGGGTGAAATTTCACTTCAAGTCGATGCAGGGCATCGAAAACTTCACCGATGCCGAGGCCGCACAGGTGATCGCCGGCGATCGCGAAAGCGCGCAGCGCGATCTCGTCGCGAACATCGACAGCGGGAAATTCCCGAAGTGGCGCTTCTGCATTCAGGTGATGCCGGAAGCGGATGCCGCGACGTATCGCTACAACCCGTTCGACATCACGAAAGTGTGGTCGCAGAAGGATTACCCGCTGATCGACGTCGGCACACTTGAATTGAATCGTAATGCCGGCAACTACTTCGTGGATGTCGAGCAGGCGGCGTTTTCGCCGGCGAACGTGGTGCCGGGCATTGGTTTCTCGCCGGACCGTCTACTGCAGGGACGTCTCTTCTCGTACGGCGATACGCAGCGCTACCGGCTTGGCGTGAATCATCACCAGATTCCGGTGAATGCTTCGCGGGTCGCGTCGCCGCATTCGTTCCATCGCGACGGCGGGATGCGCACCGATAGCAACCTGGGTGGCACGGTGAACTACGAGCCGAACCGTTTCGGTGACTTCGCGCAGGACCGCAATGCGGCGGAGCCGCCGCTCGCGGCGGGCGCCGTCGACCGCTACGACCATCGCGACGATGACGACTACTACAGCCAGCCGGCCGCGCTGTTCCAGATCTTCGACGCGGCGCAACGCGAGCGGTTGTTCGGCAACATCGCACGGCACATCAAGGGCGTGCCGGACGACATCATCGCGCGGCAGATCGAGCACTTCCGGCGCATCGATCCAGCGTATGCGGAGGGCGTTGTCGCCGCGCTCGTGAAACTTGAAGAACGCGAAGTGACGAAGTAGCGGCAGTCACGCAGGAAGGCGGTGCGCATCGGCGCGCCGCCGGGATGTGAGGGTGAATTGAGGGAAACGATCATGAACCAGATGATGCAGGCGATTAACCGCACAAACGTCGGGCGTGGTACGAATGCAGCGCGATATGCCGTGCAGGTTCAGGCGCAGGTTCAGGGCGCGACTGTTGCCAGAAAAATGGTGGGATTTGCGATTGTCACCAGCGGTTTTGCGGTGATCGCTGCGCAGGCATTGCAGCACGCTTTCGGCGGCTGACGTCAGGGGCGTGACATCTGGTCAGTGCGCGTGTACAGGCTTGTCCGAGCTTGTCCAGGCTACACTGTCGGGCGATCCAGCGTTCGGGACGGCATAGGCGATCCAGAACCTGCCGAGCGGTTTGTATCACTCTTTAAAGGAGTCTTCATGGCCAGGAAAGAAGCTATTCAGCACGTCAATATCGGTATCAGCGACAAGGATCGCAAGAAGATCGCGGAAGGGCTGTCGCGTCTGCTTGCGGACACGTACACGCTTTACCTGAAGACCCACAACTTCCACTGGAACGTGACGGGCCCGATGTTCAACACGCTGCATCTGATGTTCGAGACGCAGTACACCGAGCTTGCCATGGCCGTCGACCTGATCGCCGAACGCATCCGCGCGCTGGGCGTGCATGCGCCGGGCAGCTACAAGGAATTCGCGAAGCTGTCGTCGATTCCTGAAGCAGACGGCGTTCCGGCGGCCGAAGACATGATCCGTCAACTCGTGGAAGGCCAGGAAGCCGTCGTGCGCACCGCGCGCGAAATCTTCCCGTCGACGGAAGCGGCCAACGACGAACCGACCGCCGATCTCTTGACCCAACGCATGCAGACGCACGAAAAGACCGCGTGGATGCTGCGTTCGATGCTGGCTTGAGGTTGAAGCGTTAGTTCGGCGCCTGTGGTGCATCCGCGCTGAAACGGTAGAAGAGCGGCCCGACAGTTGATGCCTGTCGGGCCGTTTCCGTTTTGCGAGCGTGTGCTTGTGCTTGTGCCTGTGCATGCAGCGTGTGCGGGGCACGGGCGGGCGGCTGCGCTCGTATCGCGCGATTGCGGTGCTGCGAGCCGCCGTCTTCGCCACTGCTCTAGAATGTCAGGATTGCTCTTCCCTGCCTCCCCATGTTCGCCCGACTTCCGCTCTATCTCCGCCTTGTCCGCATGGACAAACCGATCGGCAGCCTGCTGCTGCTGTGGCCGACGCTCAATGCCCTGTGGATTGCGTCGGAGGGTCATCCATCGTTTTCGCTGCTCGTGATCTTTGTGGTCGGCACGATCCTGATGCGCTCGGCGGGCTGCGCGATCAACGATTACGCCGACCGCGATTTCGACCGCTACGTGAAGCGCACGGAGAACCGCCCGATCACGTCCGGCAAGATCAAGGCGTGGGAAGCCGTGGCGCTTGCCGCGGGGCTATCCCTGATCGCATTTTTGCTGATCCTGCCGCTGAATACACTGACGAAGGAACTGTCAGTCGCCGCGCTCTTTGTTGCCGGTTCGTATCCGTTCACGAAGCGGTTCTTCGCGATTCCACAGGCCTATCTCGGCATCGCGTTTGGCTTCGGTATTCCGATGGCGTTCGCGGCGATCCAGAATCAGGTGCCGACGATCGCGTGGGTGATGCTGCTGGCCAACGTGTTCTGGTCGGTCGCGTACGACACCGAATACGCGATGGTCGATCGCGACGACGACATCAAGATCGGCATTCGCACGTCCGCGCTGACCTTCGGCCGCTTCGATGTGCTCGCGATCATGCTCTGCTACGCGGCAACGCTCGGTATCTACGTTGGGATCGGCATCGTGCTGGGCTTCGGCGTGCTGTACTGGCTTGGCTGGACGGCAGCGGCAGGCTGCGCGATCTATCACTACACGCTGATCCGCAATCGCGAGCGCATGCCGTGCTTCGCAGCCTTTCGCCATAACAACTGGCTGGGCGGCGCATTGTTCGCCGGTATTGCCGCGCATTACGCGGCGGGTGCGTTCTAAGCCGCGTCAGCCGGTTACTGCTTCCCAAACTCTTCGCCCATCGCTTTCGCCCGCGCGTTGGCAGCCAGCGCGCCGCGCACGATGGCGTCCTTCACGCCCGATGCCTCGAACGACGCGAGCGCAGCCGCTGTCGTGCCGCCCTTCGACGTCACGCGTTCGCGCAGAACAGCCGGCGGCTCATCGGACTGCGCCGCAAGTTGCGCCGCGCCCGTGAAGGTGGAGACCGCGAGCGCGCGGCCTTGCGCCGCATCCATACCGAGCTGGCGTGCGGCTTCTTCCAGCGCCTCGATGAAATAGAACACGTACGCCGGGCCGCTGCCGGAAATGGCGGTGACGGCGTCGATCTTTGCTTCGTCGTCGAACCACACTGTGTTGCTCACTGCGCCGAGGACGTCAGTTGCGAGCGTGCGGCCCGCTTCATCGACTCCGGCCGTTGCGAACAGACCCGTCGCGCCCATGCCGATCAGCGAGGGCGTATTCGGCATCGTGCGCACGACGCGCGCATGGCCGTTCAGCCAGCGCGACAGGTCGTCGGCGCGAATGCCCGCGGCAATGCTGATGATGAGTTGCGACGAACGAAGATGCGGCGCGAGAGCTTCCGCCACACTCTTCAGGATCTGTGGCTTGACCGCGAGCAGAATGGCGTCGAACGAAGCGAGCGCTGCGTCAGCAGCAGCGCCGGTGCGCACGCCGAACTGCTGCTCGTTGCGGGCTCGCGCTTCTTCGTTGGGGTCGATCGCATACAGATCGGCGGGCGCGACGCCGCGCTTGATGAGACCGCCGATGAGCGCCGCAGCCATATTGCCGCCGCCGATGAAAGCAATTTTCATGATGTTCCGTGAAGTGTTCTGTTCAGTTTGAGTAGTCACGCGCGCCGAAAATTGCCGTGCCGACACGCACGATCGTCGCGCCTTCGATTACGGCCGCTTCGAGATCGCCTGACATGCCCATCGACAACGTGTCGAGTTCGAGCCCATCTGCACGAAGCTGTTCGAAGAGTTCGCGCAGCAGACGGTGCGGCGCACGTTGCTCTTCGACGCTGCCAGCCGGTTCGGGGATCGACATCAGACCACGCAGACGCAGCCTGGGTAGCGCTGCGATCGCGCGGGCAAGCTCCAGTGCTTCGGCGGGCGCAACACCGCTTTTCGACGCTTCGCCGCTGGCGTTCACCTGCAGGCACACGTTGAGCGGTGCCAGACCATCCGGCCGCTGCTCGGAAAGCCGCTCGGCAATCTTCAGGCGATCGATCGAGTGAACCCAGTCGAAATGTTGCGCGACTGGCTTCGTCTTGTTCGATTGCAGCGGACCAATGAAATGCCATTCAAGATCCGCGCGCAGATCGGCCAGCGATTCAATCTTGGTGATCGCTTCCTGCACGTAGTTTTCGCCGAATGCACGCTGACCTGCGGCATGCGCCGCGCGGACGTCTTCGGCTGGGAACGTTTTCGAAACGGCTAGCAGCGTAACAGAGCGTGGGTCGCGACCCGCCACTTGAGCGGCGAGAGCGATGCGCTGATGCACGGCGTCGAGGTTATGGATGAGATCGGGCATGAGGCGGTTGAGCACACAGCAGGGCGATGTACGGAATTATACGGACGCCGCCCTGCGCCGCCGACTCAGCCGAACGGCCAGGTAGAAAACATCAGGCCGACAGCATATGCTCAACCAACTCGATCCAGTGCGTGACCGGAATCGATGTGCCGCTTTGCAGATGCGCGATGCAACCCACGTTGGCCGAAACAATCAGTTGCGGTTCCAGCGCGCGCAACCGTTCGAGCTTCTGGTTACGCAACGTGTAGGAAAGCGTCGGCTGCGTGAGTGAATAGGTGCCGGCCGAACCGCAGCACAGGTGGCTGTCGGCGGGCAGGCGCACTTCGATGCCGAGCGCGGTGAGCAGGTGCTCGACGTGCCCGCGGACCTGCTGGCCATGCTGCAGTGTGCACGGCGGGTGGAAAGCGACTGTATGCACGGAACGGCGGCGCGCGAGGGCCACGAGCGATTCTTCAAAGTCGGGCAGGATTTCGCAGATGTCGCGCGTCAGTGCCACGATGCGCTGCGCCTTGTCGGCATACGCCGGGTCGTTGCGCAGCAGGTACGCATATTCGCGCACCGTCGCGCCGCAGCCTGACGCGTTCATCACGATCGCTTCCGCGCCCGCTTCGACGTGCGGCCACCACGCGTCGATGTTGGCGCGGATGTCGTCGAGGGCTTCGTCGTTGTAGCCGAGGTGCAGGCGGATCGCGCCGCAGCAGCCGGCCTCCGGCGCGACGATGGTCTCGATGCCGAGGGCATCGAGCACACGCGCGGTCGCGGTGTTGACGTTCGGCATCATCGAAGGCTGCACGCAGCCGGCCAGCATCAGCATCTTGCGCGGGTGCTGCGCTGTGGGCCATTCGAGCAGCGGCTGACGCGCGGGCACCTTGTCGCGCAGCTTCTTCGGCAGGAGCGGGCGGACGTGCTGGCCGAGCCGCATCGCGGGCGTGAAAAGCGCGCTGTTCGGCAGGAAGCTCGCGAGCACGCGGCGCAGCAGGCGCTGGCCGGGCGGCCGTGTCACATGCTCCTCGACGACCTTGCGGCCGATTTCGACGAGGCGCCCGTATTGCACGCCGGACGGGCACGTCGTCTCGCAGTTGCGGCACGTCAGGCAACGGTCGAGGTGCATCTGCGTGCTGCGCGTCACAGGCGCGCCTTCCACCATCTGCTTGATGAGGTAGATGCGGCCGCGTGGGCCGTCGAGTTCGTCGCCGAGTAACTGGTAGGTGGGACAGGTTGCCGTGCAGAAGCCGCAATGCACACATTTGCGCAGGATGGAGTCGGCTTCGTCGCCATCGGGGGTGTTGCGAATGAAGTCCGCGAGGTTGGTTTGCATCGCGCGCTCAGAAGTCGGGGTAGAGCCGGCCGCGATTGAAGATGCGGGCCGGGTCGAACGCGGTTTTGAGGCCGCGGTGGATTTTCATCAACGGAGCGGGCAGCGGCGTGAACACGCCTGCGCTGCGGTCGTAGCCGTGTCCGGTGCGGAAGATCGTCGCGTGCCCGCCGGCCTGTTTCGCGCTGATGCGGACAGTTTGCGCGTCGGTGTCGGTGATCCACCAGCGTTGCGCGCCGCCCCATTCCATCAGCTGCGCGCCCGGAAGCTGCAAAGGCTCGGTGATCGACGGCAACGCGAGACGCCACAACGCGGCGCCGGGTGCGATCGCGGAGAAGAACGGGTCGGTCTGTTCACGCAGCCCGGCCCAGAAACGTTCGGCTTCGACCGCATCGACCACTTCGCCGCCGAGCGATGTACGCGCCGACTTGACCGCGGCTTCCGCGCCGGCAAGGCGCATGGCTAGCGTGCCGTTGCGCCAGGCGCTCGCGGTGATGGGCAGCGGACGGCCGCCCCATTCGTTGAGCTTGCGCACGGCGTCGGTGCCGTTCATGTCGAACTTGAGCGTCGCTTCGGCGACGGGGCGCGGCATCACCTTCACGGACAATTCGAGGATCAGGCCGAGCGTGCCGAGCGAGCCGGCCATCAGGCGCGACACGTCGTAACCGGCGACGTTCTTCACGACCTGCCCGCCGAAGTGCAGCTTCTGCCCCTGGCCGTTCATCACGAGCGTGCCGAGCACGAAGTCACGCACGGCGCCCGCGGACGGCCGGCGCGGCCCGGCGATGCCGGCCGCGATGCAACCGCCGAACGTCGCCTGCGGGCCGAAGTGTGGCGGTTCGAACGCGAGCATCTGCCGGTGTTCGGCGAGGGCCGCTTCGATTTCGAGGAGCGGCGTGCCGGCGCGTGCGGTGATCACGAGTTCGGCCGGGTCGTAAGCGATGATGCCGCGGTGCGCACGCGTGTCGAGGATTTCGCCTTCCAGGCTCTGGCCGTACCAGTCTTTCGTACCGCCGCCGCGAATGCGCACCGCGCGTCCTTCAGCGCTGGCCGAACGGATACGTTCAGACCAAACGGCGACGATGTCGTCCTCTTCCATGGCGTCCTGCTTCGTTGTGTTTCGTCCGATTGTACCGGGCGGGGCGGCTCTGGCAACCCGGAGCCGACCCGTACGGGTAATGCGGCCGGAGCTTTGATGGACGAAAGGCGCGGGTCAGGGCCCGCTTGCCGCGCATGCCCATGTCGAACGGACGAAAGCGCTAAAACCGGCGCCGCCGGGATCCGGTTGCACCGTCGAAGAACCGCCGCCGCCTCAGGCGACGAACCGCAGCGACTCCGGCTTCCAGTATTGCGCCGCGAGCCGGAACCGCAGCAACGCACGGATTCAGCGCCGTCCGTCGTACCTAAAACCGCGGCAGCTCCGGATGCGGCAACAATCCCCCGCGCACATGCATCCGGCCATATTCCGCGCAACGGGCGCGCGTCGGAATTCCCTTATCCGGATTCAGCAGACCGGGCGGATCGAACGCACGCTTCACTGCGTGAAAGGCGTCGCGCTCTTCCGGCGAGAACTGCACGCACATCGAATTGATCTTCTCGATGCCGACACCGTGTTCGCCCGTTATCGTCCCGCCCAGTTCGACGCAGCATTCCAGAATGTCCGAGCCGAACGCCTCGGCGCGATGCCATTCGTCGAGATCGTTGCCATTGAAGAGAATCAGCGGATGCATGTTGCCGTCGCCCGCGTGGAACACGTTGATACAGCGCAGCGAATATTTCTTCTCCATCTCCTCGATGCGCGACAGCAGCGGGCCGATGCTGCGGCGCGGCACGGTGCCGTCCATGCAGTAGTAGTCGGGCGAGATGCGGCCCGCCGCCGGAAACGCGTTCTTGCGTCCTGACCAGAACTTGAGCCGCTCGCTTTCCGTGCGCGAAATCTGGATGCGCGTCGCGCCGCACTCGCGCAACACCGCGGTCATGCGGACAATCTCCTCGGAGACTTCTTCCGGCGTGCCGTCCGATTCGCATAGCAGGATGGCTGCAGCGTCGAGGTCGTAGCCGGCGTTGACGAATTCCTCGACGGCGCGCGTCGCGGGCTTGTCCATCATTTCGAGGCCAGCCGGGATGATGCCCGCCGCGATGATGCCGGCGACCGCATCGCCACCTTTCACGACGTCGTCGAAGCTGGCCATGATGACCTGCGCGGTCTGCGGCTTCGGGATCAGCTTGACGGTGACTTCAGTGACGATCGCGAACATGCCTTCACTGCCGATCAGCACCGCGAGCAGGTCGAGCCCGGGCGCGTCGGGTCCAAGCGAGCCGAACTCGACGATGTCCCCTTCCATCGTCACGGCCCGCACGCGCAGCACGTTGTGCACGGTGAGCCCGTACTTGAGGCAATGCACGCCGCCGGAATTCTCGGAGACGTTGCCGCCGATCGTGCAGGCGATCTGCGAAGAAGGATCAGGCGCGTAGTAAAGGCCGTAGGGTGCAGCGGCTTCCGAAATGGCGAGGTTGCGCACGCCCGGTTGAACGGTCGCGGTGCGCGCGTATGAATCGACTTCGACGATCTTGCGAAAGCGCGCAAGCGACACGACGACCCCGTGGCGGATCGGCAGCGCGCCGCCCGACAGACCGGTGCCCGCGCCACGTGGCACGATCGGCACATCGAGCCGGTGACAGATCTGGACGATGCGCTGCACCTGCGACTCGGTTTCCGGCAGCGCGACCGCAAGCGGCAGCCGCCGGTATGCGGCCAGACCGTCGCAATCGTAGGCGACCGTATCTTCTTCGCGATACAGCAGACAATGCGTCGGCAGCACGGCCATCAGGGCCTGCACGACTTCGCGCTGGCGCTGGGCGAGAACTTCAGGCGAAAGTTCGCCAGGTGCGTTCATGTCTCCTCCTTGTGCGGGCACGCGGTCGGGGTATGCCGGTTCGCCCGTCGGGTCATGCTGCCCAGGAAAAAATCTTGCCCGGGTTCATCAGATTGCGCGGGTCGAGCGCGTGCTTGATTGCGCGCATCGTGTCGACCGTATCTTCGCCGTGTTCCTCGAGAAGAAAACCCATCTTGTGCAGACCGACGCCATGTTCGCCGGTACAGGTGCCGTCCATGCGCAGCGCGCGCTCGACGATGCGATGGTTCAGGCGCTCGGCTTCGACGAGTTCTTCCGGCCTGTTCGGATCGATCAGGATCGCGACGTGAAAATTGCCGTCGCCAACGTGGCCGACGATCGGGCAGGGCAGCGGCGATTCCTTCAGGTCCTGCTCGGTTTCGACGACACACTCCGCGAGACGCGAGATCGGCACGCAGACATCGGTCGTGACTGCGCGGCAGCCGGGCTTCAGTTGCAGCATGGCGAAGTAGGCGTTGTGTCGCGCGTTCCACAGACGGTTGCGGTCTTCCGGACGCGTCGCCCATTCGAAGCCTTCACCGTGGTTCTGCGCGGCGATGTCCTGAACGAGTTCGGCCTGTTCCTTGACGCCAGCTTCAGTGCCGTGGAATTCGAAGAAGAGTGTGGGCGCTTCGCGCAGCGTCAGGTTCGAATGACGGTTGATCGAGCGGATCGCGAGCGAATCGACGAACTCGACGCGTGCGATCGGCACGCCGATCTGGATCGTTTCGATGACGGCACGCACCGCATCACCCATCGACGGAAACGTGCACACCGCAGCCGACACCGCTTCCGGCTGTGGATAGAGCCGCACGGTGATTTCGGTGATGACGCCGAGCGTGCCTTCCGAGCCTACAAAGAGGCGCGTCAGGTCGTAACCCGCCGACGATTTGCGTGCCCGCGTGCCGGTCTTGATGATGCGGCCGTCGGCGAGCACGACGGTCAGGCCGAGCACGTTCTCGCGCATCGTGCCGTAGCGCACGGCGTTGGTGCCCGAAGCACGCGTTGCCGACATGCCGCCGATGCTCGCGTCCGCGCCCGGATCAATCGGGAAGAAAAGGCCGGTATCGCGCAACGCTTCGTTCAACTGCTTGCGCGAAATGCCTGGCTCGACGGTGACGGTGAGGTCTTCTGCGTTGATCGACAACACATGATTCATCTCCGACAGGTCGATCGACACGCCGCCCTGGACGGCAAGCAGATGTCCTTCGAGCGATGAGCCGTTGCCGTACGGAATCACCGGCACGTCGTGCTGTGCACAGAGCTTGACGATGGTCTGTACTTCTTCGGTCGTGCGCGCGTAGACGACGGCGTCGGGCAGTTGCGGATCGAACGGGGATTCGTCGCGACCGTGATGGGCGCGCACGGCGTCGGATGTCGAAGCGCGCTCGGAGAACGCGGACTTGAGCGCAACCATCAGGTCCGCGGGGAACGGGCGGCGCAACGGTGCCGGGGGCACAGGATGATTCACGCGAGTCTCCTGAAAGCGGACGGGTTGTTCTATTGATGCAGCCCATTTTACGCCGATCACCCGCCTGGCGCGGGTCGCGGCTGACAAACCTATAATGGCGCGATGGCCGCACGTGCCCGCTGGCGTGAGGTAGCGCATTATCAGTGGATCGTGACCGCATCGTCACCACATCAAGGAAGACATCATGGGCTACCGCCTGAGCAAAATCGCCACCCGGACAGGCGACGACGGCACCACCGGTCTCGGCGACGGCCGGCGCGTGCGCAAGGACGACGCGCGGATTGCCGCCATTGGCGACGTCGATGAGCTGAATTCGAACCTCGGTGTGCTGCTGTGCGAAGCGTTGCCCGACGACGTGCGGAAGGCGCTGTTCGCGATCCAGCACGATCTGTTCGATCTCGGCGGCGAGCTCTGTGTTCCTGGCCACACGATGATTGTCGACGCGCAGCTTGCGCAACTCGACGTGTGGCTCGCCCATTACAACGCAACCTTGCCGCCGCTGAAGGAGTTCATCCTGCCAGGCGGTTCGCGCGCCGCGGCCGTGGCGCATGTCTGCCGGACAGTATGTCGCCGGGCCGAGCGGTCGATCGTGGCGCTCGGCCAGACTGAGACGATCAACGCGGCGCCACGTCAGTACGTGAACCGGCTTTCCGATCTGCTGTTCGTGCTCGCGCGCGTGATGAACCGCGCCGATGGTGGCACGGACGTGCTGTGGGAGCACGATCGCAAATCGACGTGAGCAGCATGAGGGATAAGCGCTGAAATGGCGCCCGGCCGGCTTGCCGATCGGTTCGCTTGCGACTTCGATCGACGCGCAGACCGGAACGCCGCCCTTCAGATTCCCGCTTCGCGCTCCACCTTCGACTTCGGCCCGAGCCGGTCGCTGCTCGTCGGCGCGTGCACATCCCGTGACGCGAATCCCGCTTCGTTCTCCGGCAGATCGAGCCACTCGGGGTGAGCGAGCGTTTCGCGAATATCGGCAAGACCCGTCGACCAGTGGTCCAGCATCGTATTGAAGCCGAACTGGAAGTCCTTGAACTGGTTTTCGAACGGCTTGTCCTTGTAGATCAGTTGCACGACGTTGTAGCGCTTGTCTGTCGACATCTGCGCGGCGATCTTGCACCACGGGTCGTTTTCGAGTGCTTCCGGGCTCACGTGACGCAACACCTCGCGAAGCGTCCGACGCAGCAACTGCGTGCGACGCACGTCATGGGTAACGGCTCGCGTCCGGCTGGAATACTGGATGTCTTTCGTCCGGTCGTCGACCTGTCCCATGTTCGACGGCAGGGCGCCTTGTGCGCTCCACAGATCGACCTGGAAGGCGAGCGTGTCGCGCCGCGGCGTTTGCCCCAGTACCTCCGACAGCGGCGTGTTGGAAATGAGGCCGCCGTCCCAGTAGAACTGTCCGTCCACTTCGACGGCCGGAAAGCCCGGCGGCAGCGAGCCGGACGCCATGAAGTGTTCCGGCCGCAACGTGAGGTGCGCATTATCGAAGAACGTCAGGTTGCCCGTTGCCACATTCGCGGCGCCCACGCACACGCGCGTGCCGCCGTGATTGATCCGGTCGAAATCGGCAAACCGCTCGAGCGTGCCCTTCAGCGCACGTGTGTCGTAATAGCTGGCTTCGGTCACCTTGAGCGATTGCGGCCCGACCGGTGGCGGAAAGCGTGGCTTGAAAAAGCCCTTCTGGCCATCCAGCAGCGCCCGGGTCGCATAAAACGAGGAAAACGCCTGTCGATAGGAGTCGGATATGCCGTACAGGCGGGTTTCGAGCTCGGCCGGCCAGAAATGCAGCGGGAACGCTGGCTGGCAGATCGTGGTCCAGAACTGCTTCAACGCATCGACGCGTTTCTCGGGTGCATTGCCCGCGATGATTGCCGTATTCAATGCGCCGATCGAGATGCCCGCGACCCAGTTGGGATGAATGCCAACCTCGGCGAGCCCTTCATAGACGCCGGCCTGATAGGAGCCGAGCGCGCCGCCGCCCTGCAGGACGAGCGCCACGGTTTCGTAGTGCTGCGAGACCGTCTCGTTGAGCGGAGGCGGAGTGTGGTTTGTCTGGGTCGCCATTTTTTGCCTCGTTGTTAAGCGAGCCGGTCTGCCCGGCGTACCGTCTTCTGGAACGTGTGACTCAGCGGCTCTCCTGATCGGCCGACAGGTAATCGAATGCCACTTCGCCCAGCGCCAGCGTGAGGTCGGCGATGATGTGCCGCGCCTCGACGATCTCCAGCACCGGCAGGTCGCCCACCGGGGCAAGCGCGTGCGACGAGAGCGTCAGCGAAGCCGGGCCGCTCCACGCGCCTTTGACGTGAATGTCCTTCAGGTGGTAGCGGACGATCTCGCAGATGCGCGGCGTGCCATCCACATGCGGAATGATCTTCAGCAGATAGTTGTCGCCGCTCATCTTGACGCGTTCGGCTTCGGCATCGAGCGCGGTGTGCTTGTAGCCCATCGTGCCCGTCGCGACGCGCACCGGGCCGAAATCGAGCGTGCCGACCAGCACGTCGATATGGGTCTCCAGTTTCGGTGACGCGAGCTTCTTCGGAAAGCCCCACAACTCGCGACCGCCGGCGATCGGCGGGTGATCGTCCAGATACATCGCGTGCGTGTACGCGCCGGCCTTGCCGTTGAATTTGACCGGGATGACCTGGCCGCTTTCCGTGTAATCGCCGAAGCCTGTGGAATCCGGCATCCGGATGAACTCGTAATGGACGAGATCGGTGTAGACCTCGAGCGGCTCCGGCACGAGCGCGCGCAGCTTCTCGATATCGGTGCGGTACGTGATGATCATGAATTCACGATTGACGAACCGGTACGGCCCGATCGGGTAGGCCGGGCTCGTCAGCGGCATCGAGAATGCGGTTTCGCGTACTTGTTCGATTTTCATGAGATCTCCGAAAACAATGTTCGGGAGAGCGTCGGAAGCGGCCTGCGGGACGCTCTGGGCGGGAAATAAAACGGCGGATCAGCAGGATAGCGGAACCGCGACCGGGCGAACCGGTACGTGCGACAACACTCCAGATACTCGATCAAATCCTTTTGCGTCGCAACAGGCTTTTCGGCATAGGACGAATCCTGGGCGACGTGGCGCGCGAAGCAGCGGACATAAAAGGACGAACGATTCGAACCGTCACAAATTTGATGTAGGGCGCACGCGATCAGCGCCCGAAAAAAATGCCGCCGGGTTTGAGCAACCGGGCGGCATGGATAGCCAGAAGCAGGTTCAAGCGAGCCCCTTCAGCAAAGATAAAACATACAGCCAGCGCTTAATTCCCGCTCCCGCGCGCGACGCGTCGCTGCTTGACCGATTCGGCGAGGCCCTCGAGCACGCCGATGCTTTCGTCCCAGCCGATACATGCATCGGTGACGCTCTGACCGTACGTCAGCTCGCAGCCTTCCTGCAGGTCCTGGCGGCCCGCCACCAGATGCGATTCGACCATCACGCCGACGATCCGCTCGTCGCCGGCAGCGATCTGGCTGCCGATGTCCGCGCACACCGGAATCTGGTTCTCGTGCTTCTTCGAGCTGTTCGCGTGGCTCGCGTCGATCATCAGGCGCGCAGCAAGACCGGCCTTGCCGATGTCGGCGCACGCGGCGTTTACGCTTTCCGCGTCGTAGTTCGGCGCCTTGCCGCCGCGCAGGATGATGTGGCAATCCTCATTGCCGGCCGTCGATACGATCGCCGAATGGCCGCCCTTCGTCACCGACAGGAAATGGTGCGGCTGCGACGCGGCCTTGATCGCATCGACGGCGATCTTCACGTTGCCGTCCGTGCCGTTCTTGAAGCCGACCGGGCACGACAGGCCCGAAGCCAGTTCGCGGTGCACCTGCGATTCGGTCGTACGCGCGCCGATCGCGCCCCACGAGATCAGATCGGCGATGTACTGCGGGCTGATCATGTCGAGGTATTCGGTGCCCGCCGGCAGGCCGAGTTCGTTGATTCTCAGCAGCAGTTCGCGCGCGGTACGCAGGCCGTCGTTGATCTTGAAGCTGTTGTCCATGTACGGGTCGTTGATGAGACCCTTCCAGCCCACCGTCGTGCGCGGCTTTTCGAAGTACACGCGCATCACGATCTCGAGTTCGCCCGCGAAGCGCTTGCGCTGCTCGATCAGACGACCGGCGTATTCGAGCGCGGCCTTCGTGTCGTGAATCGAGCAGGGTCCGATGACGACGATCAGGCGGTCTTCCATGCCGTGCAGGATGCGATGCATCGACTGACGCGCGTTGTAGATCGTGTTCGACACGTTTTCGTCGAGTGAGAATTCGCGGATCAGGTGCGCCGGCGGCGTCAGTTCTTTCAATTCTCGAATGCGGACATCGTCGGTATTGTGCGGGGGCATGCTTGTTCTCCAGGATTCAGTTCGTAGCGTGTTCGCGCGGGAAAGATCTCAAGACCGCGGCAAACGAAACTCAAAGGCGTTCAACGTCAAATCAGTAAAAAGCGGACGGGCGAAAAAAAACCGCCAGACTCGCTGGCGGTTTTTCGGGAATTCCAGGTGTTTCGTGCACTAACACCCCTCTCGATCCGCCAGCGGTCTGAGATGCCAGAAAAAATAAAAGTAAAACTTGGCGGAAGACATGGCGAAAAAGTGTCGCTCGTCGAAAAGGTTGAATGGCTTTATAACCCGCTCAGGCGCGCGTGACAAGCATCGACCTGTAAAAATGCGGATATTCCGCACGTTACGTGAAAAAAATGCACGAAACGTGCGTTGAGGCGACAATCAGACTGTACCGCCGACTGTCATGCGATCGATGCGCAGCGTCGGCTGGCCGACGCCGACCGGCACGCTCTGGCCTTCCTTGCCGCAGACGCCGACGCCCGTATCCAGCGACATGTCGTTGCCGATCATGCTGACGAACTTGAGCGATTCCGGGCCGCTGCCGATCAGCGTCGCGCCCTTGACCGGGTAGCTGATCTTGCCGTTCTCGATCATGTACGCCTCGGACGCCGAGAACACGAACTTGCCGTTCGTGATGTCGACCTGGCCGCCGCCGAAGTTCACCGCATACAGGCCGTTCTTCACCGATGCGATGATTTCCTGTGGATCCTTGTCGCCGTTCAGCATGTACGTGTTGGTCATGCGCGGCATCGGCAGCGCGGCGTACGACTCGCGGCGCGCGTTGCCCGTCACCGGCATCTTCATCAGGCGCGCATTCAGCGTGTCCTGGATGTAGCCCTTCAGGATGCCGTCCTCGATCAGGGTCGTGCACTGCGTCGGGTTGCCTTCGTCGTCGATGTTCAGCGAGCCGCGACGGTTCGGCAGCGTGCCGTCGTCGACCACCGTGACACCCTTTGCCGCCACCTGTTCGCCGATGCGTCCAGCGAACGCCGATGAACCCTTGCGGTTGAAGTCGCCCTCAAGACCGTGGCCGATCGCTTCGTGCAGCAGCACGCCAGGCCAGCCCGGTCCGAGCACGACGGTCATCGCGCCGGCAGGCGCCGGGCGTGCGTCGAGGTTCACGAGCGCTGCATGGACGGCGTCGTCGACGTACTTCGACAGGATTTGATCGGTGAAATAGCCGTAGTCGAAGCGTCCACCGCCGCCACCGCTGCCGATTTCGCGGCGGCCGTTCTGCTCGGCGATCACCGTGACCGACACGCGCACCAGCGGACGGATGTCCGCGGCCAGCGCGCCGTCGCTGCGCGCGACGAGCACGACGTCGTATTCGCCGGCGAGGCCCGCCATCACCTGCTTGATGCGCGGATCGCGGCCGCGCGCCATCTGTTCGATGCGTTCGAGCAGCTTGACCTTGGCGGTCGCGTCGAGCGAATGCAGCGGATCGGACGGCAGATACAGGTCGCGGCCCGCAATGCCGGTCAGCGACGAGGCCACCTTGATCTTCTGCTTGCCGCCGCCCGCCTTCGCAATCGACCGGGTGGCAAGCGCCGCCTGGCGGATCGCTTCGGGCGACAGGTCGTCCGAATATGCGAACGCCGTGCGGTCACCCGACACGGCGCGCACGCCGACGCCCTGATCGATGCTGAAGCTGCCCGATTTCACGATGCCTTCTTCCAGACTCCACGCTTCGCTGCGCGTCGCCTGGAAATACAGGTCGGCGTAGTCGATGCGATGCGTGAAAATTTCCGCGAGCGTGCGGGTGAGAACGCCTTCGTCGAGGCCATAGGGCGTGAGGAGCACGTCCTTGGCGGTCGCGAGGTTACGGATGCCGGGTTCGATGATATTCATGCGAGGTCTGGTCTTTTCAATGCAAAGGATTCGATCGGAACGGGCGTCGATGTCAGGTTCATTAGATGGATCGTCGGCGCGGCGCTTTCAAGGTCAGTCTGGATCAGGTGATGTGAACGTCAGGACGCGATGTCGCCATGCAGGCAGGCTCTGGCGGACTTCATCGATGCGTGCGCGCTCGATATTACCGGCTACGACGCCCGCGCCTTCGTCACGCACTGCAACAATCTCGCCCCACGGGTCGATCAGCATGCTGTGGCCCCAGGTCCGGCGGCCGTTTTCGTGTTTGCCACCCTGCGCGGCGGCCAGCACGTAACACTGGTTCTCGACGGCGCGGGCGCGCAGCAGCATTTCCCAATGCGCGCGGCCCGTCGTGTAAGTGAACGCGGACGGTACGACGATCATCGCGCAATCGCCCATCCGGCGATACAGCTCCGGAAAGCGAAGATCGTAGCAGACGGACAGACCGACCCGTCCGAACGGCGCGTCGAACGTGCGGACTTCGTCGCCGGGGCGGATCGTGCGCGCTTCGTCGAACGATTCCTCGCCTTTTTCGAAGCTGAAGAGGTGGATCTTGTCGTAGCGGGCGGCTTCACGGCCCTGCGGGTCGAAGACGAGCGTCGTATTCAGCACGCGGGTCACTTCGGGCGCGGTCAGCGGCAGCGTACCGCCGATGATCCAGACCTTGTGGCGGCGCGCCGCGTCGGCGAGAAAGCGCTGGATCGGGCCGTCGCCATATGCTTCGCGGACGGTGAGCTTGTCGGTGTCCTTGAAGCCCATGAAGCAGAAGTATTCCGGCAGCAGCACGAGCTGTGCGCCATCGGCGGCCGCTTCGGCGATGAGACGGTCGGCTTCGGCGAGATTGCGGGCGCGCTCGGGCGTGCTCACCATCTGCAGCGCGGCAACCCGGAACGACGCGAGGGAGGACGGAGATTCGGCGTGTTGATCGCTCATGAGCGTTTCGAAAGACTCCCGGCTGGGCGGCGCGTATTCCGCAGGTTTCGCGGACCCCGCGTACCTGACAACGCGCCGGGGACAAATCATGGCAATACCGTCGCAAACTGCCTGCCACGGCAACTGCCCGCGACAGGGTCCGATCAGCACTTACTCAACGGCAGCCGGAACCGGCGTGTTCATCTTACCGCGATCGACACGGACCCGCTCGATGTGCGGTTTCGCCCACGGGCCGGTGATCGCGTAGTCCATCGCGAAGGCGTGTTCGATCGACTGCGACAGCGCGAAGTCCGCGAGCAGCGCACCGAGACCGAACAGCGGGTTAATGACCGCGGCGACCACGACGCCCGCGCCCGCGCTGACCGTCGGCGTGACGTGCACGCGCAGGTCCTCGGTTTCATGGGCGAGATCGACGGTGCCCTTCATGTTGGCGCGCGCAGGCGCGAGGACCATCTCGAAGTTATCCGTGCGGCCGACGCCATTGTCGATCTTCGCCGTGCCCGTCACGCTTTCGAACGGCAGGCCTTCGCCGATCACGTCGCGGAAGTTGAGTGTCGCGTAGTGCGCAAGGCTTTGCAGGCTGATCACGCCGAGCAGTTTCGCCACTCCCGGATCCACCTTCAGGATCTGCCCATGACGCAGATCGACGGCGAGCGTGCCATCGAGCGTCGGGTAATCGATCACCGTCGGGCCGCCGAGCCAGACGAGCTTGCCCGACAGCGTGCCGGAGCCTGCCTTGATCGTATGCGCGAGGCCGGCGCGTTCGAGCAGCGCGCCGGCATCCTTGATGTCGAGCTTGAAGTCGAGCGCCGTGCGACGCGGCGCTTCTTGTTCGGAATTGCTGGTCAGTGTCTGATCGGTGCGCCAGTTCGCCGTCGCGGTCAGCGTCGCGGCGGGATTGCTGATGTCGAGTTTGTCCAGTTGCCAGACGGGCACACCGTCTTCGTCGAAATTGTGCGCATCGACTTCCAGCCGGCCGAGGTTGCGCTCGCGCACGATCAGCTCGTTCACGATCAGATCGATCGACGGCATGTTCTGCGCGGGCACCGACATCGCGCGGCCGAGCAGATCTTTTTCAGTCGCCGACGGAATCACGAGTTTCGCAAAGCGCGCCTGCAAGGTACCCGGCGAATCTTTCGTCGCGCCCGGCAGCCATGAGACGTGACCGGACACCTGGTTCGAGCCGATGTTCGCCTGCCACCGGCCGGCGTCCCGCGACGCGCCGACGACGAGGTCGTCCCAGTGGCGCTTCAGGAGCTTGAGTGTGCCGATATGGATCGCGAAGCGCGTCGGCAGGAACTGCTGTGCCGTTGTGTTCGGCACGCCGGGCTGCATGGCGTCCTTGCTGCCGCTGCGCATCTGCGAGATGAGCGCGCGCCACGCGTCGGCGTCTAACTGCTCGACGTCGGCCGTGGCAGTGACGCCCTCCAGCGGCAGATCAGCCGGTTTGTTGACGCCGATCGCGCCGCGAACGACCGTCAGCGGCTGCTTCGGGTCGTGGCGCAGCAGGTAAGTGGCGGCGATGGGGCCGAAGGTGAGGTCGGCGCGTTGCAGGCCGGCGTCGGCGGGGCTGGCGGAAGAGGCGGACGCAGCCGGCGAGATGGAGGAACCGGAAGACCGCGGCGACCTGGATGCGCCACCCGCCGCACCCGTCAAAGGAGGCCGGAACGTGAAGCGCAGCGGCATCGGTTCGCCCATCGGCTTGTTGAACGGCGCGGGGAAGTTGAGCGCGAGGCCGGTCAGATCGGAGCTTGCCGTGACGTCGGGCGAGCGTCCTCTGGCGCCTTGAATGCTCATCTGATAGGGCGCGCTGCCGCTCATGTGCGCGAGCACCTGCGTGGCCGGCCCGCGCAGGTTCAGCCCCTGCGCGGCGTCGACACCGATCCGGCCGGCGATATCGAATGCATACGTGCCGTCCTGCCGGTAGCCGCCACTCGCATGCACGTCGCCGCCAAGGAAGTGCGCGGACAGGCGATCGGTCTGCGCCGTGTGCTCCGTGAAACGCAGTTTGCCGTTGAGCCGCGAGAGCGGCGGCGCTTTCTCCATGACCAGCGCGTTGTTCTGGAAGCCGATCGTGCCTTCGACCGCGATGTGCGGCTTCGGCGTGCGCGGCACCGTGAGCTTGAGTGCGAGCGTGGCCGGTCCTTCGGCGCGGACCTTCTCGCCGGCGTGCTTCGAGATGCCGCCGAGCGCGCTGTTATTCACGTAGTCGAGCAGGTCGGCGAGCGGACCGCGTCCGTCGCCGGTGATGACGAGGTTCGACGCCCTCGTGCCGAGATCGTCGATCTTTCCGGTGACCTTGCCGAGCGCCACGCGCTTGTAGTGTGCGCGATCGACGTCGAAACGCAGCAAGTTTTCCTTCAGCTCGAACTTGCCGTCGATGCCATCGAACGCGGGCCAGACACTCGGCGTGCCGTCCTTCAACGTTCGCGGCGGCCAGGGCGACGGCTCGAAGCGTCCGCCACGAAACGGTGCGACGATGTGAAACACGCCCGCGGTCGGATCGCGCGAGTAGGGGAATTTATCGAGGTTGCCGTGCACCTCGATCGTCGCGCCTTGCGAGGTGCCGCCCTGCAGACCGTGCCCGAGATAGAGACGCAGCTTTTCGCTGATGCTCGTCGGCAGATAGCGCGGAATCTGCGGCACCTTCGCGCGATCGAACACGGCCTTCAGATCGAGTGCGCCGCGTCCGTGGCCAGGGTTCGTGTAATTCGCGGTGACCGTGGCGGCGGTATCGGCATTCGCAACCGCGAGATCGGAGAGCACCACCGAGAACGCCTTGTGCTGCTCGCCTCGAGCGGCCGGCTTGATTTCCCAGTGACCGTGGCCGGTCATCCGGTCGAACAGCAGGCGCGGATCGTCGAACACGCCGGGCAGCGTGACGGCGACTTTGGCGGTGTCGATCGTGACGGCGCCTTGGTTTTCGTCCGCGTCGACGCTGCCCCACAGATTTTCGACCCCGGGAATGCCCGCGCGCGGGTGGTTCCGCAGGGTGAGACCCGGCGGCGGTTCCTGTGCGGCGACGCTGATGCCCTGCAGGTCGCCCTTGAAGCGGTAACGGACGATCGGTTCAGCGCCGGGCGGACGATGTTCGGCGGCGGCTTCGCCGGAATCGGGCTTGTCGCGCTCGACTTCGATCACGTAGTTCGAGACCATCCCGCGCGGGTTGAAGCGCACGAGTTCGTTCAACAGTTTGCGTGGGAGTGGCAGCGCACGGCTGAATTCCGCGAGGATGCCGAGGTCGACGCGATCGCCATTGATGCTGATCAGCTGGCCGTGCTGGACGCTCGGCATCCGGAAACGGCCGTTCAGCGTCGAGAGTGTGAGCGAGCGTGTGACCGGCGTGCCGTCATCGAGCGGCGGCTGGCCGAGTTCGGCATGCAGGTCGCTCAACTGCAACTTGAAGTCGCGGCTGGCCAGGTCCACGTTCCAGATGAAATCCGCGACTGGCAGGTCGAGCTTCGGCTGCGTCGGACGCACGCGCATCGATACATTGGCGCCGGCCAGATGGCCGCCGGCGGAGGTCATGCGGCCCTCAGCGAAGTCGATCCAGATCGAGTTATCGATGCGGCCCGCGAAAGTTTCGACCGGGAAATCGATATAGCGCGCGAGCGTCGGCAGGTCGACCGGACCGGTAGACAGATACGCGTGACCTTTCCAGTTGATCGGCTTGCCGGCCGCCGAAAGCGGCGCGTGACGGAAGTTCGCGCGAAAGTCGAGCGGGCCGTGCAACACGTTGCCCTCGGCCGGCGCCTGTAACGCGAGCCGGTGATCGGACCCGTCGGTGAGAATCGCGAGACGGATGTCGTGCAGCTTGATTTCGGGCGCGTCGTGCCGTGCATCCCGCCAGCGCAGCGTGCCGCCGCGCAGCACGATGGCCTGCTGACGCAGCAGCCAGGTGGTGAACGTGTCGCTACCGGTGTGGCGGGTGGGAAGCGGCACGCCGGCGACGGACAGCACGCCGTCCGTGCCGCGCGCGATCAGCACGTCTGGTTTGTCGACGATCAGGGTCGAGAGCACCGGCGCGAATTGCAGGAACGACCTCCACGACAGGGTCGCGGTGGCGTGCGGAATGGTCAGCGCAGTGTTGCCGTCGCTATCGCGGATCGTGACGTTGGTGATGTCGAGGCCGGGCTGGAAGCCTGTCCAGTGCGGCGCAAGCTGGCCGATGTTCAGTTGCGCGTGCAACTTCGAGGACACGACCGCTTCGATGCGCGGACGGAACGAATCGATGTTCGGCAGGACCGCGTAACGCAAACCGAGGACGAGGGTCGCCACGATGAAGTACAGCACCAGCGCGAGCGCAAGGACGACTCGCAGCGTATGGCGCAGCACCGCATGGTCGCTCCCGCTGTTGGGCCTGGCGCGTCCGGCTTCGTGCGACTCGGCGGATTCGTTTGGCTCGGACATGCTGCGACGGGTGGGCGTATGGTAGTTTTGCGGTCTGACGACGAAATGTAACACACGGGCCAGCGGCCACGGGCGTTGGGTGAAACGTCCGGCCAGCAAGCCTTGCGACGGGGTATGACATGGCGCGAAGCTCACCTTTGAAGCCGTGCTGATGGCTGCGCCGGACTCAACCTGTCCGCGCGATGTGCATGGTGTGCGTGTTGTGCGATGTCGCGATTGATGTAGCAACGAGCGAGCCAGACCTTAGATGACTGAATCCACCTTGATGAGTTCCGCCTGGTCGCACTACGCGGCACGCGCCGTGACGGCCCGACCCGAACTCGCGGCACGCGTGGCGGCACTGGCTGCCGCGCCCGTCACCCGCGTACAGATCGACGCGCGGCTCGACGCGTTGACCGGCGTGCTTCGTGCCTCGTCCGATGTGCCGCTCACCGAAGATGCCCTGAAAAAGGCGCTTCGCCAGTTACGCACCGAGGTCTTCTGCGCCGTGATGGAGCGCGATCTGTCGGGCCGCGCGGATGTCGCCGAAGTCACCGGCACGATGACCGATCTCGCCGAAGCGACGATCCAGCGCGCGCTGGCCGTCCTGTCCGCCGATCTTGAAACGCTCTATGGCGAGCCGCACGGCCCGGATGGCGAGCGCCTCACGCTAGGCGTGGTCGGCATGGGCAAGCTGGGTGGCCGCGAGCTGAATGTGTCGTCGGATATTGATCTGATCTTTCTCTACGAAGAGGACGGCGAGACGGCCGGCGGCCAGCGCTCGCCGATTGCGACGCAGGACTTCTTCACGCGCCTCGGCAAACGGCTGATCGCCGCGCTCGCCGAAGTGACCGCCGATGGCTACGTGTTTCGTGTCGATATGCGGCTGCGTCCAAATGGCGATTCGGGGCCACTTGTGTGCAGCCTCGGCATGCTCGAAGAGTATTTCTATGTACAGGGCCGCGAGTGGGAGCGTTACGCGTGGATCAAGGGCCGGCTCGTGTCGGAAAGCGAGAGCGAGGCGGCGCGACGTCTGTCAAAGCAGCTCGACGCGATCGTCACGCCGTTCGTCTATCGCCGCTATCTGGATTTTGGCGTGATCGCGGCGATTCGCTCGCTGCATCTGCAGATCCGCCAGGAAGCGCAGCGCCGCGCGTCGATGCGTCCCGACAAGGCCGACGACATCAAGCTTGGACGCGGCGGCATCCGCGAGATCGAGTTCAGCGCGCAGGTGTTCCAGCTGATTCGCGGTGGTCAGGACGCGGGTTTCCGCGTGCGGCCGACGTTGAGCGTGCTGCGGCACGCCGCGGCGCACGGGCTGATCGCGCCTTCTGTGTGCGTCGAGCTTTCGCAGGCGTATCGCTTCCTGCGCGACCTGGAACACCGGCTGCAATACCGCAGCGACGCGCAAACGCACGCGATGCCGGTCGAGCCCGAAGAACGCGCGCAGCTCGCGAAGACAATGGGCTTCGACGATTACGCCTCGCTGATGACGACGCTCGACGGACATCGCGAACGCGTCGAACTGCAGTTCGATCAGATTTTCGCCGACAAGGTGAACGGTCAGCGCGGCTGCGGCGCGCCGGAAGACGGCGCGGCGGTGTGGGTCTGGAGCAGTGCGCTCGATGACGAAAGCGCCGACGAAGCGCTGCGCGCGCGCATCGTCGAACTGGGCGTCGCGGAACCGGCGGAGCTGCTCGACCGGCTGCGTGCCGTCTGGCGTTCGTCGCGCTATACGGGGCTCGCCGAGCGCAGCCGGCAGCGCTTCGACATCGTCGCGCAGCGCGCGCTCGAAGCCGCACGCACGCTGGAGCCGGCCGAGCGGCGCGGCGATACGATCGCGCGCTTCTTCGATCTGCTCGAAACGGTGAGCCGGCGCGGCGTGTATCTCGCGCTGCTGACGGAATATCCGGTGGCGCTGCATCGTGTGCTGTCGGTGCTGGGCGGCTCGCGCTGGGCGGCGGGTTACCTGATCCGGCATCCGCAACTGCTCGACGAACTGCTCGATGACGAGGCCATCGCGAGCCCGTTCGACTGGCCCGAGTTCAAGCGCACGTTGCGTGCGCGGATCGCCGCGGCGGACGGCGTGGAGCAGCAGATGGACCTGCTGCGCCACGCGCACCAGGCGGAAGTATTCCGGATCCTGCTCATCGATCTGGCTGGGCATCTTACCGTCGAGCATGTGAGCGACAGGCTCTCCGAACTCGCCGACGCCGTGCTCGACGTGACGCTCGAAGCCGTCTGGAAGACGGTCGCCAAACGGCATCGCGAGGTGCCGCGCTTCGCGGTGATCGCGTACGGCAAGCTGGGCGGCAAGGAACTGGGTTACGCGTCGGACCTCGACGTGATCTTCCTCTACGACGACCCCGACGATGCAGCCGCCGACGTCTACGCCACCTTCACGCGACGCCTCATCACATGGCTCACGATGGCAACGGGCGCGGGCACGCTCTTCGATGTCGATCTGCGCTTGCGGCCGAATGGCGAATCGGGGCTGCTCGTCACCGATCTGGACGCGTTCCGTCGTTATCAGCTGCGCGAAGGCGACGCGGCCAACACCGCGTGGGTGTGGGAACACCAGGCGCTGTCGCGCGCGCGTTACTGTGCGGGCGACGCGGAGATCGGCGCGCGGTTCGAGGCGATCCGCACCCAGGTGCTGACGACGCCGCGCGATGCCGCTTTGCTCGCGAAGGAAATTGTCGAGATGCGTGAGCGCGTCGCGGCGGGGCATCCGAACCGGACCGAACTGTTCGATCTGAAACACGACCGGGGTGGAATGGTCGATATCGAGTTCACCGTGCAGTACTGGGTGCTGCTGCACGCCGCGCGTGATCCGGAGCTGATCCGCAACACAGGGAATATTGCGCTGCTGCGCGAGGTGTCGCGCTTCGGTCTGATGAGCGAGGAAGAAGCGGAGACAGTGGGGGCGGCTTACCGGACGTATCGCAAGCTGCAGCACCGGCTGCGTCTGGACGGGATGGAAAAGGCGCGGGTCGACCCGGAGCAGGTGAAGGCGGAGCGGGAAGCGGTGCTCGGGTTGTGGCGGCGGGTGTTTGGGTGAGGGCGGCGGGGTGGGCCCTCAGGCCGTCAGCATTTCCTTCGCATGCTTGCGCGTGGTCGCGGTGATCTCGATGCCGCCCAGCATCCGCGCGACTTCTTCGATGCGGCTCGACTTGTCGAGCGGCGTGACGCTGCTGGTCGTGCCGCCCTCGCCGTTCCCGCCCTTCGCCACCTGAAAATGATGATCGCCGCGCGCCGCGACCTGCGGCAAATGCGTGACGCACAGCACCTGGCGGTCGCGTCCGAGTTGGTGCAGCAATCGTCCGACGACTTCCGCGACGCCGCCGCCGATGCCCGTATCCACTTCGTCGAAGATCAGTGTCGGGGTGGGACTGGCCGTGCTGGCGATCACGGCGAGCGCGAGGCTGATCCGGGCCAGTTCGCCGCCTGACGCGACTTTCGCGAGCGGCCGCAACGGTACGCCTGCGTGGCCCGCGACGCGAAACTCGATCTGTTCCATGCCATGCGCGCCACCTTCCGGTAGCGTCACAAGCGCCGCTTCGAAGCTGCCGCCGGCCATCGACAGTTCCTGCATGCCGGTTGTGACTGCCGAGCCGAGCGCTTTGGCTGCCTTCGTGCGCGACTTCGACAGTACCTTTGCTTCGGCGAGATACGCTTCTTTTGCTTTGGCTTCGGCGGCGCGGAGGCTGTCGAGATCCGCAGCGGCATCGAGTGCGGCGAGTTGCGCCCGGCGAGTTTCGTGTTCTTCGGGCAGGGTTTCCGGCTGAAGACGGAACTTGCGCGCCATCGAATGCAATGCTTCGAGGCGCTTTTCGACCTGGGCGAGCCGGTCGGGATCGAGCTCGAGCCGCTGCGCGTAATGCGAGAGCGAGTACGACGCTTCCTGCAACTGGATTTCGGCGGGCTCGAGCGCGGCGAGCGCATCGTTCAACGCAGGATCGATTTCGGCAAGATCGCGCACCTTCGAGATGATCGAGCCGAGATGCGTGATCATCGCCTCGTCGGATTCGGACAATGCGCCGAGCGCGGCCTCTACGCCCTCGATCAGGTTCGCCGAGTGCGAGAGCCGGCGATGCTCGGTGTTGACCTCTTCCCATTCGCCGGATTGCGGCGCGAGCTTGTCGAGTTCGGCGAGCTGCCAGGCAAGACGCTCGCGTTCGAGTTGCAGTTCGCGATCGCGTGTCTGGGCTGTTTCCACCGCTTGCGCTGCTTCGCGCCAGCTGCGCCAGGCGCGCGTGACTTTGGCCGCCGTGTCGAGTAGCCCGGCATGCGTGTCGAACAGTTCGCGCTGCGCGTCCGGTCGCATCAGTAACTGGTGCGCGTGCTGCCCATGAATATCGACGAGCATTTCGCCGACTTCGCGCAGTTGCGCGAGCGTGGCCGCCGTGCCGTTGATGAATGCACGCGAGCGGCCGTTCGCATCGACCACCCGGCGCAGCATGACCGTGCTGCCGTGCGCGTCTTCTGCGTCGGCGCCGAGCGCCTGCTCGTCGAGCCAGCGTTCGACCTGCGCGTGGGTCGCGAACCCGGCGGTGATGTCGGCGCGTGACTCGCCTGTGCGCACGACGCTCGCATCCGCTCGCGCGCCGAGCGCCAGTGCGAGCGCATCGATCAGGATCGACTTGCCTGCACCTGTTTCACCGGAGAAAACCGTAAAGCCGCTGTCGAATTCAAGATCGAGCGCGGCGACGATCACGAAGTCGCGTATCGAGAGATGGCGAAGCATGGAGTATGGTCTGGTTAGCTGTTTTAGCGGCGAATTCGAAGCGGGCGGCGCGGTTGGTTGTTGCGCTATTGCGTTCCTGCGCGGTCGCGCATGTCGGTCATCTGGTCATTCGATCGTTCGGTGGCCGGTTCAGGTCTGCGGATCGTCGGCGAGCGACGGGTGTTCGTTCCAGTGGAGCTTTTTGCGCAGCGTCGCGTAATAGCTGTAGCCGACCGGATGCAGGAACGGCACGGTATGGCGCGAACGACGCACATCGATGGTGTCGTTCAGTTCCAGCGCCGTGAACGACTGCATGTCGAAGTTCACGTTCACGTCACGCCCCGAAATGATCTGAATGCTGACCGCTGAATCGTCCGGAATCACGATCGGGCGGTTCGACAGCGCGTGCGGCGCAATCGGCACGAGTACGAGCCCTTGCAGTTCCGGATGCAGGATCGGCCCCGACGACGACAGCGCGTACGCCGTCGAGCCAGTCGGCGTGGCGACGATCAGCCCGTCCGAGCGCTGGTTGTACATGAAGCGCCCGTCGACGTAGACGCGCAGTTCCGCCATGCCCGAGAAACCGCTCCGGTTGACCACCACGTCGTTGAATGCCAGCGCGTGATAGATCGCCTCGCCGTCGCGCATAATGCGGGCCTCGAGCAGCGTTCGTTCTTCGCGCTCGAAAGTGCCAGTGAGCATCTGCGGGACGATTTCCTGCATGTCCGAAATCGGGATGTCCGTGATGAAGCCCAGCCGGCCATGATTGATACCGATCAGCGGCGTGCGATAGGGCGCCAGCTGACGTCCCATGCCGAGCATCGTGCCGTCGCCGCCCAGCACCACCGCGACGTCGGCGCGGGCGCCAATCTCGGCGGGACGCAACGCCGGATAGCCGGTCACGCCGATTTCGTGGGCCGTCTCCGCTTCGAACACGACATCGAAGCCGCGCTTTGCAATGCACGAGGCGAGCGCCGTCAGCGGCTCACCGATGCCTGGCGTGTTGCTGCGCCCGACTAGCGCGACGGTCTTGAACTGGCTGGTTACTTGCATGCCGGCATTACACCATAGCTGTGCGTCGAAAAGAACCTTTCCCATTGTGGCCGAAGCGGAGCGGCACGAGGTGCCGCTCCAGGCGCCACCTGCCGGGGCGTCGCGCGGTGAAGGGACCCGCCGCGCGGTATGCGCGGGTTTGTCGTTAGAATGGTGAACCAGTGTTGACAAGCCGACCGGCGGAGTGTCGCTGCGACATCGTACTTCGCGAGGCGCAGGTTGCCGCGCGAACCTGTAAATGTCGCGAAACGTTCCGTAATCGCTCCCTGTAGTGCCGCCGTTGAGCTAAAATTTTCCGTCATGCTAGATCCTCGCGCACAAACCCTCCTTAAAACGCTGATCGAGCGCTATATCGCCGAAGGTCAGCCGGTCGGCTCGCGCACGCTTTCCCGCTACTCGGGCCTCGAACTGAGTCCTGCGACCATCCGCAACGTGATGTCGGACCTCGAGGATCTCGGGCTCGTGATCAGCCCGCATACCTCTGCGGGACGCATTCCGACGCCGCGCGGCTACCGCCTTTTCGTCGACACGATGCTCACCGTCGAGTCCGCCGCCGACGAGGAAGCCGTCATGCGCACGGTCAAAACCACGCTTCAGGGCGGCGAGCCGCAAAAGATCGTCGCGGCGGCGGCGAGCGTACTGTCCAGCCTGTCGCAATTCGCGGGTGTCGTGCTTACGCCGCGGCGCAGCCACGTGTTCAAGCAGATCGAATTCATGCGCCTGTCCGACAAGCGCATCCTGCTTATCATCGTGACGCCCGAAGGCGACGTGCAAAACCGCATGATGGCGACGCAGCGCGACTTCTCGCCGTCGCAACTGGTGGAAGCCTCCAATTACATCAACGCGCATTTCGCGGGCCTTTCGTTTGACGAAGTGCGTCGCCGCCTGCGCGACGAAATCGACGAACTGCGCGGCGACATGACAACGTTGATGCACGCAGCCGTCACCGCCAGCACCGACGACACCGACCCCGGCGAGACGGTGCTGATTTCGGGTGAGCGCAATCTGCTCGAGGTCGCCGACCTTTCGTCGGACATGGCGCGGCTGCGCAAGCTTTTCGATGTGTTTGACCAGAAGACCAGCCTCCTTCAGTTGCTCGACGTGTCGAGTCACGCACAAGGCGTGCAGATTTTCATCGGCGGTGAATCGAATCTCGTGCCGATCGAAGAAATGAGCGTCGTGACAGCGCCGTACGAAGTGAACGGCAAGATCGTCGGCACGCTCGGCGTGATCGGGCCGACGCGCATGGCCTACAACCGTGTGATTCCGATCGTCGACATCACCGCACGGCTGCTTTCGATGAGCCTCAGCCAGCAATAGCACAGGGCTCACACCGCTCGTCGCGCATCTCTTGAGACAGATGATGCGCGATGGCGCGCGCTGCGCCAATAGGCCGAATGGCCAGCTATCGGCGGAAAACCGCGCCGCTATAATGGGCTTCACCTGAACCGTTTCCCTGCAGCACGCCACCAGGCCAACTGACTATGCGTTTCGATCTCGAGCGGCCTTCGCAGTCCGCTACGTCACATCGTGTCGCGGTGTTGCTGATCAATCTCGGCACACCGGATGCACCGACGCCTCGCGCCGTGCGCCGCTATCTCGCGCAGTTTCTGTCCGATCCCCGCGTGGTCGAGATTCCGGCTGTGGTCTGGCAGGTGGTTCTGCGTCTGCTGATCCTGCCGTTTCGCGGGCGCGCGTCGGCCAGGAAATACGCAGCCGTGTGGATGCCGGAAGGCTCGCCACTGCGTGTGCATACGGAAAAGCAGGTGGAAGCGCTGCGGCATCTGCTGCATCTGAACGACTATCAGGTGATCGTCGATTATGCGATGCGTTATGGCACGCCGGGCATTCCCGCGATGCTGAACCAGCTGAAACTGTCGGGCGCGGAGCGCGTGCTGCTGGTGCCGATGTATCCGCAGTATTCGTCGTCCACGACAGCCACCGCATTCGACGAGGCCTTCGTCGCCCTTCGGCGCATGCGCAACCAGCCGGAAATCCGCACGGTGCGTCACTATTGCGATCATCCTGCGTACATCGTTGCGCTGGCCGCGCAGGTGCGCCACTACTGGCAGACGCACGGCCATCCGGACTTTGCGAACGGCGACAAGCTCGTACTCAGTTTTCACGGCGTGCCGAAACGCACGCTCGATCTGGGTGATCCGTATCACGAGCAATGCCAGCAGACGGGCGCGCTGCTGATGAACGCGTTGCATCTGTCGCCGGTGGAATGCCGGATTACGTTCCAGTCGCGTTTCGGGCGTGCTGAATGGCTGCAGCCCTACACGGCACCGACATTGAAAGAGCTCGGTCTCGCGGGCGTGCGCCGCGCGGACGTGTTCTGTCCAGGTTTCACCGCCGATTGTCTGGAGACGATCGAGGAAATCGGCCTTGAGGTGCGTGACGAGTTTCTGCACGCGGGCGGCAAGGAATTTCACCGCATCCCTTGCGTCAACGCGTCTTCAGCATGGATCGCGGCGCTGGGCGAGATCGTCGCGCAGCATCTGCAGGGCTGGCCGGTGATCCAGCCGGCGCCTGTGCAGGGAACGGCGGTTGCGCAGGCGTAAAGGGTTGAGAAGGGTTGAGAAGGGCTAACACAGGGCGGGGCGTCCCGTCAGGACGGAAGCTTCAATGAACTACAGGATTGACACTGAACCGGGCGCGCGTCTGCGCATCGACAAATGGCTCTGGGCCGCGCGCTTCTTCAAGACGCGCTCGCTGGCGGCGGACGCTGTCGAGAAAGGGCGCGTGCGGATCGGCGGCGCGACGGTGAAACCGTCGAAGGATGTGCGCGTGGGCGACCCGGTCGAAATCCAGATCGAGCAGGTCTTATGGCAGGTGGAGGTGCTGGGAATCTGCGACGTGCGGGGTCCGGCAACCATCGCGCAGACGCTCTACGCAGAAACATCCGAAGGCAGGGAAAAGCGTTTGCTGGAACAGGAGCGACGCAAGACGTATCGCGAGCCGGCCGCGGCCATGCAAGGACGGCCGACCAAGCGTGACCGGCGCGTTATCGACAAACTTTCAGGTGGGAATTGAACAGGTTTTCCATCGTCTGATGCACACCACCGTATTCGGTCGTGCTTTCGTTGACGGCCCCGGACATACAGATGGTCGTGGTACCCGCGATAAGTACCAGAGCGACCACCGAGATTGCGAAGGTCAGTTTCACGGTACTCCCCTCATGGATGCGGGATTGAAACGGCGATCTGGCTGGGTGGTAAAGCAGTTAAGGCAATGGGTTGCAGCGAAGCTTACACCTGTTAGGGTAAACGTGTCTTTTCGAACGTCTAAGTGGAGTTTAGGACAGTCGCGCATCGGGCTCAATCTCAATCTGATGACGGCCGCGTGATTGTTGTAACGGCCAGTTTCACCGCACGGTCCCGGTGCGAATTCGGGCCCTCGCGGCCTTGAAAACGCCAACTCGGGCCCCATCTGCACCGTCGATAAGCGGCGGCTTGTCGTGTTTATGCAACGCCTGTTTGGGCGAGCATGAAATGTAGACGCCGCGACGCCATTTATTTTTTAACCGACTTTCAGCGACATGGAAAACACGCAAGAGAATCCGATCAGCCAGAATCCCACGCCTGCTGACGAAACGGGTCGCACGGCTGCTGATGCTGCTGCTTCGACCCAGCAGCAGGAGAGCCCGGCGCAAGCTGCGCCCGCGGATGCCGCACTGGCCGAAGCGCAGGCAAAGATCGTCGAACTGCAGGAAAGCTTCCTCCGCGCGAAGGCCGAGACGGAAAACGTGCGTCGCCGCGGGCAGGACGATGTTGCCAAGGCGCACAAGTTCGCGATCGAAAGCTTCGCTGAACATCTGCTGCCGGTGCTCGATAGCCTCGAAGCAGCGCTCGCCGACAACTCAGCCGATCTCACGAAGGTGCGCGAAGGTGTCGAGCTCACGCTGCGTCAGTTGACCGGCGCACTGGAAAAGGGTCGCGTCGTCGCTCTGAATCCGGTCGGCGAGAAGTTCGATCCGCATCGTCACCAGGCCATTTCGGTGGTGCCGGCCGATCAGGAAGCGAACACCGTCGTCGCCGTGCTGCAAAAGGGTTACGTGATCGCCGACCGCGTGCTGCGTCCGGCGCTCGTGACCGTCGCGGCGCCGGACGCGGCGTCGAAGTAAGCGGCCGCGATCCGTTGTCAGGCCGCGCGCGAAGCGTAACTGTCATGGCCGGTATCCCCGTCGAAGCCACCGCGTTCGCTGTCTTCGACATACAGGAACTGGGCGCCGATACGCGTTCGACGCCGGCCTTGCATCAGCTGGCGACGAACTGGCGGTCGTCTTCTTCTGGGGTTTCGGGTGCTTTAACTGCGAAATCGCGAAGTAGGCGATGCTGGCGCAACCGGACGCCATCCGTGCGCTCGGGCTCAAGTGGTTTCACAGCAGCGTCTACGCGCACCGCGAACCGGGCCGCCGCTGCATGGCGTGCCGACGTGGTTTTTCTTCCATCGTGGCAAGCGTCCGGCCGGGCGACCGGCTGGCATGGCCCTTGGGCAGTTCGAGGCGGCCGTCGCGGCGGCGCGCGTGAGAAAATCCGGGCCGCCGGAAAGGAAAGCGATGCAGGCGTGTCGGAAATTCGCACCGCGGGCGCAGGCGATTGAGAAAAATTAATGACCGCATTGCATTCAGGGTCTTGAAAACGATGCGGATGCACTTATTTTGAGTGCAGGTATGAATTGAAGGCGAAATGCGCCGCCAGCCTTGAGGGCACAGCGCGTTTTTCGCAGCGATCAAAGTTCAGGAGATCAGGAAAAATGGGCAAAATCATCGGTATTGACCTCGGCACCACGAACTCGTGCGTGGCGATCATGGAAGGCAATTCGGTCAAAGTGATCGAAAACTCGGAAGGCGCGCGCACCACGCCGTCGATCATCGCTTACATGGAAGACGGCGAAATTCTCGTCGGCGCGCCGGCCAAGCGTCAGTCGGTCACGAACCCGAAGAACACGCTGTACGCGGTCAAGCGCCTGATCGGCCGCCGCTTCGAAGAAAAGGAAGTGCAGAAAGACATCGGCCTGATGCCGTACAAGATCATGAAGGCCGATAACGGCGACGCATGGGTCGAAGTGCGCGATCAGAAGCTGGCTCCGCCGCAAATCTCGGCGGAAGTGCTGCGCAAGATGAAGAAGACCGCTGAAGACTACCTCGGCGAGCCGGTCACCGAAGCTGTGATTACGGTTCCCGCGTACTTCAACGACAGCCAGCGCCAGGCTACCAAAGATGCGGGCCGCATCGCCGGTCTGGAAGTGAAGCGGATCATCAACGAACCGACCGCGGCCGCGCTCGCGTTTGGCCTCGACAAGAACGAAAAGGGCGACCGCAAGATCGCCGTGTATGACCTCGGCGGCGGTACGTTCGACGTGTCGATCATCGAAATCGCGGATGTGGACGGCGAAAAGCAGTTCGAAGTGCTGTCGACGAACGGCGATACGTTCCTCGGCGGGGAAGACTTCGACCAGCGCATCATCGATTACATCATCGGCGAGTTCAAGAAGGAGCAGGGCGTCGACCTGTCGAAAGACGTGCTCGCGCTGCAACGCCTGAAGGAATCGGCTGAAAAGGCGAAGATCGAACTGTCGTCGAGCGCTCAGACTGAAATCAACCTGCCGTACATCACGGCCGACGCGTCGGGTCCGAAGCACTTGAACCTGAAAATTACGCGTGCGAAGCTCGAAGCGCTGGTTGAAGAACTGATCGAACGCACGATCGAACCGTGCCGCACGGCCATCAAGGATGCGGGCGTGAAGGTCGGCGAAATCGACGACGTGATTCTCGTCGGCGGTATGACGCGTATGCCGAAGGTGCAGGAAAAGGTGAAGGAGTTCTTCGGCAAGGATCCGCGCCGTGACGTGAACCCGGACGAAGCCGTCGCCGTGGGCGCCGCGATTCAGGGCCAGGTGCTGTCGGGCGACCGTACGGACGTGCTGCTGCTCGACGTGACGCCGCTGTCGCTCGGCATCGAAACGCTCGGCGGCGTGATGACGAAGATGATCAACAAGAACACGACGATCCCGACCAAGCACGCACAGGTCTACTCGACGGCTGACGACAATCAGGGCGCCGTGACGATCAAGGTGTTCCAGGGCGAACGCGAAATGGCAGTGGGCAACAAGCTGCTGGGCGAGTTCAACCTCGAAGGCATTCCGCCGGCACCGCGCGGCGTGCCGCAGATCGAAGTGAGCTTCGACATCGACGCGAACGGCATTTTGCACGTCGGCGCGAAAGACAAGGCGACCGGCAAGGAAAACCGCATCACGATCAAGGCGAACTCCGGTCTGTCCGAAGCCGAAATCGAAAAGATGGTGAAGGATGCGGAAGCGAACGCCGAAGAAGATCACAAGCTGCGTGAACTGGCCGATGCCCGCAATCAGGGCGACGCACTGGTCCACAGCACGAAGAAGGCGCTGACCGAATACGGCGACAAGATTGAAGCCGCCGAGAAGGAAAAGATCGAAACCGCGTTGAAGGAACTCGAAGAAACGCTGAAGAGCGGTTCGAGCGACAAGGCAGCGATCGAAGCGAAGATCGAAGCGGTGGCAACGTCGTCGCAGAAACTGGGCGAAAAGATGTACGCCGACATGCAGGCCGCCCAGCAAGGTGCGGCAGGCGCCTCCGGTGCAGCAGGCGCGGGTCAGTCGCAAGGCGGGGCGAGCCAGCCGGAAGACGACGTCGTCGACGCCGAGTTCAAGGAAGTGAAGAAAAACTAAGCCGGGTTGAACTTCGACCGCAAGGCTGCGCATCGGGAACGGCGCGCAGCCCGGCTGCAGAACGGTCTGTGCCTGGTTGGGCGCACGACCGCGAGTGAACGATGAGCGCGCCTGGCGAGCCCTTTTGGGCTCGCCGGGCACATTTGTTTTATGGAGGGCGCGGTGTTTGTCCGTTGCAACGGGCAAAAATCGCGGCCGGACGAGTCGCAAGACTCCAGCATTCATAAGGAGCCGCCGCGCCGGATTGCGCGGCTGGCGTTGAACCGAAATGGCGAAACGGGATTACTACGAGGTTCTGGGCGTCGCAAAGAACGCGAGCGACGACGAAATCAAGAAGGCTTATCGCAAGCTCGCGATGAAGCATCACCCCGACCGCAATCCGGGCAACAAGGATGCGGAAGAGCATTTCAAGGAGGTGAAAGAAGCCTATGAAATGCTCTCGGACTCGCAAAAGCGTGCGGCGTATGACCAGTACGGTCACGCAGGCGTCGATCCGAACATGGGCGGAGGTCAGCAGGGTTTTGGCGGTTTTGCCGATGCCTTTGGCGATATCTTCGGCGACATCTTCGGTCAGGCGGCCGGCGGTGCGGCACGTGGCGCTGGCCGTGCCGGCCCGCAGGTGTATCGTGGCGCCGATCTGCGCTACAGCATGGAAATCACGCTTGAGCAGGCCGCGCATGGCTACGACACGCAGATTCGTGTGCCGAGCTGGGTCTCGTGCGAGATCTGTCATGGTTCCGGCGCGAAGCCTGGCACCAAGCCGGAAACGTGCCCGACCTGTAACGGTTCGGGCGCAGTGCGCATGTCACAGGGTTTCTTTAGCATCCAGCAGACCTGCCCGAAGTGTCATGGCACCGGGACCTACATTCCTGAGCCTTGCACGCACTGCCACGGCGCAGGCAAGACCAAGGAAACCAAGACGCTGGAAGTGAAGATTCCGGCCGGTATCGACGACGGCATGCGTATCCGTTCGGCTGGCAACGGCGAGCCGGGCATCAACGGCGGTCCCTCGGGCGATCTGTACGTCGAGATCCACATCAAGCAGCACACGGTGTTCGAGCGCGATGGCGACGACCTCCATTGCCAGATGCCGATCCCGTTCACGACGGCGGCGCTCGGCGGCGAGATCGAAGTGCCGACGCTAGCGGGCCGCGCGAGCTTCACGGTGCCGGAAGGCACGCAGTCGGGCAAGACATTCCGTCTGCGTAGCAAGGGTATCAAGGGGCTGCGCTCGAGCATTGCGGGTGATCTTTACGTGCACGTGCAGGTGGAGACGCCGGTCAAGCTCACCGAAGGGCAGCGCGAGATTCTGCAACAGTTCGAGAAGTCGCTTGTCGAAGGCGGCGCGCGGCATAGTCCGCAAAGCAAGAGCTGGTTCGATCGGGTGAAGAGCTTCTTCGATTAATGGCAGACTGAAGTTGGTGGTACCCATGGTGACTGACGAACGCGGCACCGTGTTCGCGTTACTCGACGACTGCGATTCGATTGCAGGACATCGGACGAGCCGTCTGTACACGGGTTTTATGCACGAGCGGGTGTGCGTCGATGCCGCCGCGCTCGACACAGTGTGCGATGCTGTCGCGGCTGATATGCGCGATGGTTTGCATGCCGTTGTACTCGGCAACTATGAATTCGGCCGGAATCTTGTTCTTGCGGATTGGCTCCGGTCGGAACGAACGCAGCGTGGCGATGCCACGCTGCGTTTTTTATTGTTCGAACGATGTGAAAAGCTGTCGCTCGATGAGGTCGATGCATGGCTTGCCGCACGCGATGGCGGAGCGGCGCAGCCGTCGATCGCAGGCACAGGCGGCGTGCACGAAAGCGTCGACTATGCGGAATTCGAACAGGCCATCGCCGGCGTTCATGAAGCGCTGCGTGCCGGGGATTCGTATCAGGTCAACTACACTTACCGGCTCGGTTTCGACGTGTTCGGCGCGCCGCTCGCGCTGTATCGGCGGCTACGGGCGCGTCAGCGGGTGCGCTACGGTGCGCTGATCGCATTGTCCGACGATCGGTGGGTGCTGTCGTGTTCGCCGGAGCTCTTTGTCGAGAAAGAAGGCCGGACGCTGCATGCGCGGCCGATGAAAGGCACGGCGCCGCGTTCCGCCGACGCCGAAGCCGATCGCCGTCTCGCCGAATTCCTCGCGAACGACCCGAAGAATCGTGCCGAAAACGTGATGATCGTCGATCTGCTGCGCAACGACCTGTCGCGGGTCGCGGAAACGGGGTCGGTGAAGGTGCCGGCACTCTTCTCCGTCGAGCCGTATGCGTCGGTGTGGCAGATGACATCGACGGTCGAAGCGCAACTGCGGGCGCACACGTCCTTCGCTGACATCATCCGCGCGCTGTTTCCGTGCGGCTCGATTACCGGTGCGCCGAAGCATCGCACGATGCAGCTGATCGACGCGCTCGAAAGCACGTCGCGCGGTCTTTATACCGGCGCGATCGGCTGGCTCGATGCGCCGCCCACCATGGATGGAACGCGCGAGAAAGATGACGCGTGCGGCGACTTCTGTCTCTCGGTCGCGATCCGCACGTTGACGCTCGATGCGCCGGCGCCGGTTGCTACCGGTCTGCGGCGTGGCACGCTCGGCATCGGCGCGGGGATCGTCCTCGATAGCGTCGCTGCCGACGAATACGCGGAGTGTCAGTTGAAAGCACGCTTTCTGACGGAAGCCGACCCCGGCTTCCAGCTGTTCGAGACCATGTACGCGACCCGCGAAAATGGCGTGCGTCATCTGGGTCGGCATATCGCGCGCATCAGTGCGAGTGCGACGTACCTCGGGTTTGGTTTCGATGAAGCAGCAGTGCGTGAACAGATCAGAGCGCAGTGCACGCAACTAACTGCAGAAACGCCACACCGCATGCGTCTTGCGGTCGACAAGTGCGGCTCAACGCAACTAACAGCCGCACCGCTGGCGCCACTACAGGGTGACGTGGCGGACGTGCTGTTTGCGCCGGATTACGGCTACGCCCCGACCGAGGCGGGTGATGTGCTGCTGCATCATAAAACCACGCGTCGCGCGCAATACGATCGGGCGTGGCATGAAGCCGAGTCGAAGGGCGCTTTCGACATGCTGTTTTTCAACGAGCGCGGGGAATTGACGGAGGGCGGCCGGACGACTGTCTTCGTCAAACTGGATGGGCGGTGGTGGACGCCGCCGTTGTCATCGGGCGTGTTGCCGGGTGTGATGCGCAGCGTGCTGCTCGAAGACGCCGAGTTGCAGGCGGCCGAGCGTGTTCTGCTGCGTACAGAAGTAGAGGGGGCCGAGGCACTGATGCTCTGCAATGCGCTGCGCGGTGCGGTAGCGGCCAGGCTGGCCGGCTGAGCGACACGGAGCCCAAGGCTCGACCCGGCGCGGCAACCGGCCGTGCCGCGCTACCCAGCCCGGCATGGCACCAGGTTAAAGCCGTGGCGCGCAATGCTCAAGCGTGCCCGTGATGAAAGAGCCTCAATATCCACGCAGTGAACCGCGTATGCCGCGCCGGTTCTGGCACGTCATGCGGCACGGTTGAATGATCGCGAATGCCCGCGATGTCGATCAGGCAGAAGGGGCTCATGGTGGTCTCCGTCATCACGCAACACCGTCGCCTTAATGTCGCGTTAACGACAGGACGAAGACGGAGGCCTGGAATTGCAACGCCCGAACCTTTCGCGGAGTAACGACCGCCGCCAACCGGATATTTCGCCGACCCGGCCCGCGTCGGCGTCACGCTGATCACACTCAGAACGTATGCTCAGGTCCCGGGAACGCCCCGTCCTTCACCGCCCGCACGTACGCTTCCACCGCAGCAAGAATCCCCGTCTGCCCCTGCATGAAATCCTTCACGAAGCGCGGACGTTTGCCAGGGAAAATGCCGAGCATGTCGTGCAGCACCAGCACCTGTCCGGAGCAGTCGAGACCCGCACCGATGCCGATCGTCGGAATCGTCAGCTGCTTGGTGACTTCAGAAGCGAGGAGCGTCGGCACCGCTTCGATCACGATCAGTTGCGCACCTGCGTCCTGCACCGCGCGCGAATCGCGCAGCAACTGGCTCGCGCCTGCTTCCGTCTTGCCTTGCACCTTGAAGCCGCCGAACGCATGCACCGACTGAGGCGTGAGTCCAACATGTGCGCACACCGGAATCGATCGCTCGACGAGAAAACGCACCGTCTCCGTCACCCATTCGCCGCCTTCGAGTTTCACCATCTGCGCGCCGGCGCGCATCAGCTTCACGGAACTCTCGAACGCATCCGCCGGCGTGCCGTAGGTGCCGAACGGCAGATCCGCGACGATCAGCGCCGACGGCTTCGCACGCGCAACGCATGCCGTGTGATACGCGATGTCATCGAGCGAAACGGGCAGCGTCGTTGAATGACCCTGAAGCACATTGCCCAGAGAATCGCCGATCAGCAGCACATCGACACCCGCGCGATCGAGCAGCGAAGCGAAGCTCGCGTCGTAACAGGTGAGCATCGCAATTTTTTCGCCCGCTTCGCGCATTGCCTGCAGTTTCGGCACGGTAACGGCGTTCCGGCTCGTTTCCTGCAAATAGGTCATGACAGTCCGTGGAGATAAAGAGAGACGCCGCTTACAGCGACGTGCCTTTGACAAAGAATTCCTTGCGACCACGCATCGATTCCATGCGTTCGATCAGGAGTGCAAGGTCCGCGTCCGATTCAAGCGGATTCAGATGTTCGGCGTTCACCGTGAGCACGGGCGCACCGTCGTAGTGATAGAAAAACTCGTTGTATGCGTCGCAGAGCGCGCGCAGATACGCATCGGAAATCTGCAGCTCCATCGGCAGCGCACGTTTCTGGATGCGCGAAAACAGCACTTCCGGGCTCGCCTGCAGATACACGACGAAATCCGGCGCTGGTCCCGACACGTCGACCCGTGCAGCCAGCGCACGATACAACTGCCATTCGTCGTCCGGCAGTGTGAGGCGCGCGAACACGTCGTTCTTCTGCGTCATGAAATCAGCGACGAGCGGCGTGCCCGTCGACCAGGTCGCCGCGATGTCGCGCACCTGCTGTGCCCGTTGTAACGCGAAGTGAAGCTGTGTCTGCAACGCAAAGCGTGACGTGTCGCGATAAAAGCGTTCGAGAAACGGATTCTCGTGCGGCCGCTCGTAGATCGCGTGCATCGACCAGCGTTCCGCGAGCCGCTGCACAAGTGACGTCTTGCCGACGCCAATCGGACCTTCGATCGCGAGATAGCGGAAGGGCGCTCGCAGGTCAGGCGCGACGACGGTGAGCGGCGTTGAATTCATCGACAGCTGCCTCCGGACGATTCGGCTTTCTTGCCCGTCAGCGCGCCGAGTACCGGACACTGACACGGCGATTTGATCTTTTCGATGCGCTGTGAAGCGACGGCGCTGAGCAGTGCATCGGCACGGCCGTGCTGCGGGATGACCAGCGTCGCGTCGATTTCGACGAGCGGCACGAGCGCGAATGCGCGCTCAGTGAGACGCGGATGCGGCACGATCAGGTCCGGCTCTTCTATACAGTGGTCGCCGAAAAGCAGGATGTCGAGATCGAGCGTACGCGGTGCGTTACGAAAGGGACGCTCCCGGCCGAAGTGATGCTCGATCGTGTGGCACAGCGCGAGCAGATGGCGCACGGACAGCGTCGTGTCGATCTTCACGACGCAGTTGAAATAGTCGTCGCCGCCCGCGTCGATCGGGGCAGTGCGATACATGCTCGACTTGGCGAGCACGGCAATGGTGTGCTGTTGTGCGAGACACACAACAGCGTCTTTCAGGGTCTGGCGCGCGTCCCCGAGATTCGCGCCGAGGCCGAGATAGGCAACCGTCATGGCATCACTTCCTGCGACTTACGTTCGACGGCATGTGCCGGAACCGGTCAGTCTTCGTGAGAGCCGTTAGGGCTCACATCGCTGGCTTCGCGCGTTCCTGCGGTCGTGCCGCCCTCCATTCCTTCGCCCGGTTTGCGGCTTCTGGCGCCACTGCTGCGCCGCCGTCGTTTTCTGGGCGTCCGGTCCTTCCCGCCTTGCGAGAGCAATGCTTCGCGCGCGGCGATGTCTCCTTCGATGAACTCTGCCCACCACTGACCGACCGACTCATCGAGTTCGCCCGATTCGCAGCGCAACAGGAGGAAATCATACCCTGCTCTAAATCTTTGGTGTTCCAGCAGCTTCAGCGCGCCTCGACCCGAGCGTTTTTCGAGGCGCAACTGCAGACCCCAGATCTCGCGCATGTCCGACGAGAAGCGCTTGTGGATCGCTAGTTTCTCGGTCTGCATGTCGAGCACGTCGTCCATCGCGCGATGCAGCGCGGGCACCGGATGCTCACCGTTCGCCTCGTATTGCTGCCAGCGCTGCTGCATGTCGTGCCATAGCAGTGTTGCGAACAGGAAGCCCGGTGAAACCGGCTTGCCGGCGCGCACGCGGTCGTCCGTGTTGGTGAGCGCGAGCGTGATGAATTTTTCGCCCTGCGGCTGTTCGAGCACGACATCCAGCAGCGGCAACAGGCCGTGATGCAGACCTTCCTTGCGCAGACGGGTCAGACACGCAAGCGCGTGACCCGATAGCAGCAGCTTCAGCATTTCGTCGAAGAGACGGGCTGCCGGCACGTTGTTGATCAGGTCAGCCATTTCGACGATTGGCGCACGCGTGCTGTCTTCGATCTCGAAGCCGAGCTTCGCCGCGAAGCGCACGACGCGCAGCATCCGCACCGGATCTTCGCGATAGCGCGTGGCCGGATCGCCGATCATGCGTAACAGGCGTGCGCGCATGTCGGCCATACCGTTGTGATAGTCGAGCACCGTCTGCGTAGCCGGGTCGTAGTACATCGCGTTGATCGTGAAATCGCGGCGCGTGGCGTCTTCGTGCTGCTCGCCCCAGACGTTGTCGCGCAGCACGCGGCCGCTTGCGTCGACCGCGTGCGTACGGCGGTCGAGTTCGTCGCGCTTCAGGCGACGCGGCGGCGCGGCGTCGGCGGCCGGCGGATCGACCAGTGCCCGGAACGTCGACGTTTCGATGATTTCCTGGCCGAACTGCACGTGCACGATCTGGAAGCGCCGGCCGATGATGCGCGCGCGGCGGAACAGCTTTTGCACCTGATCCGGTGTGGCATCGGTCGCGACGTCGAAGTCTTTCGGCGCAATGCCGAGCAGCAGATCGCGCACGGCGCCGCCGACGATAAACGCGCGATGCCCCGCCTGCTGCAACCCTTCGGTGACACGAATCGCGTTCTTCGAGATCAGCGACGGATCGATGCCGTGGATATCGGACGAGATGATGACGGGTACGTCCGGGTCGGGCACGCCTTTGACAGCAGCGCTACGCGCGGGCCTGCGGCGCGTTTTGGCCGGCGAACCCGAGGCAGCGGCGCGGCCAGCGCGTGTGCCGGTGGTTTCGTCTGCGGCGGGAGACGGTGCGGCATCGGCAGCATCGTCAGTGGGTGCCGGATTCTGTCCGAACAGCTTGCGAATGAATTTTTTGATCACGTGGGTTGAAAGAGTTCGAGGATGCGCCAGCCTTTGGCCTGCGCGTGGGCGCGCAAGGTGTCGTCGGGATTGGTCGCGATCGGGTCGGTGACTTTTTCGAGCAGCGGGATATCGTTGTGCGAATCGCTGTAGAAATAGCTGCGCTCAAAATCCGACCATGTCTTGCCGAGCGAAGCGAGCCACGCTTCGGTACGGACAATCTTGCCTTCTTTATAGCTCGGCGTGCCAGTCGGCCGTCCGGTGTAGTCCGAATGCGGATGGCCGTCGACGGTTTCCGCTTCGCACGCGATCAGCTTGTCGACGCCGAACACTTCGGCGATCGGCCCGGTGATGAATTCGTTCGTCGCGGTGACCATGCAGCAGAGGTCGCCGGCGTCGCGGTGCACGCGCACGAGTTCGAGCGCGGCCGGCACGATCGCGGGCTTGATCACTTCGTGCATGTACTTCTGGTGGAATTCGGCGAGTTGCGCGCGCGAGTACTTTGCCAGCGGCGTCAGCATCGCGATCAGATACGCGTGAATGTCGAGCCGGCCGGCCTTGTAGTCGGCAAAAAAGCGGTCATTCTCACGCGCGAAGTTTTCGGCATCGACCATGCCGTGCTTCACCATGAAGCGCCCCCATTCGTGGTCGCTGTCCGTGGGAATGAGCGTGTGATCGAGGTCGAAGAGTGCGAGGTTAGTCATGGGGGCCCATTTTACTTGAAGCGGGTGACGACGTAGCCGTTCGAGGGTCCGCGCCGCCATCGGGCGACGCGAGCATCGTGCGCAGCAGCGGCAACGTCACCGCGCGTTTCTGTTCCAGCGAGAAGCGGTCGAGCGCGTCGAGCAGCGCCATCAGGCTCGGCATGTCGCGACGAAAGTGCGTGAGCAGGTAGGCGGGGACGTCGTCGGCCAGCGCGATGCCGCGTTCGCGCGCGGCGTGCTTCAGCACGGCCGCCTTGCCTTCGTCGGGCAGTGGCGCAAGGTGGAATACCAGCCCCCAGCCGAGCCGCGTGCGCAGGTCCTCGCGCACCGTGAGGCCCATCGGCGCGGCGTTGCCGGTCGCGACCAGCGCGCTCGTCGGGTGCGCGCGCACTTCGTTGAAGAGATTGAAGAGCGCGATCTGCTGCGCGCCGGACAGGCCGTCGCAGTCGTCGATTGCGTAGAGCGCGACCTTCGGGTCGAACGCGAACGCGGCGAGGCCGCTCTGCGGGCTCGCGAAGCGCGCGTGTCCCGGCTGCGCGTTCTCGACGAGCGCTTTCAGCAGATGGCTACGCCCGCTGCCGGTTTCGCCCCACATATAGAACGTGCGGTCGGCGACCGGGCCGATGGCGAGCGCGCCCTCAAGCTCACGCAGACGCGTGACCAGCTCGGCGTTGGTGCCGGCGAAGAAATTGTCGAATGTCGATGGCGGTGGGGTACCGAGATCGAGCGTCAGTTGACGAAGCACAATAAAAGCCGGAGTCAGTTACTTGTAAAGCGCGCTGGCCAGATAGCCGGCGCGCATTTCGCGCAGCGCGACCGACAGCATCGCACTGACAGGCAGTGCAAGCAGCACGCCGAAAAATCCAAACAGCTGGCCGAACGCGAGCAGTGCGAAGATCACTGCGAGCGGGTGCATGCCGATGCGCTCGCCGACGAGCCGCGGCGTCAGAAAAAAGCTTTCGAGAATCTGCCCGAAGCCGTACGCGACGGCCACCGCGCCGAAGCCGTACCAGTCGCCGAACTGCAGCGTAGCGGCGACGAGCGCGAGAATCAGGCCGGTCGCAAAGCCGATATACGGGATAAATACCGCGAGACCGGTGAAGATGCCGACCGGCAGCGCGATCTCGAATCCTGCGATGAACAGTGCGACCGCATAGTACACGGCCAGCACGCCCATCACGAGCAACTGGCCGCGCAGGTACTGCGAGAGCATGCGGTCCATGTCGGTGGCGAGCTGCATCGTCTTGTCGTACCAGCGGCGCGGGATAACGATCTGCACGCGCGCGAGCATCGCGTTCCAGTCGTACAGCAGATAGAACAGCACGAGCGGCACCATCACGACGTTGCCGATCACCGTGAACATCACGTTGCTGCTCGTGCGGATCGATGTCCAGGCGTAAACCGCGACCGTCTGCGCGCTGCCTTCGAGCTGGCCCATCACCAGGTCGCGGACGCTCGCGAAATCGAGCGTATCGGTGATGCCGAGGAGCGCGACTTTCGGTTGCAGCCAGTCATGCGCGTGAGAGAAAAAGCGCGGCACCTGCTGCTTCAGCTGCGGCCCTTCCTTCTGCACGACAATCAGCACGAGCAGCACGAGCGCCGTCATCAGCAGCACGAAGATCAGGATCATCAGCAGCGCGGCGAGGCTGCGCGGCACGCGCCGGCGTACAAGCCACGCGACGCCCGGCTGCAGGATGTATGCAAGGATCGCGCCGAGGAGGAACGGCGTGAGGACCGGACTCAACAGCCACAGCAGGATGCCCAGTCCGAGCGCAATGGCGACCCAGATAAAGGCCTGACGCTGATACGGCGTGAGAATCGGTGAATTTTGCTGCAAGGTGGGATTTCCAGGGATCGTCCGAACGGATGAATTCCAGCCAGACGGCCGGCATCGGGTAAAATCGCATTTTACCGACCTTCTCGCTCTTCCCCATGAATCAACCGAAATCCGCCCCTGACGCCCAAGGCCTGTCGTATCGCGACGCCGGCGTGGACATCGACGCGGGCGACGCCCTTGTCGACGCGATCAAGCCCTTTGCCAAAAAGACCTTGCGCGACGGCGTGCTGGGCGGCATCGGTGGTTTCGGTGCGCTGTTCGAAGTGCCGAAAAAGTATAAGGAGCCGGTGCTCGTTTCGGGCACGGACGGCGTCGGCACGAAGCTCAAGCTGGCCTTTCAGCTGAACAAACATGACACCGTCGGCCAGGATCTGGTCGCGATGAGCGTCAACGACATCCTGGTGCAGGGCGCCGAGCCGCTGTTCTTCCTCGATTACTTCGCGTGCGGCAAGCTGGACGTCGGTACCGCTTCGACGGTCGTGAAGGGCATTGCCCAGGGTTGCGAGCTGGCGGGCTGCGCCTTGATCGGCGGTGAAACGGCGGAAATGCCCGGCATGTATCCGGACGGCGAGTACGACCTGGCCGGTTTCGCGGTCGGTGCGGTCGAAAAGAGCAAGATCATCGACGGCAGCACGATCGCCCCGGGCGACGTAGTGCTGGGTCTGGCATCGAGCGGCATCCATTCGAACGGCTTCTCGCTGGTGCGCAAGATCATCGAGCGCGCGAACCCGGATCTGAACGCCGATTTCGACGGCCGTTCGCTCGCCGACGCGCTGATGGCGCCGACGCACATCTACGTAAAGCCGCTGCTCTCGCTGATGCAGACCATGGCCGTTAAGGGCATGGCGCACATCACCGGCGGTGGGCTGGTCGAGAACATCCCGCGCGTGCTGCGCGAAGGCCTCACGGCCGAGCTGGATCATCGCGCGTGGCCGCTGCCGCCGCTGTTTGGCTGGCTGCAGAAGCACGGCGGTGTGGCCGATGCGGAAATGCATCGCGTATTCAACTGCGGGATCGGGATGGCCGTGATCGTTTCGGCTGACGATGCCGAACAGGCGATCGGCCTGTTGTCGGCAGCAGGTGAGCAGGTATGGAAGATCGGCACCGTGCGTCAGAGCAAGGAAGGCGAGGCGCAGACCGTCGTGGTCTGAGTGCCCTGATCCTGATTTGCGCGCTGTAAAGGAAGCCGTCTGATTTGCATCAGGCGGCTTTTTTATTGGGCGCGATGCGCGTTATTGCGAGGCCGCATGAACGAGCACGCTTTCGATGGCGCGAAGCGCCTGGTGGGTGGCGTCGGGTGCGCAGCAGTCGATCACCGTTCGCTCTGGCATCGCGCGTAACCAGGTCAACTGGCGTTTGCACAACTGGCGCGTCGCGAACACGCCCTTGTCGCGCATGGTGTCGTAGTCGGTCAGGCCATCGAGATACGCCCAGACCTGCCGGTAGCCGACGCATCGCATCGACGGCAATCCCGGATGCAGGTCGTCACGGGCACGCAGACGCCGCACTTCATCGACTAAACCCGCCGCAAGCATCGCATCGAAGCGCTTCTCGATGCGCGCATGTAGCACGCTTCGATCCGAAGGCTCCAGCGCAATCGGTGTGAATCGCCATGGCCGTGCGGCTTCGTCGATGCGCGCTGGCGCTTCCAGCAGCGTCGACATCGGCTGACCCGACAGCAGGAACACTTCGAGCGCGCGCTGAATGCGCTGCGAGTCATTCGGTGCGAGCCGCGCCGCTGTCACCGGATCGACCGTCGCGAGCCGCGCGTGGAGCGCGGGCCAGCCGTCGCGGGCGGCATCGGCGTCGAGCGTCGCGCGCACGTCTGGATCGGCGGCGGGCAGATCGTTCAGGCCTTGCGTCAGTGCCTTGTAGTACAGCATCGTGCCGCCGACCAGCAATGGCACCCGTCCACGCGCGACGATTTCGCCGACGAGCCGCAACGTGTCCGCACGAAAATCCGCGGCCGAATAGGCGTCGGCAGGGTCGACGATGTCGATCAGATGATGCGGCGCCAGCGCGCGCTCTTCAGCGGTGGGTTTGGCCGTGCCGATATCCATCTCGCGATAGACGAGCGCCGAGTCGACGCTGATGATCTCGACCGGGTGCCGCGCGGCAAAAGCCAGCGCAGCGGCCGTCTTGCCGGACGCCGTCGGGCCGAGCAGGCAGGCGACCGGCGTGGCTTCCTGTGACGTCATGAGCGTGCGCATTGCGCGGGCAGGCAAGTGAGGAACTGCACGCTCATTGACCGCGCATGAAGAGACGATCGAGGTCGGACAGCGTCAGCTGATACCACGTCGGACGGCCGTGATTGCACTGATCCGCGCGTTCGGTTGCTTCCATCTGGCGCAGCAGCGCATTCATTTCATCGAGTGTGAGACGCCGGTTCGCGCGCACCGCGTGATGGCACGCTAGCGTGCCGAGCAGTTCGTGCTGACGCTCGGTCAGCACGCGCGAGCCGCCAAATGCGTGCAGATCGGCGAGCACCGCACGCGCCAGCGCCTGCAGATCGGCATCTTTCAGCAACGCGGGCACGGCGCGGATTGCGAGCGTGTTCGGCGACAGCACAGCGAGATCGAAGCCGAGCGCGTCGAGCGTCGCGCGCTCTTCCTCGACCGTGCCGATTTCGACGGGATCGGCCAGCATCGAGAGTGGAATGAGCAGTGGCTGCACCGCAATCGTCCGGTCGGACAACGCGTTCTTGAACTGCTCATACAGGATGCGCTCGTGCGCGGCGTGCATATCGACGATCACAAGGCCGTGCGCGTTCTGCGCCAGCACGTAGATGCCGTGGATCTGGCCTAAAGCGAAGCCGAGTGGCTGCTCGTCGTTGCCGTCGAAGGCCGGTGCGAACGCCTGTGATCCAGTGGGCGCGAAGCCCGAAGGAAACGTGGAAGGCGCTCCCGCGAAGGCTGACATGCCATTGCCGTCGACGTCGCGTGCTTCGAGCGCCGTCGTTCCCGATGCGGTGCCGGCGCCTGTGTCCTTGCGTCCGAAGAGCGCGTCATACAGCGCGAGCGGTTGTGCAACCGGCAACGTGCCCTGCGTCATCTGTGCCTGACGCAGCCACATGTTGCCGGCGTCGCCTGAGAAGCCGCCACCCGGCGGCGTCGAGCCGAACGAAGCCGGATTCGGCGTTGGCATCGGCATCGGTGCGATGTGCGCGGCATGGCCGCCTGCGGTCGTCTCCGGCGAAGCGCCTGCGTGTCGCGCCAGCGAACGCTGCACGGCGTGAAACACAAACTGGTGAATCGATCGCGAATCGCGGAACCGCACTTCGATCTTCGACGGATGCACATTGACGTCGACGGCTTCGGGCGGCAGATCCAGAAACAGCACGTACGACGGATAACGGTCACCGTGCAGCACGTCTTCATACGCGGCGCGCACAGCGTGCGTCAGCAGTTTGTCGCGCACGAAACGGCCGTTGACGAAAAAATACTGCTGATCCGCGCGGCCGCGGCTCGCGGTCGGCAGACCAGCGCAGCCATAAACGGCAAGCGGCCCAGCCGATTCGTCCAGCGGCAGATGCGCCGTCGCGAACGTTTCGCCGAGGATCTTCGAGACGCGCGTCGCCGGATCGGTCGCGTTCCAGTGCTCGACGGCGCGGCCGTTATGCAGCACCGAGATCGCGACGTCCGGCCGCGCCAGCGCCGAGCGCCGGATCATCTCCAGGCAGTGGCCGAGTTCGGTCTGTTCGCTCTTCAGGAATTTGCGTCGCGCGGGTGTGTTGAAATACAGCTCGCGGACTTCGATCGTCGTGCCCCGCGTACCGGCCGCAGGCGTCAGTGCGCCGGTCTGCGCGTCGATGCGCACCGCATGCGGCGCGCTTTCTGTGCGGCTCGTGATGTGCATCTCCGCCACCGATGCGATCGACGCCAGCGCTTCGCCGCGAAACCCGAGCGTCGCGACCGCTTCGAGTTCGGCGAGCGAGCGGATCTTGCTCGTCGCGTGGCGCAGCAGCGCGAGCGGCAGTTCGTTTTCGGGGATGCCGCAGCCGTCGTCGGTGATCGAAATCCGTTTGACGCCGCCTTCGTCGAGCACGATGCGCAATGTTGTCGCACCGGCGTCGAGCGCGTTCTCCAGCAGTTCCTTCACCACGGAAGCCGGCCGCTCGACCACTTCGCCGGCGGCAATCTGGCTGATCAGCTGGTCGGGCAGTGGCTGGATCGCGCGCAACGGGCGCGGGGCGAAGGCGTCAGGAGACGCAGGCGCAGCCGTGGAGGCCGCAGCAGGCGCCGCGGCTTCGACGGGGTTCTCGGAGAATTCGGACATGCCGAAATTATAGCGACTTGGCGCCGGCCGCCTGTTTCACCGCCCGAGTGTGGTCGCGCGCACTCAATTAATTTAGCCCGGCGGGCACTTTCGGTATCATGGCGCGGTCAATTTCACCGCTTCGGGCGCATCTTTGCCGCCCGGCGCACGAGGCCATCGGACCGTCCGGCCTCGCAATCCGATCATAAGGGACGCTTTTGGACACGCTGCTGCAGTTCTTCAATCTTGTCTTGCACATCGACAAGTTTCTTGGTGAGTTCATTCACCAGTACGGCACATGGGTGTATGTCGTGCTGTTCATGATTGTTTTCTGCGAGACCGGGCTCGTGGTGCTGCCGTTTCTGCCGGGCGATTCGCTGCTGTTTATCGGCGGCGCGTTCTGCGCGACGGGCGAAATGAGTCTGCCGTTGCTGATCGGTTTGCTGCTCGTCGCCGCCGTGTCGGGCAATACCGTCAACTACATGATCGGCCGTGCGATCGGGCCCAGGGTATTCAATACGCATATACGAGGTCTCGACCGTTTTCTCGATCGCGCAGCGCTTGAAAAGACGCATAACTTCTACGAGAAGCACGGCGGCAAAACCATCGTTCTCGCGCGTTTCATCCCGGTCGTGCGGACATTCGCACCGTTCGTTGCAGGCGCATCGGAAATGAGCGTGCGGCGCTTCCAGATCTTCAATTTCGCCGGCGCGCTCTTGTGGGTGTTGCTGCTCGTGCTGCTCGGCTACTTCTTCGGCAACATTCCGTTCATTCGCCAGTATCTGAACGTGATCGTGCTGGTCGGGATCGGTGCGGCGATCGTGCCGGTCGTGCTGGGCGCACTGTGGAAGATGATGCGCAAGGAAACGCCGGCTGACGCCGCGCGCAAGCCGGGCGGGCGGTAACGTTCCGGTTGGGTCCTTCCGCGGGAATAAAAACGGCGTCGCATGAACTGAACCCCGGAAGTTGGACGGTTCAAAGAGGCTAGATGCCCAAGGGCTGGGTTCTGTATTGCACAGGACTCAGCCCTTTTAACTTCAGCCGTATGCGTTCGTGGTTGTAGTAATGGATGTACTGCCGAAGTCCGACCTGTAGCTGTTCTACGCTGTCGAACTCGTTCAGGTAGAAGAACTCTGCCTTGAGTGTACCGAAGAAGCTTTCCATCGCCGCATTGTCCAGGCAGTTCCCCTTGCGCGACATGCTCTGGCGAATCGCCCGCTGGTCCAGTAGCCTGCGCCAGGCAGCCATCTGGTACTGCCATCCTTGATCGGAATGCAGCAAGGGGCGTTCGCCCCGCCCGAGACGGGTGAACGCCTTCTTGAGCATGTTCCCGACCAGATCGAAGGTTGGTCGAATGGAACTCTGCCAGGCAATGATCTCCCCGTTATACAG
>NZ_JBNDML010000011.1:0-241951 GCF_050436565.1 Paraburkholderia sp. GAS42 | reverse complement strand
ACGGCGCCGCGACGGTCAGCTGGCCGGGCGTTACCGTGACCGAGGGTGGCACGAACCAGGTGATGGCGACGGTGGGGATGACGCATCGCTTCTGACTGCCGCTGTGGCGAACGGCCGGTCCCACAACTTGGGACCGCCGGAACATTCTGGAAGATGACTTTCCGGATTCCCACGCGAAAGACGATGTAATCCGGTCTGCTGACGAAACTACCCCCCCTGCCCTGACTACCGTTGCGATGTCCGCGCGTGAGGCCCGGCAACGCGGTAGCCGTCACTATCGAACCGGATCGCGTCTATTCGCGCCTTCAGATTTTTCTTCTTCAAAAGACAGGTTGACTCAACATGCGATCTCTACGCGCGCCTCTGGCTGCCCTTGCTTTGGGCGTGTCGCTCCTCGGTTCGCTCAGCCCCGCCCACGCCCTGGCGCCAGCGCCGGAACCGGGCATGAACTACGTCCCCGGCAAAGGCGTCGATTGGCGTGAGGAGTATGCATACGCAATTGGCATACAAGCGTATGTCTTCGGTTACCCCTGGGTGCACGGGGCGACGATACGTTACCAATGGATCACGCAAAACATCAACGATGACACCGCCTATATGCCAGTCGACCATTTCTGGCACGCGCCGCGGTTGGTAACGGCCAGATGGCGCGACGGTGGAACGCCGAACAACGATACGCTGTATTCGCTTGCATGGGTCGACCTGAGCAAGGAACCGCTCATCCTCCACGTGCCTGACACCGGCGAGCGCTATTACACGATCCAGTTGACCGGCATGGATTCCGACAATTTTGCCTACGTCGGCCAGCGCAGCACCGGCAATAAGGCGGGCAACTACGCGATCGTCGGACCAGACTGGAAGGGCGTATTGCCCAAAGGCGTGACAGCGCTGCCGCCATCGCCGACGCCCTGGGCACTACTATGGGGCCGCACGCTGGTCAATGGGACAGAGGACATCCCGGCTGCGAAAGCGCTCATGCATCAGTACCAGCTGACACCGCTGTCGCTGTGGGGCAAGACGAATGCCCGCGTGCCGGAACGTCGCGACGTGTGGGCACCCGTCGATCCGGCAACCGACCCGCTTGCGCACTGGAAGACCATGAACCGCGCGATGACGGAAAATCCGCCGGCTGAACGCGATGCGACGCTGCTGAAAGTCTTCGCGACTATCGGAATCGGCCCAGGCATGGATGTCGACAAGATGGATGAGCCGACCAGACGCGGCCTGATTCGTGCCGCCAGGGAAGGCTGGCGCATACTGAATGCGACTGCCTCCACCGCCTACCATATGAAGACGCTTCCGGGCGGATGGCGTTACTCGCCGACTACCTTCGGCCGCACGACGCCTGCCGACGATTTTCTGGTGCGCGGCGGTCTGCAAAGCCTGATCGGCCTGGTTGCGAACGACCCTGCGGAATCGATTTACCTGAGCGCCCGTACCGATACGCAAGGCAGGATGCTGGATGGCGACAGGCGCTACGTGATGCACTTTGCGGCAGACCAGCTTCCTGATACGAAAGCCTTCTGGTCGATGACCCTGTATGCGTATGACCGGAATTTCATCGATAACCCGATCGATCGCTATTCACTGGGCGATCGCTCTCCAAGCCTGAAGAAGGACGCCGACGGCGGCCTCACCATCTATATTCAACCCGATTCCCCGGGTGCGGATAAGGAAGGAAACTGGCTGCCATCCGGCAAGGGCAACTATTTCTATCTGCTGTTGCGCACTTACATTCCCGGCAAGTCCCTGCTCGACCAGGCGTACGTGCCGCCTGGACTAACGGAGGTAGCGCAATAAGAGACCCGACTTGCCGCGCGCCATCGCTGCGTCAGGTGGCGCGCGGAACGTCATGCGCCGCTTTCGATGTCGCACATTTTCGTCCATCAAAATCGACCGTCCAACGCCCCTCGCGCCGGCACCTGTGTGCAGGTGCCCGGCGACGTCATCAAAATTCTCTAGTTGCTTTAACAGCCCACGCGACGCACAAAGAAAATGGGGCTCTGACGTTCAGGGTTCCGGGCCCCGGCCACGGGCGCACTACCCACAGTCGCTGTCAGACCGACTCATGCCTGCGGCGCGATCCAGCCGAACAGCCGGCGTCCATACAGGCCGCTGAGGGCGACGAGTAGCGCCGCGACGCCGATATTCCACATCACGATCATCGCCGTCGCATCGAGCGGATGGAACAGCAACAGTGCGACCGAGGTCATCGCGGCAACAGCAAGACTTCCCGTCATCACGACAGGTGTTGGCGCCAGGCGCGCGACGTACCGCAGCATGATGAGCATCACCAGCGAAAGCGGAATACCCGTGATCGCGAGCGTCGCGAAGCAGCGCGCGGTTTCGCCCAGCGACATCCCGTCCGGCCCGATACTCACCCAGTTCGTCAGACATCCATAGCCAATCGTGGACATCCACACCGCCACGGCGGGTGCAGGCAGCCAGAGCCACCGCCGCGATCGGCCCGGCACGCTCGCAATGAATGATGCGATCGAGGCGAGCACACCGGTGATCAGGGCTGCTGCCACGCCAACGACAAAGGTGGGTTGACGCAGCTTGAGCATGAGATCGGGCCGTACACCATGCACGAGCGCGACCAGCGTCAGCACCAGCGCCGCAAACGACAGCCAGCACAGGGCCCTCGTCACAGGCGGACGCAGGCGTCGCACCGGCTTTGCGTCTGCGACCAGCGAATCGATCAGATCAGAGGTTGAGGTCATGACCGGCCACCCCGCTTTTCGATCAACCTGCGCAGATTCTTCAAAGCCCGATGCGTTGCCACTTTGAGCGCAGCCACGGACATGCCGCTCGCGGCAGCGGCTTCCTTTAACGACATCTCTTCGAGTTTCAGCATGCGTATTGCGTCCCGTTGTCCGGCCGGCAAGTGCTCAACAGCCTCACGTAGCATACGGGCATCCACCGCCTCTTCCTGTAGATTCGCTTCAGCAGTCTGAAAGGTTTCATGTTCCGGATCGAACGGTGCTTCGTGCGCGCCGAGACGCCCCTGTCGCCGCAGCCCGTCGACGATGCGCCGGTTGGCGATGGTGAACAGCCAGGGGCCAAACGGAAGGGCCGGATCGTATGTCTGACGCACCGTGTGGATGGTCAGAAGAATGTCCTGAACCGTATCTTCGACGTCGCTCCGGTTACCGAAATGCGGGGCCGCGAGCGCCCGCAAATACGGCGTGATGGCTTCAAGCAGGCGCCGGTACGCATCCCGGTCGCCCGCCTGCGCGTGAGCCATCAGGATCGACCAGTCGAGCGTGCCGTCGGGGCGCGTCTCCGACGTTTCGGGCGGGTGATCAGGCGGGGCCGCATCCTGAGCATTCCGTACGATACTCAGCGGTGGGCCCGGGCGGTTCGTTCTGGAGACCATGACCCAATTTTGCACGTTTGGCCGGGCGCCTGCGTGAATATAAATTTTGCGGACGGCGTAACCTTTGTCCGTTGCCCGACGAATCTTCCTGCAGGTTGCGATTCTGCGACCCCACCTCAGGAGGATGCAAAATGAGCAAGCAACTGGGTAAGCCGCTACTGGCCGCTTCGACCCTGTCCGCTGCGATCGGTCTCGCGCTTGCGATGCAGGCGTTGCCGGGACAGGCGCAGGAGATGAAGGACATGAGCAAGATGCCGCAGGTCGTCCAGGACAACATGATGCGGATGCAGAAGAACAAGCTCGAAAAATGCTACGGCGTCAATGCGGTCGCGAAGAACGACTGCGCCGAGGGTGCCCACTCGTGTGCCGGCCAGGCCACCCAGGCACGCGATACGAAGTCGTTCGTGCTGCTGCCGGCGGGTGACTGCCTGAAGATTCAGGGCGGCAAGCTGCAGGCGAGCTGAGCCGGTACCCACTGATGAGCGTTCCCGCGGTCCATGCGCAGCAAGTATCCAGCGCGATTCCGGCGAAGGCCGGGATCGGGCTGCGCTTTCGCCATCACCAGCCGGTGCTCGACACGCGACCCGCGGTTGCCTGGTTCGAGGTGCATACCGAGAACTACATGGGCGGCGGCAGCGCACCCCAATACCTGGACACAATTCGCCGCGACTATCCGGTTTCGCTGCACGGCGTCGGGCTGTCGCTGGGCAGCGCCGAAGGGCTCGATGCCGCGCATCTGGCCCGGGTGCGCAGCGTGGTCGAGCGGGTCGAACCCGGTCTCGTTTCCGAACATCTGTCGTGGAGCATCGCCGGCGGTACGTATCTGGCCGATCTGCTGCCGCTGCCGCTGACCGAAGAGGCGTTAAGCGTTGTCTGCCGGCATGTCGATGAAATGCAGGCCTGTCTCCGGCGGCGCATCCTCGTGGAGAATCCGTCGACCTATCTGCGTTTCAGGCATTCGACGATTCCGGAATGGGAATTCCTGACCCAGGTCGCGCAACGCACCGGTTGCGGCATCCTGTGCGACGTCAACAACATCTACGTCAGTGCCTGCAATCACGGCTGGGATGCGATGATCTACCTCGCTGCGCTACCTCCGGCCGCGATTGGCGAGATTCATCTCGCCGGACACAGCGTCCGACAACTCGACAACGGCCGCATGCTGCGCATCGACGATCACGGCTCGCGCGTCGCACCGGACGTCTGGGCGCTCTATCGTGAGGCGCTCAGGCGCTTCGGGCCAGTTCCGACCCTGATCGAATGGGACACCGATGTGCCGCCGGTCGAAACCCTGATGGAAGAAGCAGCGATGGCCGAGGCCGCGCTTGAGGAGCAACGTCTTGAATCTCCGCGTGCCAACGCTGCCTGAACTGCAGCGCGCGATGCAGCGAAGCCTGCTCGACTGCGCGGACGGTGACGCGTCGACCTGGGTGATCGCCGACGGGCTGGACGCTGCCACACGGCTAGGCATTTACCGGAACACCTGCGCGAGCGTGCTTTCCTCGGCCCTTCGCCTGGCCTTCCCGGCCGTGCAGCATCTGGTCGGGCCGGTGTTTTTCGACGGCGCTGCGCGGCTATTCGTTGCACAGGCTCCACCGCGCAGTGCGTGGCTGGATGAGTACGGCGCGGAATTTCCGGACTTTCTGGACCGGCTGCCACAAGCGGCATCGGTGCCTTATCTCGCCGACGTGGCACGCCTGGAATGGCACGTCAACCTCGTCCTCCACGCGCCAGACGCCGCTCCGCTCGATATCGCGCGCCTGACGGCACTGGGCGAAGCCGGGCCGGCGGAATTGCGCTTCCAGTCTCACCCGGCGGTGCGGCTGCTGCGATGTGAATTCCCGGTTGACGTCATCTGGCGCGCAGTACTGGAGCGCGATGACCGGACCATGGAAGCAGTCAATCTCGCGGATGGGCCCGTCTGGCTGCTCGTTCATCGAACGCAGAGCGGCATCGATGTGGTGCGTCTGGGCGAGTGCGAATGGCGCTTTACAGCAGCGCTGTTTTTGGGGAAATCGTTGCCCGCAGCGCTGGAAGAGGCATCCTGCGACGACGCGCACGCCGTGCTTGCCCTGCATCTGGCGCGCGGATGCCTTGTGGACGCCAGCGTGGGTTCAGGGACATCCGCACGCGCGTTCCGGAGAACTTCTCCATGACACGCTCTCCCCAACCGATCGGCCCGTCCCCGGTCAATCGTAGTCGCATCACGCGTCTTGCCCGATGGCTCGAGCGTGTACCCTACGCGCTCCTCGCGATCCCGTTACGGATTGCGGTTGCGACCGTCTTCTGGAACTCCGCGATGACCAAACTGGCGAACTGGGAGACCGCTCTTGCCCTGTTCCGCGATGAATACAGATTGCCGCTCCTGCCGCCGGAACTCGCCGCCTACGTGGCCGTGTCGATCGAGCTAACCACACCCGTGCTGCTGATTTTAGGCCTGGCAACCCGGCCTGTTGCGTTCGTCCTTCTGGGAATGACAGCCGTCATCGAAATATTTGTCTATCCCCTGGCATGGCCCACGCACGTTCAGTGGGCTGCCATGCTGCTGGTGCTCCTATGCCGCGGTGCCGGAACCTTGTCCGTCGATCATTGGCTACGATACCGCTGGATCGGCTAGTTCTCTCCGGCAGGAGACGAGACTGGCTAACGACGCTCACAATTCGCGGAAGGCAGAAACCGCTGAGCAAGGTGCATCGCATCAGACAGCAAATCGAGGTGGACGAGCGACCGCGCGAAGATGAGCACAGTTGCGACGGACACAGCAGCAATCGCTCACAGCCTTCCGGGCCTTCATTCGCTCCGGAACGCGCGCGGCTTAAGCGAGAATGAGAGCCCTTGTTATTCGCAATTAAAGCGAAGCGTGTGGCCTTTATCTTGTTGTCACGGGAAACCACCTACACTCGCGCGATGACTTTCAGGACCACTGTGCTCATGACACAACCCCACAAGAAAGACGTCAAACGGTTCCGTGCCAACCTGCGGGACGAGATGGACGGTGCTGCGCTCTATGAAGAACTCGCGGCAGCGGAATCGAACTCATCCCGCCGGGACGTATTCCTGCAGTTAGCTCAGGCTGAACGGGAGCATGCGGAGTTATGGCGCGCCAGGCTCGCGGAGCGGGGCATCCACGCTCCAGTTGCCAGACCGTCATTCAAAACGAAGACATTGCGCACGCTTATACGCCGGTTTGGTCCAGGCTTTGTACTTCCAGTGCTGGCTGCCGCCGAGTTTGCGGACCGCGACAAATACGCAAACCAGCCGGATTCACTCGGCCTCTCTGCAGACGAACACAGTCATGCGGCAGTCGTGGCGGCAGCAGCGCAAAGAGGCCACACCGGGGGCGTGACCGGCGCGGAAATCGTCCGGGCGGAGTCATGGCATCGCGGGGCGTCGGGCAACGATTTGCGGGCCGCGGTGCTCGGCGCCAATGATGGCCTTGTGTCGAACTTCTGTCTCATCATGGGCGTGGCCGGCGCCGGGTCATCCAGCAAGGTCATTCTTCTCACAGGACTCGCCGGCCTCATCGCAGGCGCCTGCTCCATGGCGTTAGGCGAATGGCTTTCGGTGACGAATGCGAGGGAACTCGCTTCGACTCAGATCGCGCGTGAAGCTGAGGAGCTCGAGCACACGCCCGAGGCTGAACAGCGCGAGCTGGCGCTCATCTATCAGGCAAAAGGTCTCGATAAGGACGAGGCACATCGGGTGGCCGAGCAAATAATGCGCAACCATGACAAGGCGCTCGATACGCTCACACGGGAAGAACTTGGCATCGACCCGGACGAGCTCGGAGGCAATCCATGGAGTGCGGCCGGCACGTCTTTCGGCCTCTTCGCCTTGGGCGCCATATTTCCAGCGATGCCATTTTTCTGGTCGCATGGCCTCATTGGCATTGCGACGAGCGCCGCGCTCAGTATCCTTGGATTGGCGATTATCGGCGTGGTCACATCGCTGTTCAACGGGCGGACCGCCTGGTTTTCATCGGCCCGCCAGGTCATTATTGGCTGTGTCGCCGCCGCCTTCACATATGGTGTCGGCGCGCTGCTCGGGGTGTCGATGTCGTAGCGTACGGCTCGACTCGCCCGTATTCGGGCGAGTCGATACATCGGCATCAGAACGTGATGGTGGTCCTCACGCCAACCACAGCTTCGTTGCCGACGCGTTGCGATGGATTGTTCAGATTGGGAATGCCGCAGACCGGAACGCGCACTGGAAGGATGTGACACGCGAAGTGTGGCGGTACTGTGAATCCGGTCCTCGCTCAGGAAAGCCACCCGCTCAGCCGTAACACAGGGTCATTCGCAGCCGCCCCGCGCTTTCATCCCCCTTTCTTGACTGCCGTTCTGAAAGATCTGGCGGCGCCCGAAAATTAATATTTTCTCTGCTTAACGAAGCATATTGACTTCGGATTCGGGCGACGCCTAAAATTTAACAATCTTCACAAACGGGGCTGATGCCTTGGACACCTGCAGTAGTCGACCTTCGAATATTTTCGCTGCCTGACCCGCAGGACGTCCGCGCTCCCTTTTCCCAGCCGCCGTCTTGCCAGCAGGCAGACGGTGCGCGCCGTAGTCACTCTCTCCGTGCACCTTGATTAGCGCCATTCGGCCGCAGCGATAACGCGCGTCCGTTTGGCAACGCGTCGCGAGCGTCAACTCGCGGCTGCGTTCGTTCGCGCCCTTTCAAACCATCAGCGCGGGCGGGCGCGTGGATCAGCACACGCGTAGCAGATGCGTGTAGCAGGCGTGCGTACCTGACGCCGATAAGGAGAACCGCCATGCCGGACAGTGACAGTTACCCCATATACCGCTCACCTTTGCCTTTGCCTGAGGAAAGCGAGTAGACGTTCGTCGCTGCGCGCATCGTGCGCCCGGCCTTCGCGTCTTCTGGCTTTTCTCAAACCGCGTTAAGCCAGACGCCCGGAGAAATATCATGACTTTCGGCCTCCTTCTGTCGCACCTGCCGCACGTCCAGGAATCACGCGTCCACTACGACGCCATGCTTGCCCCGCACGCTCCCAAACCGCACAGACTCGCCGCGTTCTGGCTGCGTCTCAAGACTCCCGTTTCTTGATTTCACACGTTCTTTTCCGCCATACGCAAGCGACGCCGTCGTTGCACGACACACGCCCTTACGTATGCCGGAGGCGCGCATTTCACTTCAAATCCAGACTCAGAGAAGAAAGCAAAATGTCTACTCCAACGCAAGTCTCATCAACGCGAAGCGCCGTGCTCGACGCGGCGCACGTCGGCGACATCAGGGGCGCGCTCGGCACGATCGCCCACCACGACACCGCACCTCGCACCAACTGGTGGGCGCGCTTTCGTACGCTGCTGGCCATCCTCGGCCCGGGTCTCATCGTGATGGTCGGCGACAACGACGCCGGCGCCTTCGGCACCTACACCCAGGCGGGGCAGAACTACGGGACCACCTTGCTGTGGACCATGCTGCTTCTGGTGCCGGTGCTCTTCGTCAACCAGGAAATGGTGCTGCGGCTCGGCGCCGTGACCGGTGTCGGCCACGCGCGCCTCATCTTCGAACGCTTCGGCAAATTCTGGGGCGCGTTCAGTGTTGTTGATCTGTTCATTCTCAATGCACTGACTATCGTGACCGAGTTCATCGGCATCACGTTCGTGCTCGACTTCTTCGGTGTCTCGAAGATTGCCGGGGTGTGCATTGCCGCTGCGCTGACCATGGCCGCCGTCAGTACGGGCAATTTCAGGCGCTTCGAACGCTTCGCGGTCGGGCTATGCGTGTTGAGCTTGTTGCTCGTGCCTGTGCTGGTGTCGATTCACCCGCCGGTTGGCCAGATGACACGCGACTTCTTCATTCCGAACTGGCCCGCTCACTCGAAGCTCAGCGACGTGATGCTGCTGGTCATTGGCATCGTCGGCACCACCGTTGCGCCGTGGCAGTTGTTCTTCCAGCAAAGCTACGTGGTCGACAAGCGCATCACGCCGCGCTTCATGAAGTACGAAAAGGCCGACCTGTGGATTGGCATCGTGTTCGTACTGATTGGCGCAGTGGCGATGATTTCGTTCTGTGCTGCGCTGTACGCCGGCAAGCCCGAGCTCGGCAAGTTCACGGACGCCGCCGGCATCATCGCAGGCCTGGAAAAGTATGCAGGCCGCACGTCGGCCGTTCTCTTCGCGGTCGCGCTGTTTGACGCCGCCATCATTGGCGCTGCGGCGGTGTCGCTGTCGACTGCATACGCGATGGGCGACGTGTTCAAGATTCGCCACTCGCTGCATCGCCCCGTGTCGGACGCCAAGGGTTTCTATCTCGTTTACTTCGGCATCGTTGCTGCCGCTGCTGCGCTGGTACTGATTCCTGGCAGCCCGCTGGGTCTCTTGACCGAAGCGGTGCAAACGCTCGCGGGTGTTTTGCTTCCCAGCGCTACGGTGTTCCTCCTGTTGCTGTGCAATGACAAGGCCGTCCTCGGTCCGTGGGTCAACTCGAAGAAGCTCAACGTCTTCACGGGCGCCGTGATCTGGGTGCTGGTGATGCTGTCCATCATCCTCACCGCGTCGGTGATGTACCCGGACATTACGGGCCAGACGATTCTGGAAACGCTCGCTGGCGGGACACTGCTGGCCATCGTCGGCTATGCCGCAACGTTAGGCCTTCGCAAGCTGCGTCGTGAAAAGGCAGACGGCGACGTGCAGACGTATCCGAAAGGCGCGCGCGATACGTGGCGCATGCCGCCGCTGGACGAACTGCCGGCCCCGAACCTCACGCTGGCCAAGCGTGTCTGGATGGGCGTGCTGCGCGGCTATCTGCTGCTCGCGGTTGCGCTGGTCATCGTGAAGGTCGTGCAGATGACGCTCCTGAAGTAAAACAGACGCCGGCGCAGTCCGTACTCTCTCCATCCATCCATTCGCTCACGCGCAATCCACACCTGCCCGCAACCAGCCGGCAGGTTGCGTGGCGCGAAAGGTGGATGTCGTGAGTCGGCCTCGAACGCGCTCTGTCCGCTCAATCCGCACCGACTCACAGGACATTCGCTTTCCGAACAATGACAGCGCTGCTATTCGTTTTGCTCCCGGTACCGCCGAGCCGCTTCATTTAAGCGCCTTCGCGGGTGCATCAACATGAAACTGGAGTACGCGCATGGAATCCGGCGATAACGACGAGCCGCTCGAAACCCGGCTGGTACAGGTGCGTGGCGAGGTACAGGGTATCGGCTATCGGGAAGCGTGCGTACGCCGCGCCAGAGCGCTGGGCGTAACGGGCTGGGTTCGCAACCGGATGGATGGTTCGGTAGAGGCGATGCTGCAGGGCTCTCCGGAGCAGTTGGCGACCATGTGCGCCTGGCTCAGCGAGGGTATGTCCGCAGCGCTTGTCGACGAGCTCGAGGTGACTGAGGTACAGCCGCCGTTTGCCCGCTTTGACAACTTTGAGCGTCTGCCCACCCAGTGAGCGGTAGCAGGCAGCGACAGCTGGAGAACGTTCGTTTACGATAAGCATTTCCCATGAGGAGCCTTCATGCGCTTTTCATTAAGACGAGCTTTCGCTTCCGCCATTTTGCTCATCGCCACGCAGACCGTCTTTGCGCAAACCCCGAAAACCGTACTCCTTGAGGACCTGACCTGGACCGAACTGCGCGACCAGATCCATGCGGGCAAGACCACCATCATCATCCCCATCGGCGGAACCGAGCAAAGCGGCCCCGACGTCGCACTCGGCAAGCACAACGCGCGCGTCAAGGTGCTGTCGCAGCGTATCGCCGAGGGCCTCGGCAACGCAATCGTCGCGCCGGTCATCGCCTATGTGCCGGAGGGCGGCTACGCTCCGCCGACCTCGCACATGCGCTTTCCCGGCACGATCACCGTACCGGACGACGCGTTCGAGAAAACGCTGGAATCCGCCGCGAACAGCTTCAAGGTTCACGGCTTTACCAACGTCGTCTTTCTCGGCGACCACGGCGGCTACCAGAACGACGTCAGGCACGCAGTAGCCCAACTCAACAAAAGCTGGGCCGGCTCGGGCGCCCGCGCATTCGTGCCGCCAGAGTACTACGGCACCAGCTCGGACGGCTACGCGCAGATCCTGCGGCAACACGGCGTCAGCGATGCCGAGATCGGCACCCATGCGGGACTCGCGGATACCTCGCTGCTGCTGGCGGTCGCACCGCAGATGGTGCGGCTCGAGCATCTGCGAAGCGGTCCGAAACCGGGACCGGCCGACGGCGTCTATGGCGGCGACCCGCGGCACTCAAGCGTTGAACTCGGTCAACTGGGCGTTGACGCGATCGTGTCGCGGACGATCGATGCCATCAAGAAAGGGACCGCAAGCCATTGAAGCATTCGACACGCGCCCGCTTCCGCCCCCGATCGCCATTCACTCGATAACGGACTTCGCCATGCAATTGTGTTCTCCCCGCTTTTCGCATGTTGCAACGGCCGCCGCCGTTGCGCTGGCCGGTTTCTGCGGCTCCGGCGCTGCGTTGGCTGTCACCACGGTGGCCGGCATGCCGCCCGTGGCGAACCCCGATAACCTGTACAGCGAAGCGGGCGCCGGCCACATGAGCCCCGCGATCGCCAGCGCGTTGCCGCGCGTCTATGTGCCGAACCTGCGTTCGAACGACGTCTACGTGATCGATCCGGCCACGCTCAAGGTGGTCGACAGGTTTCACGTCGGCGTCAGTCCGCAGCACGTCGTCCCTGCATGGGATCTGCAGACGCTGTGGGTGGCCAACAACGCTGAAGGCCGCCCCGACGGCAGCCTGACCCCGATCGATCCGAAGACCGGCAAACCCGGCAAGGAGATCATGGTTGACGATCCCTACAACATGTACTTCACGCCGGACGGAAAAGAGGCGATCGTGGTGGCCGAAGCGCACGCGCGACTGGACTTTCGCGATGCGCACACGATGGCGCTGAAATCGAGTCTCGAAGCGCCGCAGTGCAAGGGCATCAATCACGCCGATTTCTCGATCGACGGCAAGTACGCGCTTTTCACCTGCGAATTCGGCGGCAAGCTGGCCAAGATCGATCTCGTCAGCCGAAAGGTCGTGGGCTACCTCGAACTCGACAGGAAAGGCATGCCACAGGACATCCGCATCTCGCCGGACGGCAAGCTGTTCTATGTCGCCGACATGATGGCCGACGGCGTTTACGTGGTCGACGGCGACAGCTTCACGAAGATCGGCTTCATCAAGACCGGCGTCGGTACGCACGGCCTGTACCCGAGCCGCGACGGCACCCGGCTCTATGTGTCCAATCGCGGCTCCAATCTCGTGCACGGGCCGAAACATGGCAAGGGCAGCGTGTCGGTGATCGACTTCGCAACACGAAAGGTCGTCGTGAACTGGCCGATTCCAGGCGGCGGCAGTCCTGACATGGGCAACGTCAGCGCCGACGGCAAGATGCTGTGGCTATCGGGACGCTTCGACGACGTGATCTACGCGATCGACACGACGACCGGTTCGGTCAAGTCCATTCCGGTCGGCATGGAGCCGCACGGCCTCACGGTCTGGCCGCAGCCTGGGCGTTATTCACTGGGGCACACCGGGAATATGCGTTGACCGAGGCACCGCGCTCGGGCAGGCGTCGAACAGGCCACGTCAGGTCAGCTTCTTTTCAAACCAGTGGTGAGCGTACGGCTCGGTGCTGAATGCATCTACCTCAACATACCCAGACCGTCGATACAGACCGATCGCTTCGGATAACGTCCGGTTTGTCTCCAGACGGACGACCCGGCTTCCTGATTTCCGGACATGTTTCTCCGCTTCATCAAGCAGTCGCCGGCCCACGCCGAGACCGCGGGCGGCCGGACTGACCCACATCCTTTTTAGCTCGGCCGGAGATCTCTTGTGCAGCTTGAGTGCGACGCAACCTACCGGCCGGTCGCGCAGTCTCGCGACAATCAAGGCACCAGCGGGCGCCGTCAATTCGCAGGAATCAGCTGAAAGACTTAGCGACGGGTCGAATCCTGACTCAAAACGCTTATCAAGTTCTGCAAAGTACTGCTCAAAGCACCAGCGCGCGTCTTCAGTGGTCGGGTCCTCGATCGAAAAGCGCACGAAAGATGGCTGTAGCAGCCGCTCTACTTCGGCCATCGCCGTGAGAAGTGCCACACGCTGCTGGTCGCTGAGCGGCTCCAGGACGCGCGAGGCCACCGCGTCCGATCTTCGGTCGAGTTCGGCTCTTTCATTGAGCCCGGTCTCGGTGAGACAGACCCTGCGCACTCTGCGGTCATCAGGATGAGCCTCGACCACCACCAGCCCTTGCCGCTCGAGAGAGACAAGGATGCGACTGAGATAACCCGAGTCGAGGCCGAGACGCGCGCGCAGGGTTCGAACTTCAGCGCCATCGGGACCGATCTCCCACAGCAGCCGGGATTCGCCCATTGGGCGGCCGCGGCCGAGGAAGCGGTCGTCGATCGCGCCGATGCCCTCAGCCACTACCCGGTTGAAGCTTCGAACCTGCTGAATATCGAGTGTCTTCATAGTCTCTGACTTTAGTCAGAGATTATGACTTCGTCAACGCCCGCGTTTTCACTATGGGCATACATCACGCGCGTCCCGCAGCGGTGGCTGCAGCGATGCCTCCGATGTGCCTGCTGCATCCGGCCAGCTACCCGTTCGGGTGGTGTGCGTCCATTGTCGTTCTGTCATTCTGAATCCGCACGTCGCCACTTTACTTACCCGGGATCTGTGCGGAATGGGCGGCGTCAGGCGCGAGCGGATCGCGCCGCAATCGACAGGAGGCTTCAGATGGAAAATACATCGTCAAGCGGAAATCCCCTGCTGGATCTGTCCGACAATCTGGCGGCAATCGTCGAGCGGGTCGGACAGAGCGTCGTCGCGGTACACGGCCGGCGTCGCATTCCGTCAAGTGGGGTAATCTGGCGGCACGACGTCGTCGTCACCGCTGCGCACACGCTCAGACGCGAGGAAGGGATCGAGGTGACTCTGGCCGATGGTCGTGTGGTCGCCGCAGTCCTCGCGGGACGGGATACAGGCACTGACGTCGCCGTACTGAAACTGGACGGCGTGGACCTGGACCCAGTCGAGTCCGGCGATGCCCGCTCGCTCAAGGCAGGTCATCTTGCGCTCGCGGTCGCGCGGGGCGACGCGTTCGGCACCAGTGCCGATTTCGGCGTGATCGGCAGCGCTGGTGGTCCGTGGCGCACCTGGCGCGGCGGTCAGCTCGATGCCTTCGTACGACTGGACGGCGGCCTGCACCCGGGGTTCTCAGGCGCGGCCCTCGCGGATGTGCGCGGGCACGTCATGGGCATCTGCACATCGGCGCTGGCGCGTGGCTTCGGCATCGTGATTCCCGGGATGACCGTGGAGCGCGTCACCGACGAATTGCTGGCTAAAGGGAGAGTCTCACGGGGCTATCTTGGCGTCGGCACGCAGCAGGTGAACCTGTCGGACGCGTGGATCAAGAACATGAACCTGTCTTCCAACCGCGGATTACTGGTCAATTCGCTCGCGCCGGGCGGTCCCGCCGAGGCGGCGGGCGTGCTCCTCGGCGATGTGCTGATCGAACTGGACGGCAAGCCTTGCCGCGACATGGACGACGTGCACACCGCGCTGGGTTCCGGAAGGATCGGACAGCGGTTGAAAATCGGGTTGATCCGGGGCGGTGAACGCAGCGAGTGTTCGGTCACCGTCGGCGAACGCCCACAACGGGATTCATGCCGGTGAAGTCCAGGAACCGGTCAAATGTCGGATGGACAGATGGCACAGATGGGCGCAGTTCAGGTCGCGGTCATTGCGGATTCGCCGCAGGTGCGCGCAAGCCTGCAAGCGCTTGTCGAGTCCAGTCCGGCACTCAGATTCGCGGCCAGCGCAGCGGACGCGGAAATGCTCGCCGACCGTCTTGCCGGTTCAGTACCGGATGTGATCGTGATCGACGTGGAGCCCGCGGCGAGCGACGTGCCCCAGGACGGACTGGACGCAGGACACGCGCCCTCGGCGCTCGTCCTGTTGATCGACGAGGCGGACAGCGACTGGATCCTTGATGCCTTGCCGGGTGACGCGACGGCGATCCTGCCGCGCAACGCGATGCCAGGCGAAATCGTCGCATCGATCGAAGCCGTGGCCGCAGGCCTTAGCGTGCTGTCGCCGGAGATCCTCGCGCGGCTCCTGGCCGGACGGAAACTGCCGCGGCAGACGACGCCCAGAATGCCCCTCGAAATTCTGACTTTGCGCGAGATCGAAGTACTGGCGATGCTCGCGGACGGACTCGGCAACAAGGAGATCGCACGGCAACTCGATATCTCAGACAACACGGTGAAATTCCACCTCTCCTCGATTTTCGGCAAGCTCGGCGCAACCAACCGCACTGAAGCGGTGATGCTCGGTATGCGGCACGGATTCATCATGGTGTAGTGAATCGACGCGATGTCGTCGCCGCGTCCTGGCGCTATCCATCGAACGTCAACGCCAATCAAGCCTGATCCACAGGCCGACCGATTCCAGCATCCCCAGCATGGAGCCTGTCGAAACTGAAGCGAATGCGTCCGCCGTCCCTGTGCACACGCAGATACCCGCACTTCATCAAATAACGGATTGCAACGATCGCTGCGGCAAAACCCGACGCAGCACCTACGCCAAGCGCCCAGCGCGGCCCGAAGTGATCGGCGACCCAGCCGACCACCGGCGCGCCGAGCGGCGTGCCGCCCAACGCGATGGCAAGCAGTATCGCGACCACACGGCCGCGCATCGCGGGCTCGGTCGACAGTTGCACGAGGCTGTTGGTCGACGTCGTGACGGTCTGCGCGGCGACGCCGACTATCACAAGCGCGGCGCCAAACAGTCCATAGGTGGGCATGATCGCAGCCAGCGCGCAGCCGGATCCGAAAACTGCGGATGCGGTCAGCAATAGCGTGATGCGCGGTTTCGGCCGTCTGGCAGCGAGGAGCGCGCCAGCCACCGATCCGGTCGCCATGATCGACGTCAGCAGCCCGTATTGGCCCGCTCCGGCATGAAAGGCCGTGACTGACATCGTCGAAATGAAAACTGGAAAATTGAGGCCGAATGTGCCGATCAGGAAAAGCATGAGCAGGACGGCTTTCAGGTCAGGGCGATTCCAGACATAGCGAAAACCTTCGGCCAGACTTCCGCGGGTGGGCGCCGCCCTGCTCTTCAGATGAAGCTCATCGAGGCGAAGGCTCCGGAGCGAGCCAATGACGGCAGCAAACGAGGCCGCGTTGATCAGAAATACCCATCCTGTTCCCACCGCGGCGATCAGGACGCCGGCAACAGCAGGACCGATCATCCGTGCCGCATTGAAAGACGTGGAATTCAGCGCCACGGCGTTCGACAGATCACGCTCGCCAACCAGTTCCGACACGAAGGTCTGGCGCGCGGGTGCGTCGAACGCGGTGACGCAACCAAGCAGAAAGGCGAACACATACACGTGCCACAGCTGAACAGACCCGGTGACAGTGAGCATGCCGAGTCCAAGCGCCAATGTTCCCATCGCAGTCTGCGTGGCGAACAGGAGTCTGCGCCGGTCGAAATGATCGGCCGCGAAACCGGTTAGCGGCAACAGGAGTAGTTGAGGCCCGAACTGCAGCGACATGACGATGCCTACAGCGGTTGCGTTGTGATGTGTCAGCTGCGTCAGAACCAGCCAGTCCTGCGCAGTACGTTGCATCCACGTTCCGACGTTGGACACAATCGCCCCACTCGCCCACACCCGATAGTTGTAGCCGCGCAGCGAACGGAACGTGCCGCTCACCTGCCCGCTCCCGAGTCCTCAGGAACATTGCCGCCGTCGAGGACGCGCTTGAGCAGTTCGACAGCCGTCGCGAGCTTCTTTTGCTCCGCTGGCCAGCTTCGCGCGAATGGCACGGAACAGCCAGTCCTCCCGTGCCGCGCGGCCGGCCTTGATCGCTTTCCGGCACGCAGCGGTCAGCGACAGGACGGTTTGTCGACCATCTGCGGGATCCGGTTCGCCGCTCACGAGTCCGGCGGCCTTCAGCACTGAAACCGTCTCGCCCATCGATTGCGGACGCATGCCTTCAGCCCGTGCAAGCGCTGTCACGGTTGTGGGCCCCTCGCGCTCCAGTACAGACAGAACCCGTGTCTGCGACCAGGTTAGATCGCCCAGATTCGCCTCTTCGCGCATCCTTCTCTTCAGCTTGCCGCTGAGAACGCGAAGCTCCCCTGCCAACGCTAATGCGCGCGCGATGTCGGCATCATCCTGCTGCTCGTTCATCTCCAGGATCCGTCGTAATTTAAGAAGGTTACCTTTTCAGGTTACCTTCGCATGCACATGAACGTCAAGTCGACCGGGCACGGGTTCGCAAATGAAGCGCTACCGTTTGCAAGCGGAAAATGGTTGTATCAATCTGGCGACCATCGTGCTGCCTCAGGCGCGACTGCTTTGCACTGTTACACTTGTCGCAACGCTCATCCTCTCAACACTCCGTGCTGCCGGGACGATACCGATCGCAATCTGCGCTACTGGCGCACAGCAAAATCTTCGTCTGACCAGCCCTGCACCTCATGCTTCGATTCGAAAACCTTTGCAAGCGCTATGGCGAGCGCACTATTTTCCAGGGGCTGCGCTACAGCACCGGCGCGGGATGTGTATTGCTGAACGATGAATCGGGAAGCGGCAAGTCCACTTTGCTCGGCGTCCTCGCCGGCGCGATCCCGGCCGACGAAGGCGATGTGTGGATCGACGGGTATTCGTTGCGCACCGCAACACACGATGCGAAACGCCTGCTCGCTTACGTACCTGACGACTGCATGGCTGATCCGCTCCAGACAGGTCGCGCGTATCTGGAACGCGTGGCATCGACCAGGAGCACGGCAGTCGACAGCAATACGCTTGACCTGGCAGAACGCTTCGGACTGGCGCCACATATCGAGAAACGCTTCGAGCAAATGTCGTTTGGCACCCGAAAAAAAATGTTCCTGACGGCGACTGCGTTGGGCAAAGCGACAGTCGTCATCGCGGATGATCCGGGCGGCGGGCTCGACGCCGCAGCGCGCGCTGTTCTGGTTGAGTTGTTCAAAACGTTGGCCCAGGATCGCACGGTCTTTTTCTCAAGCTATGACACGGGCCTTGCGCAAGCTTGCAATGCGAAATCGATCAGTTTTGTCGACCTTGGCATGACCGTCTAAGAGACCGTGCAAGCGCCTTGCCTGGAAGCGAATTCATAGGCCACGTTGGCCGGATCTTCTTCACGCAGCCATCCACAGAACTCTACCGCAGGCAAAACGCCCCTCTCGATTCAAACAGACCGGGGCTCGGCTGAGGCGACCACCGCTCGCTTGCGCGCACTCACCGACCATGCAGTCGCGGTGCCAATCGCAAGGACGAACAGGCAGGCCATCGGTACGAGCATAGGAGTCGCGTGGCTCTGCGTTACTTTCCCAACGTAGGGCATCAGGTTCTGGCTGAAGAACCCGCCGAGGTTGCCGATGCAGTTGATGGCTGCAACGCTGGCCGCCGCTCGGGCGCCCACAAAAAAGCGCGGCGGAAGCGACCAGAAGCAAGGATAAAGAAGCGGAATGCACGCGCCACCCAGACACAGTGCTGCAAAGCGCAACGTTGTCGTCGGCAGGAGAAGACTGGCGGCAAAGCAGATGACGCCAATACCTGCCACGACGGTCATTGCCTTCAAAACCACGCGCTCGCGTTTGAGCTTGCCCGGCAACCACAGAAGCAACAGTGTCCCGAGCGCCCAGGGAATCATGTTCAGCAATCCGTTCACCGACGATGAGACGCCGTAACTCTTGACCAGTGTGGGCAGCCAATAGGTGACGCCGTACAGCGACGTCGACATCAGCATGTAAGTGGCGGCGAACATCAGTACTTTCGGGTCAAGCAGCGCTGCCCAAGGGCGAGAAGCCGTAGCCTCCACCGACGCTTCCCGCTTAAACGCAGCAAGCACGAGGGCTTTCTCCTGTTCGGAGAGAAATGGCGCGTCTTCCACAGAATTGGGGAGGTACTTCAATGCCACGAACGCGATCACGATTGCCGGAATGCCGGTCGCGATAAAAACCCACTGCCAGCCGGCAAGCCCCAGCGTTCCGCCTAACGAAAGCAGGAGACCACCCACTAACGCGCCAAGCATATTTGCCAGCGCACTGCCTAGCGTGAAAAATCCGAGTACCCTGGTACGGTAGCTTTGTGGGAACCACTGCGTCAGGTAATAGATGACGCCAGGATAAAAACCGGCCTCCGCAACGCCAAGCGCGAACCGGAACGTATAAAAAACGGGCAACGTGTGCGTGAATGCCATCAGCACCGTGATGACGCCCCACGTAACCATGATTCGCGCGAGCCATTTGCGCGCGCCGAATCGATGCAATGCAAGGGTGCTGGGCACCTCAAAGAGCAGATAGCCGATGAAGAAAAGCGAGGCGCCGAGGCCATATGCCGCCTCTGTCATCCCCAACGCATGCACCATTTCCAGCTTGGCAAAGCCGACATTCTGCCGGTCAATGAACGCGATCAGGAACATAACAATGAGCAATGGCATAAGACGCCAAGCCATTTTCTTCATGACCTGCGGTTCGGATCTGAAAGGTGTCGACATGACTGCTCCATGGGTGCGCCGGCTGCGACCGCTGACCCAACACCACGTTTGTGGCGAGTCGCGGGTGCATTGGAATTCATACATTCATATATATGTTTATATGAATTGTCCGGCGACGCCATGGGGTTTTACCCGAACAATGCCATGTCAGGGGGCGTTGCGGGCCCGGAAAGACACCGCTACGGTCGGCCCGGGTGTCCGCCGGCGGCGGATGGTAGCAATCTTCTTCAGGCTACGCTGACCGGATCACGTGACGCGGCGCCTGGCGCAGAAGTACGAAATGCAAGCGATAGCGTCAACGCTGGATCGGTCAGCGAATGTCGACCTGATACTGGAAGGAAGCGGCAGCGCCACGTGTGCTTCGCCACTCGGAAGGCGTCCCCGCAAAATCCGCAGCGACCCGCTGCACAACAATAATCGGGCTGTTAGCTTTGACTTTCAGCACGGATACATCGTCGGCCGTAGCTTGCTCGACGTTGAGCGTTTCCGAAGCAGAAGCGATGATCTGGCGGCACAAACGCTCATACATCGGGTAAAGCAGATCGTCGAAGTCTTCCAGTTTCAATGTCGCAAGTGCCTCAAACCGGCTGCGCCGAAGCCAGATTTCTTCCGATAAAACGACTTCACTGTCGATCATCCGGACCCGGGAGAGGTGAATCGCCTTCTCGCCTGCCTTCATCTGCAATGCCGACCGGATTTCCTCGCGTGGCTTCACAATCTCGCGTCGAAGAATGCGTGCGGTCGGCCGTACCGGCTCCCCGTTGGGCGACTTGAACCGAAAGAAACGAAACAGTGAGGAGTCGAACCGGGGTCGGCGAACGAACGTCCCCTTCCCTTGCGTTCGCGTGAGCACCCCATCTGCAACCAGAATGTCTATCGCCTTGCGCAGCGTTCCCGTCGAAACGTTATAGAACTGACTGAGCTCGGCCTCGGTCGCTATGGCCTTTTCGGGCGACCACTCGCCTTCTGCGATGCGACGCACCAGGTCATCCCGCAGTTGCTGATAGCGAGGCAATCTTTCGTCTGGGATCGACGATTGGGAAGCCGTGTTCATGATTCATATAGTTATTCACAGGAGTAGTCACTGTATCGCATAAGGATCTGCGACGCCTAGCGAGGGTTTCTCCCTGCTGAAATTCTGGCCGGCTGGTCTACACTATACATATAGTCATGTATATGAATATATGACGGATGACGACGGAGACAGCAATGTTCAATTGGTACAAGGAAGGCACCCCGCTGGAGCGGAACACCTTTTGGGGGTGCTTCGCGGGCTGGGGGCTCGATGCGCTCGACGTGCAGATGTTCACGCTGGCTATCCCGGCCATCATCGCGGCGTACGGCATCGACCATACCCAGGCAGGTGCGATAAGCAGCGTGACCCTGGTCTCGTCGGCGTTGGGTGGCTGGCTTGCCGGAGCGCTGTCCGACAAACTCGGGCGCGTCCGCACGCTTCAGATCACCATCCTCTGGTTTGCAAGCTTCACGTTTCTTTGCGCTTTCGCGCAAAGCTTTCCCCAGTTGCTCGTGCTCAAAGCGTTGCAGGGTTTCGGTTTCGGCGGCGAGTGGGCGGCTGGCGCGGTGCTAATGGCGGAAACGATCCGCGCTGAACACCGTGGCAAGGCAATGGGTGCGGTACAGAGCGCGTGGGCGACAGGCTGGGCGGGCGCGGTGCTGCTCTATGCCGTGGCGTTTTCCTGGCTCCCGTCCGATACAGCGTGGCGCGTGATGTTCGGTGTCGGCTTGCTGCCTGCCGGTCTGGTCCTGTTTGTCCGGCGCAATCTCAAAGAGCCTGCCCGTATGGGTCCGAGTTCGAACGAGCCGACAGTCTCCGTGTGGGGACAGATTGCGCAGGTCTTCCAGCCGCGCGTTCTCAAGACGACGCTCATTGGCGCAATTCTTGGCACGGGCGCCCACGGTGGGTATTACGCCATTATGACGTGGCTGCCGACCTTCCTCTCCAAGGAGCGCCATCTCTCCGTATTGAATACCGGTGGCTATCTGGCTGTCGTCATCGCGGCGTTCTGGTGCGGTTGCATGGCGAGCGCTTATCTGCTGGACCGCATCGGCCGCCGGCGTAACGTCGCGCTCTTCGCGTTTTGCTGCATCGTCACGGTCCTCGCTTATGTGATGCTGCCCTTAAGCAACACTGAGATGCTGATTCTCGGCTTCCCGCTGGGCTTCTTCGCCGCCGGCATTCCTGCCAGTCTGGGCGCACTTTTCAATGAGCTTTATCCGGCCGACATGCGCGGCACGGGAGTGGGCTTTTGCTATAACTTTGGCCGCATCGCATCAGCCGGATTTCCCGTCCTGGTCGGCTACATGAGCCACTCGATGTCCCTGGGTGCGGCAATCGGAATCGATGCTGCTATTGCCTATGGACTCGCGATGATCGCCGTGCTCTTTCTTCCGGAAACGCGTGGCAAGCGTCTGCGGCCTTCGAGCGTCGAAAACAACGCCCAGGCAATCAAGGACGTTGAGTTGTCGCTCAACCGTCCACGGAGCTAATCAATGAACCGGCCAATCGTCGCTACACGGCAACTGTCCCAACGTGTCGACACGCATGCTCACGTCTTTTCGACATCCCTGCCGCTAGCGGTCGAGCGGCGTTACGCGCCCGACTACGACGCACCGCTTGATGCCTACCTGGGACTGTTAGACGCGCACGATATCGGCAACGCGGTTCTCGTTCAGCCAAGTTTTCTTGGCACTGACAACAGTTGCCTGCTGCGTGCACTCGCCGGGAATCAGGGCCGGCTTAAGGGCGTTGCCGTGGTTTCGCCAGACGTTAGCCGGGAAGCGCTCTTGAATATGAGTATGGCCGGCGTTGCCGGCATCCGGTTAAACCTCGTGCAGCAGGCATATCCAGACCTGGGCAATCCCAGCTATGCGAATCTGTGGCGATGGCTCGGCGACCTTGGCTATCACGTCGAACTGCACAGAGAGGCGGCCGACATAGCGCCTCTGATTCAATTATTGCTCGACACCGGACTCCCGGTGGTGGTGGATCACTTCGGCCGGCCGGATCCTCAGCAAGGAACGAACGATCCGGGATTCAAGAGCCTGCTGCGCTTCGGCCCGTCGGGCCGTGTATGGGTGAAAGTCTCGGGCGCCTACCGATGCGCAGCGCGGGGGTCGAATTTTATCTACGACGCTACCGCGCAACTACTTGACGCGTTCGGACCCGAGCATCTCATGTGGGGCAGCGACTGGCCGCACACCCAGTTCGAGCAGGTCGCGAACTACAGCGATACGCTATCGAACCTGCTCGACCTGAACCTGAATAAGGCTATTCTCGACGCCATGCTGTGCTCAACCGCTCAATCGTTCTATCGCTTTGCAAAAGAGCCGACGGGAAAGAAGACTTTGACGACTTCAATTTCCTAGCGAGGGGACACTCACCGATATTCCATCACCCTCTGCTATTCGGCAGACAGCGATGACAACGCTCCGGTTTCCAGTAACGCTCTCAGGGTGGCGGAGAACGCGGCCGCGGTCGCCGTCTGATAGGCGCCTTTCCTTCTGAGCAGTGCCACGGTTCGCGCCGGGAATCGTGGTTCAAGGGCGATGTACTTCAGATCGCGATGCTCATACTGCAGCGCACTGGGCAGAAGCGTTGCGACGATTCCTCTGCGTACGATCTTTAGCACGGCACTGATCGAATTCGCCTGCATCGCAGCGTTGGGCTTGATTCCTTGCGACTCAAAGTAGCTGTCGACGTAGAAGCGCGACATGAACTGACCGCTGAGCAAGGCCAAAGGCAATGTAGCCAGTTGCGAGGGGACAACGGCTACGCCCTGTTCCGCGACAGGATGGCTATCGCTCACGATGAGCGTCATTCGCTCCTGAAACAGCGCTTCGGCCTCGATATCGTCCGACCGTATATCCGTAAATCCGATCGCCAGATCAATCCGGTCTTCGCTCAATCCGCCTTCAATGGCCTCCAGCGACAGTTCTGTCATCTCGATCGCAATGTTGGGATACGTCGAATGGAAACGTTCGATGGCCGGCGCCACCAGATATTCGGTGAAAGTCGGCGTGAAAGCGAGCCTCAGCCGTCCCCGCGACAGATCTCGCACATCGTGCAAGGCGCGCTGGCCCGCATCGAGGTCCAGCAGCGCACGGCGTGCATAGTCGATGTAGGCGCTTCCGAAATCGGTAAGCCGCACCACACGGCCGCTCCGGTCGAACAACTGTCCGCCGATCTCATTTTCGAGCTGACGTATCTGCTGTGACAGCGCGGGCTGCGAGATATGCAGGCTGTCGGCTGCGCGCGTGAAGTTGCGATATTCGGCGACCGCCAGCAGATAGCGTATGTGACGGAGTATCACGCGCCTCCCATAAGTTTTAATTATCGAGTCTATTCTAAACAGGTCTTGGACTATATGAACAGCTGCACCCAGAATTGAATGAAATTACTCAACGGGATTCCTTATGCAAGACCTCATCGTCGCTTCGATCAGTGCGATGTTCCTGGGTGCATTGGCCACCTGCCTGATCGCGCGCTTCATGTCGGACGAAGTCGCGCTGAAGGGCTCACGTAACGGCCGGTACGCATATCTTGGTGAGGACGGCGTGAAAGAAATCGAACGTCCGTCCCGACGGAACCGACGGCTTTCGCAACAACGCCCGACCGGGGTCGGACGCGGCACGCTGGGTTACCGGAGACACGTTGCGCGTCGACGGCGGCTCGAAACTCTGAACTGAGTAACTGTGAGCGCATTTTCGGTGCACTACAGATATCTTATTGGTTAGATATCCGTATTTAACCAAATCGCCCGCACTGAAAGGCCGTGCGCCGTCGGGTCCACACGCGTATGACCAGAGCCGCCGGCGTAGACGCTGCGAGCCAGGTCAGCCTCGAACCCGCTGAGGCCACATCGAGCGGCCCAGAAAGGTCAGCGTGCGGTCCCAGGCCAGCTGTGACCAGACCGGATCGAACTGGGTTCTGGAGATCCGGCCCGGCCCGACCGCCGTTTCGTTGGCGAACGCATGATGCGCGAGATAGCGATGAAACTCCACGTCGACACTGGCGTCGACCAGCCTGGTTTCCAGTGCATCCACCGTTTCAGCTGCAAAGAACGCGTCCTGTGTGGCCCAGTGACCCAGCACCGGAACCTTGATTTTCGTCGCGTCGATGTACTCGATCGGCGGGAAGCCGTACCAGACCACGCCGGCCGACAGCTCAGGGATCTGGCAGAGCGCCAGCAATGTCAGCGCACCACCCATGCAATAGCCGGCCACGCCGACCCGTTCTGAATGCGTCTTCAGGTACTGGACGGCACCACGAATATCCTGAGCAGTGGCGTCGCCAAAGTCGAGCCCGGTCATCAAATGGTGCGCCTCCTCCTCTTCCACTGTCGCTTTTCCCCGGTACAGATCGGGGACCAGCGCCAGATAGCCGGACTGCGCAAGCCGGTCCGCTACGCCGCGAATCTGGTCGTTCAAACCCCACCATTCCTGAATCACGACGATGGCAGGTGCGTCCTCGAGTTTCTGCGGCTTCGCGAGATAGCCCTGCACCTCCTGGCCGTCAGGGCGGCGAAAGGTGACCATGGAGCCTGATGTCTGTTTCATGAGCGGGTCCTCGATTAAACGGAACCGCTAGCATAGCGCCTGCAGCGCGATGATGCAGACGCGCTACCTCGTCTGCCGATGGGCGAGGCATGCTGTTGTCGCAGTACCCGGCAACGCTGCCGCAACGTGGGTGTTCCCGTTCATACCGCCTGATGAAACACGTTATATAGCTTTACCTGATAACAAGCTGGGCGACCTGGCGAGTCAGATTCGTCCGGTCGCGGGCGACGGCGCCACACCAGATCGTATCGAGGTGACTGGAGCGGCGATTAACGGCATCGCTGCAATTATTGTGAACGTCATCGACCGTGCGTTGATTCCGTGTACGCGCGGCACGGTCCATCTCCCGCTGAAGCCACGTTCCAAAACCCACGACCGACACCACCGCTATAGCCAGAAACGCAAACTCAATTTTCCGCAAACGCATCGTTGTTCCGGCTTTTCTTTTGATCAAATGGATGCGGCAAGCAGACTCGCGTCGCCGCAGCGAGCCAGATGATATCAACGACAGCAGACAAACAGGCGATGCTGTCATTGAGCGTGTGGCGTTCGCCCGGTTATTGCGTCCGATACCAGATGCGGATGCCCGAATACCAGTGGCTGACGCTCGTATCGTCGCCCGTGCCGAATGTGGACAGGCTTTCGATGTTCACCACATCGATCCCCGCCTCGCTGATCCACGCATTGGCCCTTTCCACCAACGCCGCCGCGTTTTCGTACACGTGCCCCTTGATCAAATGACGTTGCACAACCTGCCGCTCGAAATCCTTGAAGGCAATTTTCGTCATGGATGTCTCCTGTTTCCGGGTCTTTTGTGCCTCGGGATATCAGTCTATCAATCAAACGAAGCGAACGGAAAAACGCAAAGCGGTCGCACAAACAAAACTGCCGCCCTATAAGGGCGGCAGCGGACGACGACCATAAAGGTTGTCGTTACAACCAGATCAGCCGGATGCCCATGACGGGCGCGCGGCTGAGAGGTCTGTCAGGCTTAAAGCGGCGTGATGTTCGCAGCTTGCAGGCCCTTCGGACCACGCTTCGTTTCGTAGCTGACCTTCTGGTTTTCAGCCAGGGTCTTGAAGCCGTCGCCCTTCACTTCCGAGAAGTGCGCGAACAGATCTTCACCACCTGCGTCCGGCGTAATGAAGCCGAAGCCTTTGCTATCGTTGAACCACTTGACGGTACCGGTATCCATAACCAACCTTGCGAAAAAAATAAGTAATCCGCCCCACAGAGGGGCGATGGAGAAGAATCAAGGAGTGAGAGGACAACGAATACCGCGGAAGAGGCGACACATTGATGATCAGCAATCGACCTTCTTGAACTTCGGCCCCCACAGTACGCTGTTGGGCCCTTCGAAGCAAGGTTTATTCAGTAACGGTTTGTTGGTCTCGCTCGCAGCCGCCACAGCAAAGGGTTACACGATCTCTTCGGATCGGGCGCTCGCACGGCGCGGCTCATTGAATACATGGGCCAGGGGTTGTCTTCGCCGGAAGCCTTGCATATCGCACACGAGGACCCGTAAGGAGACGCAAACCGCTTCACGCGTGGTCAATACTAAGCAGACGCGCGTGAAGAAGACGAGCGAGGGATTCGCCGCCTTCGCGCATGACCGCGTCGTGATTCCACTGAAAAACGGGGCGCGCTATCGGCGCGAGCAGATTCATCCACGGCCGGCTTGTACGGACGTGCCAGTCATAACGCACGATCGTCGCGCTGCCATCGTGTGAAAAAAACCAGCGACCGGTTCCCTGTACATCGCCCGAGGCGTCGCCTTCCAGCGCGACAAGGGGCTCGATACGCGTCACCTGCATGTCGAACACAAGCCGGTAAGGCAATGCGCCCTTCCATATATAGCGGTGCACGGCACCCACGCCCTCGCCGGTTCCCGGCGCGACCTCGATGACGCGTTCGACGCTTTTCCACCATCGCGGCCAGTGCGACGAATCGTGGACGGCGGCCCAGACCGCAGGCAACGGCGCCTCGATTCGCCACGTCGTCGAAAAACGGTATTCGATCGTGTGCACGATTCCTCCCGCGATCAGGTTGCCACGCCAGATCCCGCCAGCCGCCCGCGCTTTCCGGGTTTCGCATCGATATAGTGCCTGATGCGCTCATTCTGCGCACTCGATCAACCCCCGCAGTACCGTTTCGAGGGTCACGGCGCCCTTCATCGTTTCGCCCTCTGGGGCTTCGAACCTGATCCAGCCTTCGTTGAAACCGTCGAGCATCTGGATTCGCGGCGCCGGATTCTGCATGCCCTGCGCGCGGAACAACGATTCCCACGTATCGCGCGGCACCGCTTGCGCGCGCACGTCCCTGCCGAGCAGATGACCGAAGGCCGTCGCAAGATCGTTGGGGCTGAGGCGCCCCGGGCCCTCGAGCTCCACCACGCGACGGCCAGACCACGTCTCTCCCAGAAGCATCGCCGCCACGCGACCGACATCGGCGGTTGCGACCATCGGCACCCGTCGGTCTAGCGGTTGAAGAAAGCTCGGCATGATGCCGGTTGTGCTCGCTGGCGCGACGTCCCATGCGGCGTTTTCCATGAACCACGCGGCCCGCAAGAATGCGACTGGCGTCGACAGTGTGCCGAGTTCCTGTTCCATGATCTGCAGTTGCTGAAGCAGGTTTGTCTGTTCCGCCTGAGCGCCGATTGTCGAAAGACACACGACTTTTTGGGGCTTCACGACTTCGAGTGCGCTACGCAATGTCGCGATGATTCGGCGCGACTCCGGAAAGCCCGGCGACGGATCAAAATTCGGCGGCAGCAGAATGAATACGCCTTCGGTGCCCGCCAATGCGCGGGTCAATGCTTCGCCGTCGTCCATGCTGGCGAACGCCACGTCGCAGCCCGCTTCTGCCCACGCTGCACCCTTCTTCGCATCACGCACGACGGCGCGAACATCCTGCTGCGTCGCCAGCAGATGCCGTGCCACAACACCCCCAACCTGTCCTGTAATTCCGGTAATCGCGAACATCTGTCTCTCCAGTAAACCGCGGCCAGCACCGCACGGGAAGGATTCTGTTCGCCAGGCCCAATTCCATCCAGAGCATGAATGTCATTTGATTGATGCCAGTATGTCACTACCCATCGGGCTCAAATGTAAAGGGGCGGTATTAACCGGCCCCGCGTCCTGCTGCCAGCAAACATCCCGCGCCCGACAAGTCAGCAGGCACGGTGCAGCGCGAGCGTTACAGGGCGGGCGATTGCACGGAATCCGGTTTTTTGGCCGATTTATTGAGGATTTTTTTCGATTTTTTTTGGGCTACCCTGGTATCGCATGGCGAGTAGTTCGTCATGGGAGCGCGCAGTATTGACCCTTCACGAACACTGACTCACGACATAAGGCGAATCCGATGACGACGCAAACGAAGGTCTCCATTTGTCTGCCGACCTGCAATCGCCCCGACCTCATTGTCGAGTGCATCGAATCGTGCCTTGCGCAGACACACGCGAACGTCGAGATCCTGATCGGCGACGATTCGAAAGATGACCGCACACAGCAGTTGATCGCGACGCGTTATCAGCACGAGCCGCGCGTCCGGTATGTGAGGAACACCCCTTCGCTCGGGCAGGCACGTAATGTGTCGAGTCTCTTCGCGCGCGCCGTTGGCAGCAAGATACTGCTGATCCACGACGACGACTATCTCGTCGCCGATGGCGTCGAACGCCTGGTTTCGCTCTGGGATCGCCATCCCGATCTCGAGGTCGCGTTTGCCAACCAGTATGAAGTCGATCAGGCGGGACACGTCGATCGCGAAGCGAGCGACCGGCTGAATGCCGATTTTTACCGCACGAAAAGCGCTGAAGGTTTGCAGCAGCCGCCTGGACGCACCGGTCTGATCCAGATGTTCCCTAACAATGGCTGGATGGCGAACGCAGATCTCGTGCGCCGGATCAGTTACAAGGAACAGTACGGCATGTGCTGCGACTATGTATTCGGCGTCGAGTTATGTCTTGCGGCGAAGCGCGTGTACTACCTCAACGAATACGTATCGTTCTATCGCAAGACCGATGTGTCGATTTCGACGACGACCAAACGTTCGACGAGCGCGGCTTCGGTGTCGGCGTATGCGTTCATCGACAACCTGCGTCTCGACCGGCAACTCGAACCGGCGCGCAAGCTCGCGTTGCGACGCATTGTGCCGATCGTCGTCTCGGTTTACTCGCGCAATCACGATCCCGTCAAAGGGCTGCGTATCGCCGCTAAAAATCTGTTCGCCTATAACTACGGCTTCAGCATGCGGCTCTACTATCATCTGATGATGATCTCGCGTTCGATGCTCACGCTCAAACCGCGCTAACTGCAAACGGTGCGCCTCATCTGATCCACGATGGTCACGCGCCCCTCAGCGCTGCACACCCCAACGACGCACCGTCGCACGCTCGAGCGTGTCAAACACAAGATGCTCGACGAGGAGGCCAATCGCAATCACCGCGGCAAGGCCCGCGAATACGCGGTCGGTATAGAGCTCGTTGCGATTCTGGAAGATGTACCAGCCGAGGCCACCGTTGCCGCTGCTTGCGCCAAATACGAGTTCAGCGGCGATCAGCGTGCGCCACGCAAATGCCCAGCCGACCCGCAATCCGGCAAGAATCGACGGCAACGCGGCCGGCACGAGAATCAGCGTCACGTGACGCAGACCGCCCAGGCCGTAGTTGCGCCCGGTCATGCGCAGCGTTTCCGGCACGGCCTGAAAACCTGAATACGTATTGAGCGCCAATGGCCACAGCACGGCGTGCACGAGCACGAACAGCAGGCTTCCAGTGCCAAGGCCAAACCACAACAGCGCAAGCGGCAGCAGCGCAATCGACGGCAATGGATTGAACATCGCGGTGAGCATCGACAACAGATCGCGGCCGATGCGCGTCGATACCGCTAGCGACGTCAAAAGAAACGCGAACAGCACGCCAAGCAGATAGCCGCGCACCAGAACCGACAGCGAAACAGCCGTCTTCTGCAGCAGTTCGCCGGACAGCACACCCTGCACGAACGCGCTCAACGTTGCGCCGAACGTCGGTAGCAGCAGATCGTTGTTCAACACGCGAGCCGCTGTTTCCCACGCGGCAATCAGCGCCAGCGCGATCAACGTCTTGCGCAGCCACGACTGCGCGATGAGGCGCCGCGCGAGCGGTAACGGCGCTTCGATGACAACGTCATCGGGCAATTCCGGCGGGCGCTCGTATTCGGGCCGAACCGGCGGCAACAAGGTGGCGGGCGTACTCATTGAACGGGCTCCGTCTCTTCGAACAGCAAGCGGTGAATATGCGCAACGCTGCGCTGAAAGTCGACACGCCCGAAGCTGTCCTGCGTGTATTGATGGCTATTGAGTTCCGCTCGCACGCGCCCCGGATGCGGCGACAGCAGCAGAATCCGGTTACCGACCACCAGCGCCTCTTCGATTGAATGGGTGACGAACAGCAACGTGAAACGCACCTCTTCCCACAGACGCAGCAGTTCTTCCTGCATCTTGCGTCGCGTGAGCGCGTCGAGCGCGGCGAACGGTTCGTCCATCAGCAGCACACGCGGCTGCATGGCGAGCGCCCGCGCGATCGCGACCCGCTGCTTCATCCCGCCTGACAACGTATGCGGATACGCGTCGGCAAACGACGCCAGACCGACTTTGTCCAGATAGTGCTGCGCGCGTTCCTTCGCCGCCGCGTGACCCAGTTTTTTCGCCGTGCGCAGCGGAAACATCACGTTTTGCAGCACCGTTTTCCACGGCGGCAGCTGATCGAATTCCTGAAACACGACGATGCGATCGGCACCCGGTCCGCGAACGGGTTCGCCGTCGAGCGAGATCGTGCCCGAATGCGGCTGGATGAAACCGGCGACCGCTTTCAACAACGTCGATTTGCCGCAACCCGACGGCCCGAGCAGCACAAAGCGATCGCCGCCGTAGACGTCGAAGCTCACGTTATGCGTCGCGCGCACGATGCGTTCGCGGGTGCGGTATTCGAGGTTCACGCTATCGACAGCAAGCAGCCGTTCGCTATGCTGGGCACCGGCTTCGCTGGTTGCCTGAACCCCGGCGTCAGGGAAAAGAATCGAAGGATTGGCCACCATTACGCGACTCCTCGCGGTAGCACTTCGGCGAATGGCACATGCGTCGTAACGTTCACGATGGGACACCGTAAAAGCAAAACGACACCATACGGGCCCCGCGTGCGTACACCAACCAATGATTGCGCATATTCAATACATGCTGGCGCATAAGCGCCGGAAGCGCTGTTGCCACGCCCTGTCTGGACGCGTGATGCGATGTTTGTGCGCGTCATCGGCGGCGATCTAGCTGCCGGCAGCGGTAGCCGGATCGTCGAAGAAATAGTCCTTCCATGATTTCGGCTCGTTCTTTATCGCACCCACGCGATACATGAATTGCGCGAGCGGCAACGTGTTTTGCGGCGCGACCTTGAACTGCACCTGCGGGTTGCGGATGATCGACAGCAACAGATTGCGATCGGTCTTCGAATGGTTCACGCGGATATAGGTATCGGCCGCGGCGTCGGGATTGGCGGTGACATAACGCGCCGCGTCAGCGAGCGCATCGACGAACGCGCGGTATGTTTTTGGGTTCTCATTGCGGAATTTCTCCGTTGCGTAGAGGACAGTCGCCGAGCCTGGCCCACCCAGCACGTCGTACGAATTCAGCACGATATGCGCCTTCGGATTGCTGGCGAGTTCCTGTTCCTGGAAAGGCGGATTGCCGAAATGTCCGGTGATTTCCGTGCCGCCGGCGATGATCGCGGCGGCGGCGTCCGGATGCGGAACGGCCTGCGTCAGCTTGTCGAGCCGGTTGAAATCTTTCTCGCCCCAGCGCTTCGCGGCAGCGAACTGCAATACACGCGATTGAACCGAAACCGAGACAGCCGGCAACGCGATGCGATCCTTCTCCGTGAAGTCCGCGATCGTTTTCACGTTGGGATTGTTCGACACAAGGTAGTACGGCAGATTACCGAGCGAAGCGACGCCTTTCACGTTCTGCCGGCCACGCGTGCGATCCCAGATCGTCAGCAACGGACCCACGCCGGCGCCCGCGATGTCGATCGAACCGGACAGCAGCGCATCGTTGATGGCCGAGCCACCCGAGAGTTGCACCCAGTCGACCTTGATATCGAGCCCCGCCTTGCGCCCTTCTTTCTCGATCAGTTGCTGATCACGCGCGACATTGAGCAGCAGATAGACGATGCCGAACTGCTCGGCGATACGGATCTGTCCTTCCGCATGCGCTGGCGTGGCCGCGCCGAGACCCGTGACGCCAATCGAAAGCGTGAGGCAGGCGGCGGCGAACCGGCGCGCGAAGGACGAGCGTGCAGGCGACCGCACAGCGGCCGGGCGAAACGGGAACATTGGAACTCCAGTGTGCGTGGGTGAGAGGCGTGGGGCGCGGACGTGGATGCCGTCAGAACGGCGCATCGCCCTCGATGGTTGTGCGATACATCTTGCGGCGCAGATGGTCGGGCGTGCCGGCGGCGAGATGCATCAGCGAACGGTTGTCCCAGAACACGAGATCGTGTTCCGCCCAGACGTGGCGATAGAGATGCTCCGGGCGCACGCTGTGCGCGAAAAGTGCTTCGAGCAGTTGACGGCTTTCGTCTTCGGGAAGACCCACGATGTGCGTCGTGAAATGTTCGCTGACGAAGAGTGCCTTGCGGCCCGTCTCCGGATGGGTACGCAAGACAGGCTGCACGACGGGTTTGACCTGTGCGATCTGTTCCGCCGAAAGGTTGGGACGCCACGGGCTGCGCTTCTGCAATTCCGCGTATTTCGCAAGATAGGTGTGTTCGGCCGAACGCCCCTCCACCGCTTTGCGCAGGTGCGCAGGCAACGTGTCCCACGCGAGATGCATGTTGGCGAAGAGCGTGTCGCCACCTTCCGATGGCAACTCCTGAGCATGCAGCAGCGAGCCGAGGCTCGGTTTTTCCTTGTACGACAGATCGGAGTGCCAGAAATGCCCAGCGTCGCCGAGACCAATCGGCTTGCCGTTCTCGACGATGTTGGATACCACCAGCACTTCCGGATAACCGGCAAGCTGAAACTGATGCAGCACGTGAATCTGTAGCGGCCCGAAACGGCGACTGAAGGCGATATGCTGGTCTGGCGTGATGCGTTGATCGCGGAACACCAGCACGTGATGATCGAGATGCGCGCGATGAATACGTGCGAAGTCTTCGGCCGGAAGCGGCTGGCTCAGGTCGAGACCCAGCACTTCGGCGCCCACGGGTGCGTCGAATGCGCGGATTTCGATGCGTTGCGCTGCAGCGGCGGTTACGGGCTGATGAGCCGCTTGATGAGCGGGTGCGTAGTCGGAAGTGGCAGGTGTCACGCGAAACTCTTCGTCAGATCGTCGGAGGTGCGAGCGCCGGCGGGCGCCGTCAAACCGTCAATCTACGGACACGGCTGCGAGGGGTCAACGAAGCAAATCCGATACGTTTATCTGCTGAAGTGATAAACGGCATGCTGACCTGGATATTGCTGCCGCTGCGGCCCCATGAAAAACGGCGGTGCCGGAATACCGGAACCGCCGTCTGTCTGCGCCACAAAAAGCGCGCAATGCTTAGGGTTCGTTACGCAGGTAGCCTTCCTTACCCGGATCGCGCATGCGGAACGACACGAGGCCCGCAATCGCGCAAAGCGCCGTGACGTACCAGTAGAACATCGGTTCGCTGCCGGCCTGCTTCAGCCACAGCGCGACATATTCCGCCGAGCCGCCGAAGATTGCATTGGCGAGCGCGTACGACAGGCCCACGCCGAGCGCACGTACTTCCGGCGGGAACATTTCTGCCTTGATGAGGCCGCTGATCGACGTATAGAAGCTGACGATCGCGAGCGCCAGCACGATGAGGCCAAACGCTGCGTACGGGTTTGTGATGTCCTTGAGCGTGTGCAGCAGCGGCACCGTGCCGATGGTGGCGAAGAGACCGAACAGCATCATCGACGTGCGGCGGCCGATGCGGTCCGACAGCGCACCGAAGAGCGGCTGTATGACCATATAGACGAAGAGCGCGGCCGTCATCACGTTGCTGGCGGTTTTTGCGTGCATACCCGCCGTGTTGACGAGGTATTTCTGCATGTACGTCGTGAACGTATAGAAAATCAGCGAGCCGCCGGCCGTGAAGCCGAGCACGGTCGCGAAGGCGCCCTTGTGCACCCACAGGCCGCGCAGCGTGCCTGCTTCCTTGCGATGTCGGTTTTCGGCGGTCGCGGTTTCGTCGAGCGATTTACGCAGATAGAGCGCGACGAGTGCCGCGAAGGCGCCGACGACGAACGGAATGCGCCAGCCCCACGCTTTCAGTTCTTCGGTGGAGAGGGTTTGTTGCAGGATCACGAGAACGAGCAGTGCGCAGAGCTGGCCGCCGATCAGCGTGACGTACTGGAACGACGCGAAGAAACCGCGACGGCCCTTGAGCGCGACTTCACTCATGTAGGTCGCGCTGGTGCCATATTCGCCACCGACCGACAGGCCCTGGAACAGGCGCGCGACGAGCAGCAGCGCGGGCGCGAGCGCGCCGATCTGGGCGTAGGTGGGAAGCACGGCGATGACGAGCGAGCCGCCGCACATCATGAAGACCGAGACCATCATTGCGATGCGTCGGCCTTTCTTGTCGGCGAGACGCCCGAAGAACCAGCCGCCGATCGGGCGCATCAGGAAGCCTGCTGCGAAGACACCTGCTGTGTTCAACAACTGAGTCGTCGTGTTGCCGTTCGGGAAGAAGGCCGGCGCGAAGTACAGCGCGCAGAACGAGTAGACGTAGAAGTCGAACCACTCGACGAGATTTCCTGACGAGGCGCCGACGATGGCGAATATTCGACGACGGGTGTCGTGGGGTTGGAGGATGGTGTGGTCGGTCATAGGTTGGGGTTTCCTTTCGTTGCTTTTTTCTGTCTGTCCGTCTGTCTCGGGGTTTTGTTTTTTTGTCCCGTCGCGGATTTTAGCGGATGAAAGGTTTGGGTTTGTGGGTTTTTGGGGTTAGTGGGTCGTTTATGTTGCCCCTGGGCGGGGCGGTCTTGTTCATAGGCGTTGCTTCAGGTGCGTTTTTTGTTGGCCTTTCCTTGTGTTCATGTCGGTCTATTGGCGTTGCCCCTGGGCGGGGCGGCCTTGTTCACAGGCGTTGTTTCAGGCGCGCTTTTTTTGGCCTTTCCTTGTATTCGTGTCGGTCTATTGGCGTTGCCCCTGTGCGGGGCGGCACCTACTTTTCTTTGTCCTTGCCAAAGAAAAGTAGGCAAAAGAAAGGCGCCGAAATGTCGTCCATTCCGGGTTGTGTCGCACGCGGGGAACGGTACCCCATGAAGTGTCGCCCTCGCGCTCCAGGCGATATGGGTCCGCGCATGAGACCGCCCCTCGCACAATACCGCATGTGACAAGGCTGTCATCCACGCCGCTTCGCGCTGCGCGCGTCGCGGACGGGTCTACCAGGCGGTGACGGTGGACGGGTTGTGCAGGTCGGTGGCGCACGCAGTGCGAAGCCGGATGGATGAGCCCTGTGTCACAAAGGCTGCTGTGCTGGAAAACAGATCGTGCGCGGACCCATGCCGCTTGAAGTGCGAGGGCGACACTTCATGGGATGCCATTCCCCGGTGATGACGCGCCAGGAAGCGAAGAGTTTTCGGCGCCTTTCTTTTGCCTACTTTTCTTTGGCAAGGACAAAGAAAAGTAGGTGCCGCCCCGCACAGGGGCAACGCAAATAGACCGACATGAATCCAAGGAAAGGCCAGCAAGAAGCCCAAACGCGTCGCAAGAAGCGCCTGTGGGCAAGTAGGTGCCGCCCCGCACAGGGGCGACGCCAATAGACCGACATGAACACAAGGAAAGGCCAAACAAGGAAAGACCAAAATCCAGAAAAACGACCAACCCCAAACAGAGAAAACCGAAAAAAATCAAACCCTGATCAAGGGCGCCACATACCGACATTCATACCGCTTCCGCACGGTGCCATTCTCATCGACACTTTCGAGAAACACGTCGAACTGCCAGAGCCTGGCCATATGCTTCAAAACCTCTTCGCTATCACCAGAGAGATGCCGGTTATCGCTCATAAAATGCCGAAGGGTCAAACTCCGGTCGCCACGCGTATTAACCGACCAAACCTGAATATTCGGCTCGCGATGATGCATATCGTACTGCCGCGACAGCGCCTGCCTCACGTACTGATACCCACTCTCGTCATGAATCGCCGAAACTTCCAGCGCATCCCGCATATCGTCATCGAGCACGGAAAACAGCCGCATTTCACGGATCAGATGAGGCGACAGATACTGCGCAACAAAACTCTCATCCTTGAAATTACGCATCGCGTAATGCAACGAGTCCAGCCACGGGCTGCCCGCAAGCTCAGGGAACCAGTGCCGGTCCTCATCAGTAGGCGATTCGCAGATGCGACGGATATCGCTCATCATCGAAAAGCCCAGTGCGTACGGATTGATGCCGCTGTAATACGGCTTCGTCACCGGCGGCTGGTACACGACATTGCTGTGTGAATGGAGAAACTCCATCATGAAGCCGTCTTCCAGCTTGCCCTGGTTATAGAGCGTGTTGAGCAACGTGTAATGCCAGAACGTCGCCCACCCTTCGTTCATGACCTGCGTCTGCCGCTGCGGATAGAAATACTGCCCCACCTTCCGCACAATCCGGATCACCTCCCGTTCCCACGGCTCCAGCAGCGGCGAGTTCTTCTCCGCGAAATACAGCAGATTTTCCTGCGGCTCAGGCGGATAACGACCCTCCGTCTCCTCAGGCAACGCCTCCTTCTTCGAAGGCAACGTGCGCCACAGTTCGTTCACCTGCGATTGCAGATACGCCTCGCGCTCGCGACGTGCCGCCGATTCCTTCGAAAGCGACAGCTTCTGCGGACGCTTGTAACGGTCCACGCCATAGTTCATCAACGCATGGCACGAATCGAGCAGTTCTTCCACACGGTCCAGACCAAAGCGCTCCTCGCACTCCGCGATATAGTTCTTCGCGTAGACAAGGTAGTCGATGATCGCGTGAGCATCCGTCCAGAGCTTGAACAGATAGTTGCCCTTGAAAAACGAATTGTGCCCGTACGCCGCATGCGCGATGACAAGCGCCTGCATCGTCATCGTGTTCTCTTCCATCAGATACGCGATGCATGGATTCGAGTTGATGACGATCTCGTACGCAAGCCCCATCTGCCCGCGACGGTAGCTCTTTTCAGTCGAGAGGTAGTGCTTTCCGAACGACCAGTGCCGGTAATTTACCGGCATGCCGACAGACGCGTACGCGTCCATCATCTGTTCGGAACTGATGAGTTCGAGCTGGATCGGATACGTGTCAAGCCCATATTGCTCTGCAACATGGGAGATGTGCGTATCGTATTCTTCGATGAGTTCGAAGGTCCAGTCGGACGGGCACGGCAGAGGCCGTCTATCGGCAACGTTCATACGGACTTCCCTTTGCCCTTCCACGGGCACCGCGGTTTGCCCAGGTGCTACTGCTGCAGCCGGTCCGGCGCGACCAGAATCCGTCTCCTTCGCGCCCTTCCTGCGCTCTGGCTGGTAGCCGCGCGCTTCATTGTGCAGATGTCGCGTGGTCATGAGGTCGCCACCTGCTTTTCGAACAATTCCCGGAAAACCGGGTAGATATCCGCCGCCGTTTCCACTTTCTTCATCGCCATCTGTGGCGCCGTCTGCGCAAGATGCGCGTATTCGAGCCACAGGTTCTGCTCTTCAGGCGTGACCTGAATATACGCAAAATAGCGCACCTTCGTCAGAATGTCATCTGCCAGGATCTTGCGACACTTCGGGGAATCGTCCGTCCAGTTGTCGCCATCCGATGCCTGAGCGCCGTAAATGTTCCATTCACTCGGTGAATAACGGTCCTCCACGACCTTGGTCATCAGTTCGAGTGCACTCGACACCACCGTACCGCCGCTTTCCGTCGAATGAAAGAACGTGTCTTCATCGACCTCTTCAGCGCGCGTGTGATGGCGGATGAATACCACTTCGATCCGCTCGTAATTGCGCTTGAGGAAGAGATACAGCAGGATGAAAAAGCGCTTTGCGAGATCCTTGCGCTGCTCGTCCATCGAACCGGACACATCCATCAGACAGAACATCACAGCCTGGCTCGACGGCTCCGGCTGCTTCACGCGGTTCACGTAACGCAGGTCGAATGGATCGATGAACGGAATGCGCCAGATGCGCCCGCGCAGATGATGGATTTCTTCTTCGAGCACCTTGATCTCTTCGCGACGATCGGCCGGATCAGCCTTCATCACTTCAAGCTGCTTCTCCATTTCGTGCAACTGGTTGACGAGCGGCGCGCCGAGCGCGATACGCCGCCCAAGCGCGCTGCGCAATGAGCGTACGACGTCGATATTGTTGGGCGTGCCTTCGGCCGCCCAGCCCGCACGGATGCTCTTCCACGTGGGTACGGCGAGCAGATGCGTCTTCACAAGACGCGGCAGTTCGAGATCGTCGAAGAAGTACTGCATGAACTCTTCGCGGCTCAGCTCGAACACGAAGTCGTCCTGACCCTCGCCTTCGTTGCTCGCGCTGCTGCCTCCGCCGCCACCGCCTCCGCCGCCAGGACGCGGAATCTTGTCACCGCGGATGTAGTCGGCATTGCCGGGATGCACCATCTCACGCTTGCCCCCCGGACCATGCCGGAACGAAGGCTCCGCGATGTCCTTGCGCGGAATCGTGATGCTCTGCGTGTTCTGGATATCCTTGATGCTACGGTCGCGGACCGCTTCCGATACGGCGCGACGAATATAGTTCTTTACGCGACGCAGGAAGCGTTCGCGATTTGCAATGCTCTTGTTCTTGCCTGCCAGCCTGCGGTCGATGATTTGATGAAGCACACCCGGTCTCCCGCTCGAATTTCTGAAGCGCGAGACGCAAGTTGCGCATGCAACCTCATGTCCATGCGGCTTGCGCCTCGCAAGGTGCCCGCGCCGTTGCGCGACGCGGGCGATACGCCTCGTATGTCATGACGACTTGCGCACACGCAGATACCAGTCGCAAAGGAGTCGCACCTGCTTCGGTGTGTATCCCTTGGCAACCATCCGGTTGACGAAGTCCTCGTGCTTGCGCTGCTCCTCCGCCGACCCTTTCGCATTGAAAGAGATGACCGGCAAAAGTTCTTCTGTGTTCGAGAACATCTTCTTTTCGATCACGACGCGCAGTTTCTCGTAGCTGATCCACGCCGGATTCTTCCCGGCATTCGCAGCACGCGCACGCAGCACGAAATTGACGATCTCGTTGCGGAAGTCCTTCGGGTTGCTGATACCCGCGGGCTTCTCGATCTTCTCCAGTTCGGCATTCAGCGCCGCACGGTCGAAGCTCTCGCCAGTGTCGTGGTCGCGGAACTCCTGATCCTGAATCCAGAAATCCGCATACGTCACATAGCGATCGAAGATGTTCTGCCCGTATTCGGAATAAGACTCCAGATAAGCGGTCTGGATTTCCTTGCCGATGAATTCCGCGTAGCGCGAGGCCAGCACGTCCTTCACGAAAGACAGATACTTCTGCTCGGTTTCGGGCGGGAACTGCTCACGCTCGATCTGCTGTTCAAGCACATACATCAGATGCACCGGGTTCGCAGCGACTTCGGTCGAATCGAAGTTGAAGACACGCGACAGGATCTTGAACGCGAAGCGCGTCGAGACACCGGTCATGCCTTCGTCGACACCCGCAAAATCGCGATACTCCTGGAACGATTTTGCTTTCGGATCGGTGTCCTTCAGGTTTTCGCCGTCGTACACCTGCATCTTCGAAAAGAGGCTCGAATTCTCCGGTTCATGCAGACGCGTCAACACCGAGAACTGCGACATCATCTTCAACGTACCCGGCGAACATACGGCATTCGCCAGCGAAGAATTTCGAATGAGCTTCTCGTAGATCTTCATTTCTTCACCGTAGCGCAGGCAGTACGGCACCTTCACGACGAAGATACGATCCAGCAGTGCTTCGTTGTTGCGGTTGTTGCGGAATGCCTTCCATTCCGACTCGTTCGAGTGGGCGAGAATGATGCCGTCGAAAGGAATCGCGCCGAAGCCTTCCGTGCCCTTGAAGTTGCCTTCCTGCGTTGCTGTGAGCAGTGGGTGCAGCACCTTGATCGGCGCCTTGAACATTTCGACGAACTCGAGCAGGCCCTGATTCGCGAGACACAGGCCGCCGGAGTAGCTATACGCGTCAGCATCGTCCTGTGCGTACTGTTCGAGCTTGCGGATGTCGACCTTGCCGACCAGCGAAGAAATGTCCTGATTGTTCTCGTCGCCCGGTTCGGTCTTTGCAATACCGATCTGCCGGAGGATCGACGGGTAACGACGCACGACGCGGAACTTGCGGATGTCGCCGTTGTATTCGTGAAGGCGCTTGACGGCCCACGGACTGAGAATGGTTTTGAGGTAGCGGCGTGGAATGCCGTATTGTTCTTCGAGGATCGGACCGTCCTCGTCGTAATCGAATAACCCGAGTGGCGATTCGTTCACGGGCGATCCCTTGATCGCATAGAACGGTACGCGTTCGGCCAGTTGCTTGAGACGTTCCGCAATCGACGACTTGCCACCGCCGACCGGCCCGAGAAGATACAGAATCTGTTTCTTTTCTTCGAGCCCTTGAGCCGAGTGCCGGAAGTACGCGACCACCTGCTCAATGACTTCTTCCATTCCGTAGAACTCACGGAACGCGGGGTATACCTTGATCACCTTGTTCGCGAAGATGCGCGACATGCGCGGATCGTTGCGAGTGTCGACCTGTTCGGGTTCCCCAATTGCTGTCAACATGCGTTCGCCTGCCGTGGCGTACGCGGCGGGATTGTCTTTGCAGAGCGCGAGATACTCCTCGAGCGAGAGCTCATCCTCCCGGGTTTTCTCGAAGCGGGTCGCGAAACTGCCGTAGATATCCATGCTACCTCCTCGCCGAAGTCTAGACCGATGCTGTGCGCGGCGCGCTAATCGGAAACAACATCGCTCGAATTCATCCTAAACCCTTTTAAATTTTTTTTCACGAACTACGTTGCGAAAATCGCCCCGTAACCGCGTCGTTACATTCGTCCTCTCGCAAAGCAATTTCGGGTCACCTACAATCTAGCGCTCCGCGAGCCCCCGCGGCCCGTACCGCAGCATTCAAGCCGGCGTCATCGCTGACGCTTTCGCTGCTCATACAGCATAAATGCTCCGTCAATCAGACAATCGCAAACGCACGCTGGTTCTGATGTCTGCCTGCGCACATTACGCGCGCAACGCGTGTGCGCGCGACCACCTTCAGTTGTGTTACATCATGCGTGTTCAACGCTACGTCCCTGCTTCTTACCCACAACGCGCGATGTACGCTGCCGGTGCACATAAACGGGTTTACGGCAGGTACGGGCACGCACTGCAGCTGGATGCAGTGCGTCCCACTATCTCGTGTAACGGGATGTGTAACAGATGGATTCGCCCGTGCAGCGGGCGACGTTGGGGCAACGTTGCAGAGGCAGATGAACGGACAGGCCGGCGCGGTATGCAGGTCACATGCCCACATCTCGACGCATGCCAGGCCGGCCACTTATGTCAGGACGATATCCACTTCGCCGAGACCGTGAATGTGACCATGCACGGTACCCGGCTCACTGATGCGGTGCGCGCCCACATACGTGCCGGTGGTGATGGTCCATTCCGGTTCGATCGCGATACCCATTGCGGCGCAATGGTTAACAAACCAGACGAGCAGTTCGCGCGGGTCGCCGGCCGGATTGCCGGTCGACTCGGGCACGAGCGAGGTGCCGTTGAACGTCAGCTCGAGTTGAGGTGAAACGAAGTCGAATGTGCGCGCGAAGCCCGCATACGGCACGGACGGGCCCGTAATGAGCGCGCCGTTGTTCTGTGCGTCGGCCAGCTGCGCGAGCGGCGCAACGTCGGGCCAGTCGTCGAAGCGACTGTCGACGATCTCGATGGCCGGCAGCACTGCGCCGACGCGGGATAGCACCTCATCGCGCGCATAGGCGACGTTGCGCGGCTCGATCGGCTCGGCGAAACGGAACGCAACCTCGAGTTCCAGCAGGACGCGAAAGAACGCGCTGTGGGCGACGCGCGCGGGCGAAGCCAGCACCAGTGGCGCCGGAATCGGCGCACCCGAGGCGGCGCCCCCCGGGGCTTTGGCGCCGATTTTCCAGCCGCCCGTGGTGGTGCCCAGTCCGGCGATGACGGCCTGCTGGATCGCGTAAGCGCTGGCCGCGTCGGGTGGCAGGCTGTCCTGCGGCAGCCCTTCGACCGGTCGGTGCTGCTGGCGCGCTTCCACAAGGCGTGTGGCGAGGTCGTATTGCGTCATCCCGGATCCCTTTCAACTATCGCGCTTAACGCGCTTCGCGTTTACTGGCTTCTTCACAGCTTCGGAGTGGCATCGCCCGGCAACGGACGATGGATGATCATGCCGCGCGAGCAACCTTCGCGCCCGACAATGTACCGGAAGCGCGTCGATCCCGGGTCATGTCGCTATTCTGAAGACAAAAAAAAGACCGTGGTTGCGTCTGCAACCCCGGTCTTTTGATCCTGCCCGAGCGGCGCCACAGCGCCGCCGTGCCCGTCAGAAGGTTTCCCAGTCCTTGTCGCCGCCAGCCGTCGCCACGGACGGCGCGCGCACGGCCGCGACAGGCGCGGCGGCTACAGCCAGTGCAGGCGCAAGACTTGCTGCCTTCGCCCGAGCGGCCGGCGCGGCCTTGCGCACCACTGCCGGCATCGCCCGACGTGCAGGCATGCGTGCAGCTGCAGCCGGGCTCGAGACGGCCGCGCTTTCGTCCAGATGGAATACGGCGACAGCCGTGCGCAGCTTGCCGGCCTGATCTTCGAGCGATTGTGCCGCCGCCGCCGCTTCCTCAACGAGCGCCGCGTTCTGCTGGGTCACTTCATCCATCTGCGTGACGGCGCGGGCGACCTGGTCGATCCCGCTGCTCTGCTCTTCCGAAGCCGCGGCGATTTCGCCCATGATGTCGGTCACACGCTGCACTGCACCGATGATCTCGGTCATCGTGCGGCCCGCTTCGTCAACGAGCGCGGAGCCCGACTGTACGCGCTCCACCGACGTGTCGATCAGTTCCTTGATTTCCTTGGCCGCCGCCGACGAACGCTGCGCGAGGCTGCGCACTTCGCCTGCCACGACCGCGAAGCCGCGGCCTTCCTCACCGGCGCGGGCCGCTTCGACGGCCGCGTTCAGCGCGAGAATGTTGGTCTGGAACGCGATGCCTTCGATGATCGAGATGATGTCGGCGATCCTCGCCGAGCTCTGGTTGATGTCGCCCATGGTGCCGACGACCTGGCCGACCACCGCACTGCCCTTGTTCGCGATCTCCGACGCATTCGCCGCCAGCGCGCTCGCCTGGCGGGCGTTGTCGGCGTTCTGCTTCACGGTGCCGGTGAGCTCTTCCATGCTCGACGCGGTTTCCTGCAACGCCGAAGCCTGCTCTTCCGTACGCGACGACAGGTCAGTGTTGCCAGCCGCGATCTGGCGCGTCGCCGTGGCGATCGATTCGCTACCGGAGCGCACCGAGCGCACCGTCTCGACCAGACTGCGCTGCATCCGGCCGACGCCTTCCAGCAACAGGCCCATTTCGTCACGCGTTCGCACCACAACCGGGCGACGCAGGTCGCCGGCAGCGATGGCATCGAAGTGCGCGATGGCGTCGCTGAGCGGGCGGGAAATCGCGGCACGCAGCGTGATGTTCGAGAAGAGCGCGGCGAGTATGCCTGCGGCGATCGCAACGATCGTCACGATGCGGAACGTCGCGAAACTGGCTTGCGCGCCGTCGAAACCTTTCTGCGCCTGGGTGAACTGGAATTTGCTCAGCGTTTCGTCCGCAGAAGACAGTTCGTTATGAGCCGCCTGCAACTGCTTGGCCAGATCGAGGAGCTTCGCCTGCTCATTGGCCGTGACCGCGGCGGCGAATGCGTCCGCGACCTGATATTCCGCCGCGCGTTTCGCGTCCACATCCTGCGCCAGGCGGTCTTCTTCGGCCCCGCGCGGCAGGTCCATGTATTTCTTCCAGGCCGCTTCCGACTTCGAGCGCATGAGGCGCGCGCGTTCGAGTGTCTGTGCGGCGTCCGGGGTGCCGATCTGGAATGCAGCGCGGTCGAGCGCAAGGCGCTCGCGTGCGACGAACAGTTCGGCCGTGCCGATACTTTCGGCACTTGGCATCTGGTTGGTGAAAGTGTCGCGATAAGCTTCGTTCGAGCGGCCCATCCCAAACAGGCCGAGTACGCCGATAACGATCAACAGTGCAGCGAGAAACGCCATCGTCAATCCGATGCGCGTCTTGATCGTGATGCCCTTGTTCAACATGCTTCTTCCCGTATTCCGTCGAATGAGAATTGGCATGCGCAGCACGAAAAGCACGCCGCGCACACGTTTGCTCCGGTAATAGAACCGAAGCTCTAACGGGTTTACGGCACCGCTAAACAGGACTTGAAGCTTTTATATTGTCTGATTAATACTGCGATGTATTGCTGTAAAAATTACAATAACCCCACATCCTGAGAGGAGGGTTAGAGGGTCACTTCCGCGCGGTACGGGATGGATGGCTGCGCGCCCTCCCGCGTGACGGACAGCGCCGCCGCCCGCTGCGCGAAGCGGATCGCATCATCGACGGACACGCCCCCGGCGAGTTGCGCCGCGAGGCCGCCGATAAACGTATCGCCCGCCGCTGTCGTATCCACCGCTTTCACCTTCGGCGCCGCGTAATGCGCGGATTGCCCGCTTTCCAGCGAAACATGCACGCCCTGCGCACCCAGCGTGACCAGCACGTTGCGCGCGCCTGCCCGGCGAAGCGCTGCGGCGGCATTCGCGGCATCCTCGGGCGTGTTGACCGGCAGGCCCGTCAGGGTCGCCGCTTCGAGTTCGTTCGGAATCAGATAATCGACGAGCGGCAGCCAGTCGGCCGGCAAGGGACCGGTGGCCGGCGCCGGATTCAGGATGACGGTCTTGCCCAGACGTCGAGCCGCTGCAAGTGCGGCCTTGACGGTCCCGGGTGGCGTTTCCAGCTGGCAGACGACGACATCGGCCGCCGCCAGCGCCGCTTCGTGGCGCGCGACGCTCGCAGGCGTGACTTCGCCATTGCTGCCGGCCACGATGACGATCGCGTTCTGGCTGCCGTCATCGACGATGATCAGCGCGACGCCGGTCGAGGCCGTCTCGCTCGTTTCGACCGCCTCGCAGTCGATGCCCTCCGCTTCGAGACCCGCGCGCAGCTGCGCCCCGTTGGCATCGGGGCCGACGCAGCCGATCATCGCGACCTGCGCGCCAAGCCGGGCCGCGGCGACGGCCTGATTGCCGCCCTTGCCGCCTGCAACCTGGGCGAATGCGTGTCCGGCGAGCGTCTCGCCGGGGCGCGGCAGACGCGGCGCACGCGCGACGAGATCCATGTTCAGGCTGCCCACTACGGCAACCCGGCCGCGCGTTCCTTCTATTGCCACATCCGTCTCCTTCAACTTTCAGCACTGCCGTGCCGCGATGGAACCTGCGAGATCCGCGGTTTCCCGTGATAAATCAGGCCGCAGCGCGACGCCGCCCTGTGCCCATGAACGCCGCAGTCGACTCGCGAATGATCAGCCGCGGCGCCACCACGCGCCGGCGGGTCGGCGCGTCCGTCACGCCGGTGATGCGTTCGAGCAGCGTCTGCGCGGCCATGTCGCCGAGCGCACGCACCGACTGGCCGACCGTCGACAGCGCCGGATATGTGAAGCGTCCCAGTTCGATATCGTCGAAACCGATGATCGAACAGTCCCGCGGCACGCTGATGCCGCGCTCGGCCGCTGCGCGCAGCGCACCGATGCCCATCATGTCGTTGCCCGCGAAAATCGCGCTCGGGGCCACGGTGTTGAACAGTTCGCTGGCAGCGCGATGCCCGCCCATGCCGGAAAAATCGCTTTCGACGATCGCCCCCGCCGGAATCTCGATGCCGCGCTCCGTCATCGCACGAATAAAGCCGTGCACACGCATCGCGCTCACCGCTGTCTCCACGGGGCCGGTAATGCAGCCGATCCGCGCATGGCCCAGTTCGAGCAGATGCCGCGTCGCCAGGTAGGCGCCCTTTTCATGGTCGATCTGGACGAGATCGGCGTTCAGACCTTCGATATTCCGGTCGACAACGACGAGCGGTTCGCGCGCGTCAGCAAGACTCTGTGCCAGCACTGCATCGTCGCCGGCCGAGGCGATGATCAGCCCGTCGATGCGCTTTTCCTGCAGCACGCGCAGATAGTTCCGCTGCTTGGCCGGGTCGTCGTCGGAGTTGCAGAAGAACACACAGTAGCCGTTGCGCGCGCAACCGTCCTCGATACCGCGCGCAAGCTCCGCGAAATAGGGATTCGTGCTGTTCGGTACCACGAGACCAATCGTTGCGGTCGCGCGTGCCTTCAGCGAGCGTGCAACCGCTGACGGTACATAGTGGAGCTGGCTGATCGCGCGTTCGACCTTCGCGCGCACATCGGCCGACACCGGTCGTGAATTGTTCACGACATGCGACACCGTCGTGAACGACACGCCGGCCACGGCCGCCACATCCTTGATCGTCGCCATAACCCGTTTCTCCCGCTAGTTCTTGTTGCTAGCCGGTCTGTCATGCGACGCGTTTTTTGCGTCCACCGCCGGCTTTTTCAATCAATGACTGGCCCAGTTTCATCTTCCTGCAACTGCTCGCTACCCCCAACTGACTGCCGCTACATGTACCGCGCTGCCCCTATGCCTTCCGCTTGCGCCGGCTGCGATACGTATCGAGCACGACCGCGACCACGATCACCGCCCCGGTGATGATGCGCTTGGTCGGCTCATTCGCGCCAATCTGTGCGAGACCCGCTGCCAGCACCGAGATGATCAACACGCCGAAGAAGGTGCTGATCACGGAACCGCGCCCGCCCATCAGGCTCGTGCCGCCGATCACGACGGCGGCGATCACCTGCAGCTCCAGCCCGACGCCCGCGTTCGGATCCGCGGCTTCGAGACGCGAAATCTGGAACAGCGCGGCCAGCCCCGACAGTGCGCCCATCAGCGCGAACACGATGATCTTGTACGGCCGCGGATTGACGCCCGCGAGCCGCACGGCTTCTTCATTCGTGCCGATGCCGACCAGATAGCGGCCGAACACGGTACGCGTCAACACGAACTGCGCGACGATCATCACCGCGACCGCGATCAGGAACGCCGGCGAAATGCCGACGGCAATCGGGTTCGACAGAAAATCGAACGCGTCGCCGATGTAGGCGGTGCGCGAATTCGTCATCTGGTAAGCGAGACCCCGTGCTGCTTCCAGCACGCCCAGCGACACGATAAACGATGGAATCCGCCAGCCGACCGTGACCGCGCCCGTCACCGTGCCCGTCAGCGCAGCGGCCGCGAGGCCGATGAGCGCGGCGGGAAACGGTCCCCAGTGCCACTTCAGCGCAGCCACGCTGACCACCGACGCGCCCAGCGCCAGCACCGAACCCACCGACAGGTCGATGCCCGCGATGATCAGCACGAACGTCATGCCGACCGACATCACGACGAGGTCGGGAATCTGGTTGGCGATCGTGACGAACGTGTCGTACGTCAGGAAATGCGAACTCAGTACCGAGAACAGCGCGATCATCGCAAGCAGCGCGCCGGCGAGACCGAGGTAATTCGAAAAGCCGAGGCGCGTGCCGGCCGGTTTTCCCGCTGGAATCGGCGCCGACGGGTCGGTCGGCGGCACGGCGTCCGGCGGGTTCGTCAAATTCGTCATGACACACTCCCTGCTTCATGCGTGGCGGGCGCGTGGAGCAGCGCCTCGCGGCTCCGGTAACCGGCGAACGCCGCTGCAAGCAGCGCGTCCTGCGACCAGTCGTCCCGGCTGAAAATGCCCGTCATGCGTCCCGCCGACATCACGCCGATCCGGTCGCAGATCAGCATCAGTTCGCGCAGATCACTCGACACGACGACGAGCGCCCGGCCCTCGCGCGCCAGCGTGCCCATCAATCCATAAATATCGAACTTCGCGCCGACATCGATGCCGCGCGTCGGTTCGTCGAAGAGCAGCACCTTGCAGTCGCGCGCGAGCCAGCGGCCGATCACGACCTTTTGCTGGTTGCCGCCCGACAGCTCGCTGACCGGTTGGGCCGGCCCGGCGCTGCGAATCCGCATCGCCTGAATCTGCTTCTGCGCCAGTGCGTCTTCGCGTTTCGCGTCGATCACGCCGTGACGCGCGACGCTGCCAACATTGCCCAGCGACACATTCGCCGCGATGGGCTGCGGCAGCAGCAGGCCTTCGCCCTTGCGATCCTCGGTGATGAGCGCAACGCCCTGACGGACCGCGTCGGAGGGCGAAGCGATCTGCACCGGCACGGGCGCAGCACCCGGCGACGGCGCCAGTGATACCGTGCCGCGATCCTTCACGTCGGCGCCGTAAATCAGCCGCATCAGTTCGGTGCGACCCGCGCCGATCAACCCGCTCACGCCGAAAATCTCGCCGGCGCGCACCTCGAACGATACGTCGCGCACGACATCCGCGCGTCCCATGCCGTCCACTTTCAGGAGCGGCGCGCCGATGTTGCGCACGCCGAGATCGATCCGTTCGCCGATCTCGCGGCCCACCATCAGCGTGACGATCCGGTCGCTCGTCAGGTTCGCCATCCGGTCCACGTGCACCAGCTTGCCGTCGCGCAAAATCGCGACCTGTTCAGCCACCCGCGCCAGTTCTTCGAGCCGGTGCGAGATGTAGACCAGCGCCACGCCGCGCGATTTCAGCCGGGCGATCTGCTCGAACAGCAGGTCCACTTCGCGCGAAGTCAGCATCGCGGTCGGCTCGTCGAGGATCAGCACGCGACAGTCGCCGATCAGGTTGCGCGCGATCTCGACCATCTGCTGATGCCCGATGCCGAGTTCGCCGACGAGCGTGTCCGGGTCGATCGCATCGAGCCCGACCTGCGCCATCGCTTCGCGCGCGTCCTCGCGCAGCTTGCGGCGGTCGATCCAGCCGAAGCGCAGCAGCCCGCTTTGCGGCAGATGGTTCAGGAAGAGATTCTCCGCCACCGATAACGTCGGCAGCAGGTTCAGCTCCTGCATCACCATCCGCACGCCGAGCGCTTCCGCGGCGGTCCGGCTGGCGGGCGCATACGCGTTGCCGTCGAGGTGCATCGAACCGGTCGTCGGATCGACCAGACCGCCGATGATCTTCGACAGCGTGCTCTTGCCCGCGCCGTTTTCGCCCGTGAGCGCCAGCACCTCGCCTGCGTGCAGTTCGAGGTCGACGTCGGCGAGCACCGGTTCGACATACGTCTTGCCGATGCCTGTGACGGACAATATGGCCGGCTGTACATCCTGTGCGGTCAAATCCATCGCAATCCTGTTCTTGCAGTGTCCACGCCGGCTTTCATGCGATGTTCGTCGCGCGAAAAGGCCGGTGGGCGCTGCCTGTGTCATGCCGGCCGGGCGCGGGCGAGGCGCGGCATGGCTGGATGCGCGCGGTCCGGCAGCCTGCCGCCATGACGTTATCTGTGCAATAACGGCGGCGGCGCGCCTTTCTTGAGCGCCTGTTGCAACCCAATGGACCGGCGTGCGCGAAAGCGGCGCCGGTCCACGGGCCTGCGCGTAACGGGTCGGCCGTTACTTCGTGATGAGGTCGACCGGCGTTTCAACCACGCCGGACAGCTCCGACTGCTTCTTGTGCTCGTTGATCGCCTTCAGCCCGGTATCGATACCGAACACGGCCTGCTTGGCTGCGTACTGGTCGGCGGTGGCGAGCACGCGGCCGTCCTTCAGCATCGGCCTGATCGCGTTGATGTTGTCGTAACCCACCACGTAGACCTTGCCCTGCTTGCCCGCTGCGCGCACGGCCGACACGGCGCCGATCGCCATGTTGTCGTTGCCCGCGAGTAGCGCCTTCACGCCTGGATGCTCGCTGAGCATGGCCGACGCCACCGCGTTGCCCTTGTCGATCTCCCACTCGCCCGACTGCACGGACACGACCTTCGCACCGACGGTCTGCATCGCATCCTTAAAGCCCGCGGTACGCTGCTGTGCGTTGGTGGTCGTCGACACGCCTTCGAGGATGGCAACTTCATCGCCCGATTTCAGCTTCTTCGCAAGGTAGTCGCCCACCTTTTGCGCGCCCTTGCGGTTATCCGGACCGACGAACGGCACGTTGAGATCTTTCGACTTCAGCACGTCCGGATCGAGCCGGTTGTCGATGTTGACGACGATGATGCCGGCATCAACGGCCTTCTTCACGACCGGCACGAGGGCCTTCGAATCGGCCGGCGCGAGCACGATCACATCGACCTTCGACACGATCATCTGTTCGACGATGCGGATCTGGTTCGCGGTATCGGTCTCGTCCTTGATGCCGTTGGTGATCAGGTCGAAGTTGTTCGGATTGTGTTTCTGATAATCCTTCGCGCCGGTTTCCATGGTGAGGAAGAACTCGTTGGCGAGGGACTTCATGACGAGCGCGACCTTGGGCTTGTGGGCAGCCTGTGCGTAAGCACTCGAAACGGGCAGAACGGCGGCAGCGGTGAGCACGACAGTGGCCGCCAGAACGCGGCGGCGAATGCGGAGGTTCATGCGTATCTCCAGTTGTTGGGGCTCCGTAAGAGCCGTATTTTTGATTGCGCGCAAACGTTTGCGGGGCCTATTCTCAACGCAGCCTGTCGGATATGTCAACGGCTGGCCGTGTTGCAGCGCACACGCAACGATGCCGCGCGCGTGCGAGATGCAACTCGGGCGGCAAGCCGTGTGGTGTGCCGCAAGACTGGGTTCTGGCAAGGTCTCTCACTCGGTCCGGCGTTGAGGTTATCCCATCCGATGCACGGTTGAACACAGACGGGCCGCTTATGCTGGCCTTTTATTGCGCGCGCTGCAAGCGGGAAGAACGCGGTGATTCTGCCCGTCCGCGGTGGCCCCTGCAGGGCGGGTGCGATTTCGCTATGATCGACGCAACCTCTTCGCCGACAAGGACGGGGCATGCCATGTTCGGGATCGTCCAGTTTCCGCTGTTTCTCGTCGCCGTGACCGCGCTCAATCTGACGCCCGGGCCCGATATCGCCTACGTGGCGGGCCAGAGCATCGCGCAGGGCCGGCGCGCCGGCATGCTCTCGGCGCTGGGCGTATCGCTGGGTGGCTGCGCGCATACGGTCGCATGCGCGGTGGGCCTGACCGCGCTGATTGCGGCATCGCCCGGCGCGTTCGACGCGATCAAGTGGATCGGCGCGGCGTACCTGACGTGGCTCGGTCTGCGGATGCTGTGGCCGGGCGCCAGCCCGGCTGGCAGCGCGGATAACGGTGCTGCGACGCAGTTATCGCGCGGCACCCTGCTCTTTCGCGGCTTCGTGACGAACGCGTCCAACCCGAAGGTGCTGCTCTTCTATATCGCGTTCTTCCCGCAGTTCGTCGCCACCGACAGCCCGCACAAGACAGCCGCTTTTCTCGTGCTGGGCGCGGTGTTCGTGACGCTTGGGCTCATCAACGACTGCGTCGTCGCGTGGCTTGCGGCGCGCGCCGCGCGCGCGGTGCGCTCGAAGCCGCTCGTACGACGCTGGATCGATCGCGTGGTCGGCGCGGGCTTTATCGGGCTTGGGGTGCGGCTGGCGTTGACCCGGCGCTAACCCGGCGTTAAGGCGCCTTCACCGGCGCCCTCGCAATGTGATGGACTGGCCACCGCCCACGCCTACAGCCAGCCTGCCTTCTTGAATCGCCAGTACAGAATCGTATCGATCAACGCCATCATGGCGATACATGCCGGATAACCGTATTGCCAGTGCAGTTCGGGAATCTGCTGGAAATTCATCCCGTAGATACCGGCGATCATCGTAGGCACGGCAAAGAGCGCGGCGAAGGAAGCGAGGCGCTTGGTCACCTCGTTCTCGGCAAGCGAGATCATCCCGAGATTGACCTGAACAGCCGTCACGATGATGTCGCGCCGGCCTTCGATCGTGCGCACGATGCGGTCGAGGTGATCGTAGACATCGCGGAAATACGCCTGCATGCCCTGACAGATCGTCGGAATGCGGCCGCCCGTCAGCTGGCCGATGCCCTCGAGGAGCGGCGCGATGTGATGCTCCAGCAGGACGAGCCGGCGCTTTAACGCATACAGATCCTCGATGATCGCGCGCGACGTGGCGAGGCTGTGCTTGCCGAAGATGCGATCCTCGATCTCCTCGATTTCGGCGCCAAGCGCTTCGAGAATCGGAAAGTAGCGGTCGACGATATTGTCTGCGAGCGCGTACAGCACGAAGGCCGAACCTTCCTTCAGCAGCTTCGGCTCGCGCTCGCAGCGTGCGCGTACTTCCTGGAACCCGTGCCGGGTCCGGTTACGCACCGACAGCACATAGTTCGGGCCGACGAACACGTCCACTTCACCGATCACCAGTTCGCCGTCTTCGTCCATTTCGATGGTATGCATCACGGCGAAGAGCGAATCGCCGTATTCCTCGATTTTCGGACGCTGGTGGCCATTGCGGACGTCTTCGACAGCCAGTTCATGCAGGCCGAACTCGTGCTTCATCACATCGAGTTCGCCGGGGCCGGGATCTTTCAGCGCGACCCAGACGAAGCACTCGGGCTTCGCCACATAGATGCTGATGTCGTCGATCTCGATGTCGGCCAGTTTCCGGCCATCCTGGTATGCAGCGCAGTTGATCAGCATCGTTTGATTACCTTCATAACAGCGGCAGACGGGCCGCTGGTGTGGATGCGCGAGGCCTGTCCGGGTACGGAGAATGGAGCGGTCATCATGTTACCGATTCTTCGTGCGGATGATATGCCGAATTGCGGGCGCGGCCGGTATGTTCACGGGTGTTTCATCTCGGCACACGCCGCAACTGGATCCGGTGGTCCTGATTGAACGTGATGCTGGCGTGATTCGTGTACTTTTCGGTGACCATGAACTCGATTTCGACGATGGGATCGAACTGCGTCGAAACTGCGATCCGGTGCATGCCCGGGACGAGATAGAACACGACGCGTTCGCCGTTCATCAGATCGGTGACCTGTTCTCCGTCCACATAGACGAGCGCGTCGCGAAAGCGGATCACGACATCGCCGGAACGCTCGCGGCGGACATCGACCGCGATCTTGCCGGCTTCCGGCTGGGTGTAGCCTTGCTTGACGATGCGCTCGGCGGTCACGTCCTTGTACGGCACGGGCCCGGCGGGCGTCGGGGCACAGCCTGCGATCGATGTCAGCCACGCCAGCAGCGCCGCGCTCGCGGCGATTTTCCATGCAACCGGCAGACGCATCGGCATCTCGGTGTCCCCTTGTCTCGTTTCTCGTCCGGCGGCGCCGTTTGATCGGTGTCAATGATACCTGCGGGTTATGCCTTGCAGGCAACGCCGCGCACGCGGGCATGCCGCGTTGTACCCCGCGTTGTACCCTCTTGCGCGGCCCGGTCTTCCTGGTCATGATCGCGCCATGCCCGCTGAATGCGTCGCGCGTCCGGCGGCCTTACCGACAGGGAGACTGCGATGTGGTATTTCACCTGGATTCTCGGCATCGGCGTTGCACTCGGCTTTGGCATCATCAACGTGATGTGGCTCGAGGCGAACGATACGTTCGCACGCGATAGCGGCGTCGCGGCCGATAAGGACGCGTTGCCGCCCGGTGCAAAGGACACGCGTTTGTGACGCATCTGGTTTTTTTCTGCGGCCACGCGGGCACGGGCAAGACGACACTCGCGAAACGCCTGATCAGGCCGCTGACGCGCGCGACCGGCACGGCCTTCTGTCTGCTCGACAAGGACACGCTCTACGGCCGTTACAGCGCAGCCGCGATGGGCGCGCTCACTGGCGATCCGAACGACCGCGACAGCCCGCTTTTTCTCCAGCATCTGCGCGACCCCGAGTATCAGGGGCTCATCGACACCGCGCGCGAAAATCTCGAGCTGGGTATCAGCGCGCTCGTGATCGGGCCGTTGTCGCGCGAGATCCGCGACCGACGTCTGTTTGACCGTGCGTGGCTCGGCGTGACGGAAGATGTCGAGATTCGCGTCGTGTGGGTCTATACGTCGGAAGAGACGGCGCACCAGCGCATCGTCGCGCGGAACAATCCGAACGATGCGTACAAGCTCGCGCACTGGGACGAATACCGGCAGCGCCGGTTTGTCCCGAGTGGCGACCTGTGCGAAGAACTGCTGATGTTCGATAATACGGCGCCGCAAGCCGCCAGCTATGACGCGTTGCTCGCGTGGATCGTCGGTGCGCCGCGCGCACCTGACGAACCCGATGTGATCATGCCGCCCGTGCCGGCCTGAACTGCCTTGCTTCAGCGGCGGCCAGCACGGCGCATGCGACGGATGGCTTAAACGGTCGCCGTCGCTTCGTGCAGCGCCTGCCCTTCGTAGAGTTGCCCGAAGCGGTTAGCGAGGAACTCGCGCAGCGAGACCTGCTCCTGACGCACGAAACCCTTTTGCGGCAGCTTCTTCTCGCGGAACAGATCGAGTACCGCGCACATCGCGCCGGCAGTCGTGATCTGGATCGCGCTCATCGGCACACCGCAGACCGTCTTCGCGAAGATCTTGCGCGTGAACACTTCCTGTACCAGTTGACCATCGCGCATGCCGGACACGGTGATGAAGATCAGCACGACGTCCTGTGCGGTCGCGGGGATCGAGCGGCGCATGATCGACTTCAGTGTGTCGCGATCCGAGGCCAGACGCAGGTCTTCGAGCAGGAACTGCATCAGGTCGCGGTGGCCCGGATACCGGACCGACTTGTAGTCGAGCGTCTCGACGCGGCCCGACAGCGTTTCGCACAGCGTGCCAAGGCCGCCGGACGTGTTGAAGGCTTCGTATTCGGTGCCGTCGAGCGAGAAATGTTCGAGGCCTTCGAGCGGCTGCACCCATTGCGTGCGGCTGTCGCGGATCGCTTCGCAGGGCTGGCAATACTCGTTGATCAGGCCGTCGACGCTCCACGTCAGGTTGTATTTCAGCGCATTGGTCGGGAATTCGGGCAGTGCGCCGACGCGCATCTTGACGTCGCGGATTTCGGTGAAGCGGTTCGCCAGCTCGTGCGCGGCGATGCCGATAAAGCCCGGCGCGAGACCGCACTGCGGCATGAAGGCGTGCTCGGCGTCATCGGCGATCGCGCGGATCGCGTGGGTTGCGCGCACGTCTTCGGTCAGGTCGAAATAGTGGACGCCCGCGCCCTTCGCCGCCGCCGCGACGTTCACCGCGAGGTAGTACGGCAGCGCGTTGATGAGCGCATCGAAACCCTGCACCGCGGCGCGTAACGCGGCGGCGTCGCCGGAGTCGACACGGTGGGTCGGAATGCCCTGTGCGGCGAGCTTGTCGAGCGCATGTTGATCGCGGTCGAACGCGACGACTTCGTAGTCGCCGGTTTCACGAAGCATATGGGCAATGGTGTGGCCGATCAGACCGGCACCGACGATGGCAACTTTCATGCGCTTCTCCTTTTTCTGTGTGAACTGTGCTTGTGGTCGACGGCTTCGAAGGCGCGCTGCGCCTGACGCAGCGCGCGATGAGCCGAGCCCTTGGGATACAGTTTATGGAGAGGTGCGTTCGAATGACAGACACAAAATGCTGCGTTATGACGGCGAATTTCGTCGAAATGACGAACATCGAAGCCAATGTGACGAAAACGCGTTAAAACCGCGTAAATGCGACTCGGGATTGAAGACCGCGTGGACCTAGCCGTGCGGCATCCCCCGATCAATCTTCCGCGCGAGAATGATCGACGTCGTGGTGCGCTCGACGCCTTCCAGCCCGCCGATCTGATCGAGCATATCGTTCAGGCGATCCGGCGAATCGGCCCGCAGCCACGCGACATAATCGAACTCGCCGCTCACCGCGCACAGCAATTGCACCTCGGGCATTTTGCCGAGCCGTTTCTGCACATCCGGCCCGTACTTCGGCGCGATGATGATGCCGACATAAGCGTAGATGCTTGCGTCGAGTACGTCCTGGCCGAGCCGCACGCTATATCCCGCGATCACGTTTGTCTTTTCGAGCCGCGCGATGCGCGCGATCACCGTGGTGCGCGCGACGCCCAGCTGGCGCGCGAGATTCGCCACGCTCTCGCGGGCGTTTTCCTGCAGAAGGGCAACCAGGTTCCGGTCGAGGTCGTCGAGCTGGTCGAGGCGCGGTGGTCTCATCGATAGTGAATTTTCACGTTGAAGGAATGGGCGGCTTCATATGCGCACGAGGCACGCACGGATTATCGCCTGCCGCCGCACAATGTCACGCGCGATGTCACGCACCAAACCGCTCGATGACGAAATCGATGAACGTCGTCAGCTTCGGTGTCGCACGCCGGTCGCGTGAATAGATCAGATGCACGGGCGCGCCTTCCGGCAGGTACTCATCCAGCACCGCCACCAGTTGCCCGCTTTCGATCTCTCTTGCCAGCAACGCTTCCGGTTGCAGCACGAGCCCGAAGCCGCGCAACGCGGCCACCTTCAGCGCCTGACCGTTGTTCGCGCGAAAACGTCCCGCCCGCAACGGGTTCGCGCAGTCGGCTTGGCCGTCGAGCCGCCACTGCCCTTCGCGTCCCCAGTGCAGAAAACCGAGGCATTCGTGCCGTTCGAGATCGGCAGGCGAGCGCGGCGTGCCCATCCGCGCGAGGTATTCGGGCGACGCGCACGCGCGCATCCGGTAAGGCTTGAGCGGCCGCGCGACGAAGCTCGAATCCGGCAGTTCGCCGATGCGCACGGCCGCATCGAAGCCTTCGTCGACGAGATCGACAATCCGGTTCGACACATCGAGTTCGAGACTGACGTCAGGCCACGCGCTGAGATAGTCAGTCATCGCGGGTGAGAACACCTCGACGCCGTACGTCAGCGGCACGGTCACCTTCAGCACGCCGCGCGGCGCTGCCGTCATCGCCTCGGCCAGCGACTCCGCCGACTGCACTTCCGCGAGAATCCGCCGGCACTGCTCATAGTATTGACGGCCGATTTCGGTGAGGCTCTGACGGCGCGTCGTGCGGGTCAGCAGGCGCGTCGCGAGCCGCGTTTCGAGCGAGCGGATGTGCTTGCCGACCATCGCCGACGAAATGTCGAAGCGCTCGGCGGCGGCCGTCAGGCTGCCTGCCTCGACGACGGCCACGAAGATCTCCATGCTGACGAATTTATCCACGCGCTATTTCCTGTTCGTTTCGGTTGTAAGTAGTTGTGGCAAACCGGTCGGTATGCGCAGATATCGTGATACTAATAGCGCCCACGGTGAAGCGCACACGGGAGGCCCGTCGAGGCACGGTGCGCCTGAGCCCGATACGAACAGACATCAGGAGTCTCGATGAAAAAAACTCTCGTTATACTCGCCTCCACGCTGGCGATGAGCGGCGCATTTGCGCAAACCGCGGCACCCGCCAGCGCGGCATCGGCACCGGCCGCTGCGCCCGCTCCCGCTTCGGGCGCGGCGCGTTATGAACAGCGCGTCGAACAGCGCATTACGTACCTGCATACGCAGCTGAAAATCACGCCGCAGCAGGAACCGCAATGGAAAGCCTTCGCTGATGTAATGCGTACGAACGGCCAGACGATGTCGGGTCTGTACGAGCAACGCATGGCGCATCCGAACCAGTCCGCGCTCGATGACATGAAGCAGTATTCGGCCATCGCAACCGCCCACGCGGACGGCACGAAGAAGCTGGTCGATGCGTTCGAACCGCTCTACAACAGCCTCTCGCCGGATCAGAAAAAGCTCGCCGATACGACCTTCCATCATCCGTCGCACGCCGCAGGGCATCACGGTGGCAAGGGGAAGAAAAACGCCGCACCGGATGACGAGACCGTCAAGCCGTAAGGTTTTATTGCTGACCTGTGGCGATTCAGTCGGCGCACGCAGCGCAGGCTATATAAGCAGCAGAAACGCCCGCCTTCCTCACCGGCGGGCGTTTCTGTTTCTGTTCCTGGCGCGCGCGATATCACTCATAGATGCAGAGCGCAGGCTTTCGCGCTACCCTTGCGACCTTGCAGCCCGCTGCCCCGCACCCTTACCAGCCTTACGGCAACCGAAGTCATGATCGAACTGAAGAATATCGACCTCCGCATTGATCCGGCAGCGCAACGCTACGTCAAGGACGAAACTGTCTGCGTCGAATTCGCGCCTGGCGACGGCGAACTGATGAGCCTCGAAGGCCCGAACCGCTACACGCGCGGCGATGCGCTGATCACCGGTTCGACCGGCGATCGCTGGGTGGTGTCGCGTGAACGTTTCGATGCGAAATATCTACCGGCAGCGGCGTCGCTGGCGCACGGCGACGCGGGCCTGTATCGCAATCGTCCGGCCGTCGTGCTGGCGAAACAGATGGACGCGCCATTTTCGATGGCGCGTACCGCAGCGGGCGGCGATGTGCTGCGCGGCACCGCAGGCGACTGGATCATGCAATACGCGCCGGGCGATTACGGGGTCGTTCAGGCCGCGCGCTTCGCGAAGGTTTATCGCCTCGCGGATTGAGCGGCACGATCCGCGGTCAACGACATTTCATCAAGTTCACGCGAATTCATCGCCCAGGTCGACCGTGACTTCACGCGGCACGGCCTCGCCGTTCGCGTACATCTCCTCGAGCGACCCGAGCGTCGCTTCCACATACGCGCGCAACACCGCGAAGCTGCGGTCACGCAGACGCGCCGGCGTCGCCCGATAGCGCGCGAGCGCGGCCGGTGTGATCACGACGCTCATCGTGATGCGTCGCGCGGTCGAACCGAAGCGCATCGCGACCCAGAGCACGGTCAGCACCGGCGTGCCGTTGTCCGCGGGACGCTCGATGAACTGGGTCTGCTCCGGGAACAGGTCGCTGATCACACGCGCCAGTTGCTCGAAGTCGGGGCTTGCGCAGTCGTATTGATAGACTTCCATCGTTACTGGCCGAGGGCTTCAGGTGATTATTGGGGTGAATGAGCAGGGCGCGCCGGGCGGCGGAACACCTTGATCAGCATACCCGCAACGCCGACCGCCACGAGTACATAGATGCCATCGACCGCGACAAGCGGCAAGAGACGCGCCTGAAACAGGGCCGCCGGCAGATCAACCGCCGCATGCGCGACGATGGCGAGCGGCAGAATCCAGCGCCACCCTGCCCGCACGCCGCGCCACATCAGCACCGACAACGCGATCTGGAACACCAGCGCCGCCACGCGTTCGAGCGCGAAAATGCCCGCCGTCGCCGGTGACAGGCTCGCGAGAACCAGATGAATACGCATGAGCGATTCGGCCGGCACATTCGAGAGATGCGCGCCGAGTTCACCGCGATTTTCAAAGACCGCGAACACGATCCACTGCACCTGCACCAGCACGCCGACGAGCCACGCTTCGGCGCCGCCGTGACCGAGTCCATAGGACAGCGCGGTGCCGTCCGTGCCAGCCGATGGTGATGCCTTCCTCAACGCGCGCTTCAGCAGCAACCGCATCGCGATGAAGCGTCCGGTTTCCTCGCAGATGCCGGCCGCGAACGCGCCGTAAATCAGAAACACGACCGGATTCGATAACAGCGTGGCCGTGGCCTCGTTTTGCTGAAGCACAAATGCGTTCAGCGCCCTTTCGATCACCATCGCGAAGAACGCGAAGACGGCAATGCCGGCGATCGCGTCGCGGCGGTCAAGCGCCAGCGGCGTGCGGAAACGGCGATACAGCAGGATGGGCAAAGCGGCGACGAAGAGCGTCGCGAGCGCGAGGCATGTGAGGGTGAGCGATGCAACAACCATGAGCTTCCTTGCAGTAACCGGCGCGCAACCGCTGCGCGCCTCAAACCGCATGATCTTAACTGATAACCATTGTTATCTAATTCATCTTGAATACCGCAATGGTGCCGTATTCTCTCGCCTGTCCTTATGTCGAGGCGAGAAGCTAATGAAGGTCGGGGAAGTCAGGTGTCGTTCGATTGCAGCTTGATGTACCAGGCGTAAAACGCTTTCGTGCTTGCGTGCTTTCGTGCTTTCGTCAGGCGTGACGTTATCTGCAGGCGCATCAAGAGGGACAATCGTCGCATCGCAGATGCGCATACGCGAACCCGATTGCCCCATCACCTGACATCGATGATGTTATCGCGAGCCTCGACGGCCCGCGCCATTTCGTTAGAACGAGTGCCGCATGCCGATCCGCACATCGGCCTGCGTGCTTGACGACGAAGGCGTGAAACTGTAGCCGATCACCGCATTCACGCCATCGGAAGCGCGCAAATAATCGCCCGAGAGATAGACGTCGGTGCGTTTGGACAACAGGTAATGCAGCGCAAGCGAACCCTGGTTCCAGTGGTTGGCCTCAAAGCGGGTGTGCTGATAGCCACCATACAGCACCAGCGCCGGCGTGAAGTTGTACGACGCGCCCGCCTCATACACCTGCATGTGCGAGCTTTGGCCGAAACCCTTGATGGTCGTGTAGGTGAAGTCGCCGGAGAGCATCAGGTCGCCGATCGTATAGGCCGCGCCGACCGCAAATGCGCCCTGCCTGTCAACCGGGAACGCGGACGAGCTGTACAGATCCGTCACCGCGCCCGTTGCCGGATCGACGGAAACAGTCGGCTGGCCGAGGAAGGTGCGCGTGCCGATCATCGCGTACGGATCGAACGCATAGATGCCGTACGGGTCGTTCAACTGGGTATAGGCCGCGCCCATGTTGAACGGGCCGTGATCGTAATGTGCGCCGACGCTCCACGCGCTTTTCTGATGGAAGTTGCCGGCGGTATTACCGAACGAGTACATGCCGCCGAAGGTAAAGCCAGCAAAGTCATTCGACAAAAACTTGACCGAGTTCGGCAGGCGATCGCCGTTCATGCGGTCGAAGTCGCCCTGGTGAATCGCATAGCCGCTCGCCCATGAGGAAATGTTGTACAGGTAGACGAACTCCTCGGTCATGTCGAGCTGGTTTCCTAGCGAGAGCGTGCCCCATGCGTTCTTGATGCCCACATATGCCTGACGTCCAAATTCAGCACCGCCGAATCCGAGTTGCCCGTTACCCAGGTGGAAACCCGATTCAAGCACGAACACGGCTTGCATACCGCCACCGAGTTCTTCAACGCCTTTGAAGCCGATCCGGTTGGCGTATGAAATGCCGTCGTCGAATTTGACCTGATGCGCGCCACCGGCATTGTTCACGTAAGTGATGCCGGCATCCACAATCCCATACAGAATGACACTGCTTTGTGCATGGACCGCCGCTGGCGCGCAAATGGCACCGGCCGCGAGGGTGAGTCCCGAAAGGCAGACGGTATGGCTCTTCTTCATCTAATTCTCCCCTGCTCTTTGCCTGCAGATTTCGTTGGAAAAAGCGATTCCCACTGCGTGACGTGTAACGGCGCGCGGCGCTTCTCGCATGACGGGCAGTTCGAAAACGGCTGAGACCGGGTGCAACTGTTGACGACGGACTGCAATGATTCGTGGCTCTCGATTGAAACTCACGCCGGCACATGTCACCGTCCGGCATACCTGCATCGGCCGGATCAAGAATACGGGTCCAGATTGATGAGGATTCGACCTGAAGCGACATGAATATGTCGCGCCGCGACCTCATAGCGACGAATATCTGCGTTACTTCACGCTGACGTTCCCGTTCCAGTGCGACGGCGGTTCGCTTCTATCCGCGTGCACGGCTGATTTGCTCTACTTCGACGATGCATGCCGCGCCCCGCGGCATCGCCTATAGTCTGAGTGGAGAGTGCATGTCTTCCGATCCCCGTCCCGATCAACTGGTGCTGACTGTCGCGTGTCCGAGCGCAGCAGGCCAGGTCGCCGCCGTCGTCGGCTTTCTCGACCGACATCATTGCTATATTGACGAGCTCACTGTTTTCGACGACGACCTCAGCGAGCGCTTCTTCGTGCGCTGCGTGTTTCATGGTGTGGATCGCAACGAAGCGCTGCAGATGCAGGCACTGCAACGCGAGTTCACACCGATCGCCGAGCGCTTCCAGATGACATGGGCGATGCACGACGTCGGCACGCGGCCGAAGGTGCTGATCATGGTGTCGAAACTCGAACACTGTCTCGCCGATCTGCTGTTCCGCTGGCGCATGGGCGAACTGAAGATGAATATTGTCGGCATCGGCTCGAATCATCGCGATCTCGAACCGCTCGCGCGGCAGCACGGCTTGCCCTTCCATCATCTTCCGATCAGCGCCGGGACGAAGCCGCAACAGGAGGCGCGCCTGCTCGATCTGTTCGAGACGTCCGGCGCGGAACTGATGATCCTTGCGCGTTATATGCAGATTCTCTCGGGCGAAACGAGCCGCGCACTCGCTGCGCGTGCGATCAACATCCATCATTCGTTTCTGCCCGGCTTCAAGGGCGCAAAGCCGTATCACCAGGCGCATACGCGCGGCGTCAAACTGATCGGCGCGACCGCGCATTTCGTCACCGACGATCTCGACGAAGGTCCCATCATCGAACAGGTGGTTGAACGCGTCGATCATTCGTACAGCCCGGAGCGGCTGCTCGCCACCGGCCGCGACGTCGAATGCATCACGCTCGCACGCGCGGTGAAGGCGTTTATCGAGCGGCGCGTGTTCATCAACGGCGATCGCACCGTCGTGCTGCAATAAGCGAAAACGCCGCTAAAAAAGCGGCGTTTTCTCTTTCTCCAGTGAAGTTGCCGCAATGCAGGCAACCCGGTCAGTGCAACGAGCGCGTCACTTCACCCAGCTATCCACCCGATCGCCGTGCGCGCTGATCCACGCATCCGCGGCGGCGGTCGGCTTCTCGCCGTTCTGCGTCGACAGCATCACGCTGTCGATCTCGCCCGGTTTCCATTGGAACTTCTTGAGAAACGCGACGACCGGCGGCGCCTTCTTCTCGAGTTCTGGATTCACGACGCTATCCACATGTTCTGCTTCGCCGAACACTTTCTTCGGGTCGTCGAGGAATTTCAGCTTGTACTTCGCGAACATCCAGTGCGGCTTCCAACCCGTCACGATGATCGGCTTGTTAGCGGCTTCCGAGCGCGCCAGTTCAGCGGTCATCGCGCTGCCCGAACTGGGCATCAACTGATAGTTGAGGTTATAGGCCTTGATCGCTTCGCTGGTTTTCTGCATCACGCCCGCGCCGGCATCGATGCCGACAATACGTGAGCCGAACTCCGCCTTCTTCGCTTCCAGATCGCCGAGTGCATTCACGTCGACGTTTTCCGGCACGATCAGGCCGATTTTTGCGTCGTTGAAGTTCGGGCCCAGGTCGACCACCTTATCCTTGAAGTTGTTCCAGTACGCGCCGTGCGTGACCGGCAGCCAGGCGGACAGCGTCGCGTCGAGGTCGCCGCGCGCCACGCCCTGCCACATCACACCGGCCGCGACCGGCACGAGTTGCACCTGATAGCCGAGGCGCTTCTCGATCACGCGCGCGGCCACGTTCGAGGTGGCCACGCTATCGTCCCAGCCTTCCACGTAGCCGATCTTGATGATCGGCTTCGTATCCGCCGACACGCCCACGCTGCTCGCCGCCAGCGCCGCGCTCATCGCGCTCAACACCAGTATCTTTTTGATCAGTCTCATCGTCGTTCTCCCGTTCACCGTTCAGACAACCCATTGAGCATTTAGAATCACCAGCCAGAATTGCCGGGTAGCGCCGATTTCCGACATCCAGTTGTCCGCAAGCGACCTGCATCGCCGGCGAACGGCTAATGCACCGTGTTCCCGTCTTACTTATCGACGACCAGATCGCTCAGCGGCTTGCTGCAGCAAAGCAGCACCATGCCCTGATCGATTTCCCGCTGACGAATGCCGCCCGCGTGCTTCATCGCGACCTCGCCCGACACGAGCTTGACCTTGCAGGTGCCGCACATGCCTTGCGTGCACGACGCCGGCAGACGCACACCGGCTTTCTTTGCCGCATCGAGCACGTGCTGTCCGCTGCCGCATTCGATCTCGCGATTGCTTTTAGCGAAGCTGACCTTGAACCTGATCTCCGTCTCGACGGACGTTTTGACCGGTGCCGGATCGGGCGCGAACCCAACTGACTGCTCCCGCGCGTCGACCAGAGTCTCCGCCGTCTGCAACGCATCGGCCACGGGCGCGGTCGTCAATTGCGTGACCGCTCCGTTGACTATTTCGCCGACCGTTTCGAACGAGAAGCTTTCCTCGTGATAGTGACCGCGGTCGAAGCCGCCCTCTTCCAGCAGATTGCGCACCGCCTGCATATACGGCGCTGGCCCGCAGGTGAAGATTTCCCGCTCCAGAAAATCCGGCGCGATCAGCTTGAGCAGCGGCAATGTCAGAAAACCGGTGACACCTGGCCAGTTCGTGCGCGCGCCTACCCGTTCGCAAACGAACGCCGTGCGGAACCTGGCCTGATTCGATGCGATCAGATCGAGTTCTCGCGCGAAAATGATGTCGTCCGGCGTGCGGGCGCTGTGCACGAACACGATATCGCTGTCTTCGCCGAGTTCGTGATGCGCGCGGCTCATCGACATCAACGGTGTGATACCCGAGCCCGCCGAAAGATACAGATACTTGCGCGCCGGATGCCGCGCGCAGGTGAATTCACCGGACGGTCCCAGCACACGCACCTGCATGCCGGGGTGTAGATTGTCGTGCAGCCAGTTCGACACCTTGCCGCCCGGCACGCGCTTCGCCGTGATCGAAATAGTGTGCGGGCGCGTAGGCGGCGACGAGATCGTATAGCAGCGATTCACCGGCTCGCCGTCGATCTCCAGCTCCAGAGTAATGAACTGCCCCGGCTCGAATACGAACACCCGTTCAGACGGCGCACGAAAGAAGAAGCTCTTGACGTCATGCGTTTCCTGCCGGACCTGGCAGCACACCAGCGTGTCGTCGGCATCGCTGTTCCAGCGCGCCGGCAACGTCTCCCAGAACCGCGGCTGCGTGACGCGGTTGGGAGCTGCTTCGGGACTGAGCTGAAATGTCGCCGGATCGCGCATCATTGTTTTCTCCCGCTCCTGGTTGCGGCGTCGCGCTCAGCGCTTGAATGACACGACTTTTTCGCCGTGCGAAACCGGCGTGTCGCCGGCATCCGTGGTGTGTGGCGCATTGCTGTAATCCGCGATGCGACCGATGTACCACGCGCAGAATTTCTCGACGAGTCCTTCGGTGAACGGCGAGTACGGGCCCGGCTCATACGCGCTGCTGTTCGCGCCACGCTGCGAGTACTCGACGAGCGCGCGGTCCTGGTCGTTGGTCGCGCGCCATACGGCTGTCAGGTTGTTCACGTCGTAGTCGATGCCTTCGCGCGCGTCCTTGTGCACAAGCCACTTGGTGCGCACCAGCGTTTTTCCGGCCGACAGTGGAATCACCGAGAAGCTGACGATATGGTCGCTCATGAAGTGATGCCATGAATTCGGCTGTGTCCAGAACGACAGCCCGCCGAGGTCGGCCTGCTCGAAACCGCCGAGCAGTTTCTTCGACGCCACGCGCGCATCCATGGTTTGCGATTCGCCGTCGCGGTCGAGTGGCAAACGTTGCGTGCGAAAGCCGGTGACAAGATCGTCGAGCCGGTCGATTTCCGCCGACGGCAGCTTCATTGCTTCCCATTGCGCGGTGCGGCGTGCCACGGTCGCTTCAAAAGCGGCCATGCCCTCTTCGTTAGCAGGCGTGCGTTGATAACCGAACCCGTATTCGTACAGGGAAATGGTCAGCTCGGGATGGTTCGCGACGCAGTGATAGCACTCACGATTGTTCTCCATCGTCAGCTTCCAGTTGCCTTCCTCGATGATGTCGATCGACGCCGCGATCTTGCAGTTCTGCAGATCGTGCGGCAACAGATACGGCTCCATTTCGGCGCGCACCACCGCGAAATCCGCGGGCGGCGTGTCGGCGAGGCAGATGAAAATCAGCCCGGAGAGGTTCTCGACGTGCACCGTCTTCAGGCTATGTTTGCAGCGGTCGAACTGATCGCCCATGTGTTCGGCGAACATCAGCTCGCCGGTCAGGCTGTAGGTCCAGCTGTGGTACGGGCACACGATATTGCCGAGCGAACCCTTGTCGGTATTGCACAGCCGCGCGCCGCGATGGCGACACACGTTGTGGAACGCCCGCACCTGCATGTCGTCGTCGCGCACGATCAGGATCGAATCGTTGCCGATGTCCACCGTGATGTAATCGCCCGGCTCCGGCACGTCCGGCTCGACCGCGACCTGAATCCAGTGTTGCCGGAAGATCGCGTCGAGATCGAGCGCGAAAATGTCTTCGCTCGTATAGAACGGCGCTTCCAGCGTATAGCCTCTTTTGCGGCGTTCGATCATTGCGCGAACGTCTGCGGAAACTTTCATTGTGTGCTCCGTTGCGTGTCACGTCTGGCGCCGCGCCAGGCCCTCCTGGTCGCATGCTGGCCGGAACCGGAAATCAGTAATCTACGAGTTGATGCTCGCGCAAATACGCGAGGATCACTTGTGCTTTTTCGACGGAACTCCCTTCAATTACGACGTTGCCGCCGCGGCTTTCCGTCGTGGTCGCCGAGAGCATGCGGGCGTGGCCGGAGCGCTTTTCGGCGGCGGCGAGGCGCACGGGCCTGGCGGTGGCCGGGCGGGTGCTCCAGGCGAGGCGGTCAGCATCGGCTGCGGCCTGCGTCGGAACCGCGCGGATCGCGCCTTCGCGCATGCGTGCGTACGCGTAACCCGGCGCGGCGTTTGCCATCGGATGCACGGCGATCAGCGCAGGCAACTCAACCTCCACCCGCCGGCGCAAACCCTTCGGCATGAATTGGCGAATCTCGGCGCGACCGTCGCGAATCGTCAGATCGACGGCCGCGCCGACCAAAGGAATCTCCAACGCATTCGCGACGCGATACGGCAGCATGCCGCTGTCAAACGCGCCTTCGGCACGGGTCCCGGTCAGCACCAGGTCGTAGCCCTTCAGGCGCGCGGCCAGCGGCGGCGCCGCATCGGTTTGCAGTTCCGGCGTCGACGGCAGGTCAAGCACTTCGACGCTGCGCGCGCCCAGCGCGAGATATTCGCTTAACGCGGGATTCGACGGGTCGCCGGCATGCAGCACGTCGAGCGTCGCGGCGTGCTTTTTCGCGAGCGACAGCGCGATGCCCAGCGCGGCGGCGTCGTTGCGGCTGTAGCGCGCCGTGCCGCTAACCGGATGGCGTCCCACTGAAACCAGTACGGCGATTTTCATACGAGCGCTCCTTCGGCAACGGCCGCGGAATCCAGCAGCGCAGCGCCCGTGCCGCGCGCGCTGCGCGCAGCAGCCGCCGCTTCCGTCAGTGCCGCGATGGTTTCCCGCGCGTCGGCAATCACGGTCAGATTCGCGCGTTTGGCGATCGGCGCGCTGGCGTCGAGATTGACGGCGATCACGTGCCGGCAATCCTTGATGCCCTGCAGATGCTGCACCGCGCCGGAAATACCGAACGCGATATAGACGCTCGCTTCGACGGTCTTACCGGTCGCGCCGATCTGCTTGTCGCGCGTGAACTTGCCGTCGTCCACGGCGACGCGGCTTGCGCCGATCGCGGCGCCCAGCGTGCTCGCCAGACGCTCGAACGCGGCGACATCGCTGACGCCGTTGCCCGCCGACACGATGAAATCCGCTTCTTCCAATGCGAGCCGGGCAGCGTCGATCTCCTCGATGCCGAGATCGCGCACCACGCCTTTGGACGACACGGGCTCGCCGTCGAAGCGCCACACCACGCGTTCGCCCGCGCCGATAAACGGCAATTTCGGATCGACCGCGTGCGGTGCGAGCAGAACGACCTCGGGCAACCCACGCGCGGCGAATGCACTATTGGCCTGCACGTAAGTCGCGACATGCGTCGCGTCGATCTCGACGACATGCGTCGCGACGCTTGCATTGACGGCAGCCGCATAACGGCGGCCCAGATCGCCGTCGCCGGTTGCGTTGTCGGGCATAAAAACGTGCACCGGCGCATAGGCCGCAATGCACGCGGCCAGTGCGTTCAATGCGTCGATCGGCGCAAACCGGCGGCGGTCGAACATCGGCAACTCGATCAGCTTGTCGGCGCCGAGCGCGGCCGCGTCGCCGGTGAATTCACCGAATACCAGCAACACGACTTCGGTGTGTGCGTCCGCGATCAGCGCCGCGGCGGCAAGCGCCTGGCGTGCGTGATCATCGAGCGCGCCACGGTCAGCGTGCGCGGCGACCAGCATCACGCGCTGCGGCGTGGCCGTGGTGCGGCGAGGCTTCGGCTGCTCGCGATGCGCGGAGCCGGGCGCGGGAAATCCGGTCAAGCCCGCGGCACCGGCAACGCCGGCCGTGATGCGTTTGAGCCCTTCCGCCGTGATCGTGAACGGCCGGCGCGGATCGATTCGTTTGAGATTGTTCATCGCGTTACTCCAGCGCCGCTGCAACCAGTTCGGCGACGTCGAGCACTTCCGGACGCGGGCCGACCACGCCTTCGAGCATCGCCGTGCAATTCGGGCAACCCACCGCGACGATGTCAGCGCCGACCGCGCGCGCGTCGTCGATACGGATGTCCGGAATGCGCTTCTTGCCGGGAATATCGGTCAACGGCGCACCGCCGCCACCCCCGCAGCAACGTCCGCGCATGCCGTTGCGCTCCATTTCCATCACGTTGATGCCGATGGTTTTCAGCAGGCGGCGCGGTGCTTCCGTTTCACCGTTATAGCGGCCCAGATAGCACGGATCGTGATACGTGATCTTGCGGTCCGCGAATGCGGCGACCGCGCGCGGCGACAGCTTGCCGCTGGCAACCAGTTCCTCGATCAGCGCCGTGTGATGCTGCACTTCGTAGAAGCCGCCGAGCGCGCGATATTCATTACGCAGGCTGTGCAGCACATGCGGGTCGGCGGTCACGATCTTGCGGAACGCGTACTGCGACAGCGTGCCGATCAGCTTGTGCGCGAGCTGCTGGAAAGTGGCTTCGTCGCCGAGCCGCCGTGCGGTGTCGCCGGTATCGGTTTCGACACCGCCGAGCACCGCATAGTCGATGCCCGCGCGGTTCAGCACCTTCACCAGCGCGCGCAGCGTGCGCTGATAACGCATGTCGAACGCGCCTTCGCCGGCGATCAGCAGCACGTCCACCGGACGCCCCGGCTGCGCAACCTGCACCTGCAGATCGACGGCCCAGTCGTAACGCGCGCCAATGTCGTAGCCGTTCGCGCTGCCGGTCTCGCGCAGGTTCGCGAGCGTGATCGGCCCTTTGCCCGGCACGTTGCCTTCAACCAGCGTCTGGTTGCGCCGCATGTCCACGATCGCATCGACGTGCTCGATCAACATCGGGCACTCCTGCACGCAAGCGCGGCAGGTCGTGCACGACCACAGCGTATCCGCTTCGATGAGGCTCGAAATCAACGGCTTGCCCGGCGCCCCACTGTGCTGGCCGACCGGAATGCCGGGCGTCGGGCTGCCCGCGTACGCGGCGTCCGTGCCGCCCACCATCCCGGTAACGAGGTCCTGGATCAGCTTCTTCGGATTGAGCGGCTGACCGGCGGCGAACGCGGGGCACGCCGCTTCGCACTTGCCGCACTGCACGCACGCGTCGAAGCTCAGCAACTGGTTCCAGCGAAACTCAACCGGCTTGCTGACGCCATAATCTTTTGCGTCGAGCAGCGGCGCCTTCAGCGCGGTCGGCGGCACGATGTCGTGATCGTTGCGCCCGGCAAAACGCTCCTGGCGCGGATGAAACGCGAGATGCAGGAGCCCGGCGAGCGCATGCTTCATCGGACCGCCGCGCGCGGCGCCGAAGGTCATCGTGAACGCGCCCACGCCGATCAACAACGCGACGATCACCGCGAGCGCACCCGACATCGCGGCCGCCGGCAGCGCGATAAAAAGCGCGAGACCCAGCGCGAACGACCCGAGCAGCAGCGGCAGACGATCCCACGGCCCACGCGAGAGCCGCGCCGGCACCGCCTTCGCGCCATGTCGCCGACGCCAGACGAACACCGCGCCCGTCAGCATCACGAGTGCCGCGAGGAAGATCAGTTTGTCGAGCCACGGCGAATAGATCACGAGCCCGTAGTTGACGAACACCAGCGCCATCGCGAGGAGCGCACCGCCCGCGGTCGCCACGTGCGTCTTCGCGATGTACGGATCGCGCGCGACCACATGATGCAGGTCCACGAAATAGCGCTTCGGAATCGCAAGCAGATTGGCCCAGCCGTATGCGCCCGCTGCCGTCGCGCGACCTTCGCGCCAGTAAGCGGCGCGTCTGGCCAGCGCGAACGCGAGGCCGGCCACCGACAACCACAGCAGGACAGTGATGACAAACACGGGGCTCATCGTCAGAAATCCTTGCAAAGGCGCAGCGCGTCGTAAATCGCGCCGTGAATGTTGTGCATCGAAATGCAGTCGCCGACGCGGAACAGCAGGAAGCGGCCGTTACCAAGGTCCTCGCTCAACGAAGGCTGGGGTTCGGAGGCGAACAGCTTGTGCACGTCCACCTGGCCCCGATTGACCGACTCCGGCTTGAGCGCCCAGTACAACGCGTCGTTCGGCGTGCTGCCGTTTTCGATCACAACCTGATCGACCGCGCGCTCTTCCTGCTCTTCCGTGTACTCGTTGCGGATCACGGCGATTTTTTTGCCGTTCTCTTCGTAGACCTTGTCGAGCCAGTAGTTCGGCGTGTGAATCACGCCTTGCGCATAGAGGCGGCGATAGAAGATCGGGAACGTGGTGCCGCCCACGTCATCGGCCACTTTCACATCGGGCGTGACGATCTCGACGTTCGAGCCGCGGCTCGACATGAAGTCGGCGACCCCCGCACCGGCATGCGTGCTCACGCCGTCATAGACCAGCACGTTCTTGCCCGGCTCGACCTTGCCCGACAGCACATCCCACGAACTGACCGCGAGTCCTGCTTCAACGCCCCACGCGGCGACTTGCGACGTGAACGACGAACCGCCCGTCGCCAGCACGACGATGTCCGGGTTCTCAGCCATGATGGTGGCCTGATCGGCGGCAACGCCAAGACGGCGGTCGACGCCAAGGCGCCTGGTTTCCATATCGAACCAGCGCACGATGCCCGCCATCTGCTCGCGCTGCGGCGCTTTCGCGGCCAGCATGATCTGGCCGCCGACGTAGTCGTTCTTCTCGAACAGCACCACGTCATGACCGCGCGACTTCGCCACGCGCGCCGCTTCGAGTCCCGCCGGACCCGCGCCGACCACGACCACCTTGCGCTTCGGCCCCCGCGTCTTCGCGATCACGTGCGGCATGGTTGCTTCACGCGAGGTCGCCGCGTTCTGCACGCACAGCACATCCAGCCCGTTGTACTGCCGGTCGATACAGTAATTCGCGCCGACGCACTGCTTGATTTCATCTTCGCGGCCATCGCGAATCTTGATGACCATATGTGGATCGGCGATCTGCGCGCGCGTCATGCCGATCAGATCGACCATGCCGCTGGCGAGCAGACGTTCAGCCTGGCCCGCGTCGCGGATGCTCTGCGCGTGCATCACCGGCAGCTTTACGACCGATTTGATGCCGGCCGCGAGATGCACGAAGGGCTCGGGCGGCAGCGCCATCGGCGGCATGCAGTTCGCCAGCGTGTTGTGCGTGTCCGCGCCGGAACCGATCACGCCGAGGTAATCGATCAGACCGGTTTCCGACATCGCCTGGGCAATCTCTTTCAACTGCTCGTGATCGAGGCCGTCTTCGTGGAATTCGTCGCCGCACATGCGCAGACCGATACAGAAATCCGCGCCCACCGCCTCGCGCACCGCTTTCAACACTTCGGTCCCGAAACGCAAACGGTTTTCGAGTGAGCCGCCCCATTCGTCGGTGCGGAAATTCGTGCGCGGGCTCCAGAACTGATCGATCAGATGCTGGTGCGCGGCCGAGATTTCGATGCCGTCCATCCCTGCATCCTTGACGCGCTTCGCGGCGGCCGCGAAGTCGCTGATGATGCGGCGAATCTCCTCCACTTCGATAATCTTCGCGTTGCCGCGGTGCACGGGCTCACGCACGCCGGACGGCGACATCAGATGCGGCCAGTGCTCGCCGTGAAACGCCGAACGGCGGCCCATATGCGTCGCCTGAATCATGATCTTCGCGCCGTGCCGGTGCATCGCCTCGGCGAGGCGCGCGAGCGGATCGATAATCCTGTCGGTGGACAGATTGACCGACTTCCACCAGCCCTGCGGACTGTCGATCGACACCGGGCTCGAGCCGCCGCACACCGCGAGGCCGACGCCGCCCTTCGCCTTCTCCTCGTAGTAACGGATATAACGGTCGCCGGGCAAACCGCCGGGTTCCGCATACACCTCCGCGTGCGCGGTGCTGACGATACGGTTGCGCAAGGTCAGCTGGTTCAGCGTGAGAGGCTTGAAAAGATTCGGGTAACGCATCGCGATCGACCCTCGGAATGAACAGGCTTGTTGCGGTGTTTTGTGCGCGTTTTCGTGTGCTGTTACGACGTCAGCGGCGACACTTCGAATACGCAGTGATCGTGGCCTTCGGCCGCGCATTGCACTTCTTTCGAATATGACGGGGGACCTTTACGTGCCGAATCCGGCGCCGTGTCGTTGACCCAGTCCAGCGCGCCCGCGAACCAGCCGGAGAACATGTAGCAAAGCTTGCCTTGCTTGCCCGGCTGCGCGAGCACGAACGACGAGTGATGCAGTTCGATGCGCGCGTGCGAGCTGGACGGATCGGCTTCGGTGATCTTGAAGAGACCCCAGCCGCGTTGCGACAGACGGTTCAGGTAATGCTCGAACACCGCCATGCCGGCAATGCCGTGCTGCTTCGCTTCCTTGTCGCACCAGAAATACGCGGACCGGTAGCCGGCCGTATATAGAATCCCGGCATACGTGTCGCGGCCGAGCGCTTCTTCGACGGCGGTATGGTTGTTCGTGAAGAAATGGCGCGGCACGTACAGCATCGGCAGCGCGTCGGTGGTCCAGACGCCGGTGTCCGGATCGACATCGATGGGCAGTTGAGGTTGCATGGGGAGACTCCGTTGTCAGGTGGGTGGTTTTTGTGAGCGAGTGGAGATCAGACCTTCCACACGTTGCCGAACACCCGCACCCAGTTGTCGCCCATGATCTTCTTGATACGCGTCTCGCTCCAGCCGGCGCGTTCCATCGCCGCCGTCAGGTTCGGAAACTCGCCGATCGTGCGGATGCCTTCCGGATTCACGACCTTGCCGAAGTTCGTCAACTGGCGATAACGGCCTTTGTCGTGCGTGATCCAGTCGAAGAATTCGGTGCTGTAGCCCTGCGTGAAGTCCGTGCCGATGCCCACCTGATCTTCGCCGATCAGGTTCACCACGTATTCGATCGCCTCGATATAGTCTTCGACGGTCGCGTCCGGGCCGCGCTTCAGGAACGGCGCGAACATCGTCACGCCGACGAAACCGCCTGCGTCCGCGATCTCTTTCAGCTGTTCGTCGCTCTTGTTGCGCGGATGTTCTTTCAGGCCCGACGGGCAGCAGTGCGAGTAGCACACCGGTTTGTTCGAAGCGGCAATCGCTTCGGATGAGGTCTTGCCGCCCACGTGCGACAGATCGACCATGATGCCGACGCGGTTCATCTCCTGAATCACTTCGCGGCCATAGCCGGACAGGCCGCCGTCGCGTTCATAACAGCCCGTGCCCACCAGGTTCTGCGTGTTGTAGCAAAGCTGAACCACGTTCACGCCAAGGTCCTTGAACGCCTCGATATAGCCAAGGTTGTCCTCGAATGCGTGCGCGTTCTGGAAGCCGAAGATGATGCCGGTCTTGTTCTCTTTCTTGGCGCGGTAAATGTCGTCCGTGGTGCGCACGAGCGTCAGGATCTCGCCGTATTCGCGGATCTGCTGCTTCATTTCAGCGATGTTGTCGACGGTCTTCTGGAAGCTTTCCCAGACGGACACCGTGCAATTCACCGCGGTCACGCCGCCCTTGCGCATATCTTCGAACACCGAGCGCTCGAACTTCGAAATGTTCAGACCGTCGATGATGATGCTGTTGTCGTGCAGAGTGCTCATCGTTTGCTCCAGGCGTGCTCAGTAGATGGGAAAGCGTTCGCACAGCGCAAAAATCTCGCGGCGCACGCGTTGTTCGGTGGCGGCATGGCCTTCCGTATGGTCGCGCAGCGCGTCGAGCACTTCGACGATCAGGCGGCCCACGTCGCGGAACTCGGCTACGCCGAAGCCGCGCGTCGTGCCGGCCGGCGTGCCGAGGCGAATGCCGGAGGTCACCGTCGGTTTCTCGGTATCGAAAGGAATGCCGTTCTTGTTGCAGGTGATGCCGGCGCGTTCCAGCGCCTGCTCGACCTGGTTGCCCTTGAGCCCCTTGGGCCGCAGGTCGACCAGCAGCAGGTGGTTGTCGGTGCCGCCCGTCACCAGATCGACGCCGCCCGCCTTCAATACTTCGCCGAGCGCCTGCGCATTGGCGAGCACGTTGTCGATATAGGTCTTGAAACCGGGTTGCAGCGCCTCGCCGAACGCCACCGCCTTGCCGGCGATCACATGCATCAGCGGGCCGCCCTGCAAACCTGGAAACACCGCGGAGTTGATCTTCTTCGCGATCTCTTCGTCATTCGTCAGCACAAAGCCTCCGCGCGGACCGCGCAACGTCTTGTGCGTCGTCGACGTGACGACGTGCGCATGCTCGACCGGATTCTGGTGACGGCCCGCCGCGATCACGCCCGCGATGTGCGCCATGTCCACCATCAGCTTCGCGCCGACGCTGTCGGCGATCGCACGCAGCCGCGCAAAATCCAGAGCGCGCGGATAGGCCGAGAAGCCGGCGATCAGCAGCGCCGGCATATGTTGGTGCGCGAGTTCCTCGATTTGCTCGTAGTCGATCAGCATCGTGTCGCGATTCACGCCGTATTGCACCGCGTTGAACCACTTGCCCGAAAGGGCCGGCTTCGCGCCGTGCGTGAGGTGGCCGCCCGCGTCGAGCGACATGCCGAGCACCGTGTCGCCCGGCTTCAGCAGCGCGAGCATCACGGCGCCGTTTGCCTGCGCGCCCGAATGCGGCTGCACGTTGGCGAATTTCACGTTGAACAGCTGCTTGATCCGGTCGATCGCGAGCGATTCGATCACATCGACGTATTCGCAACCGCCGTAGTAACGCTTGCCCGGATACCCTTCCGCATACTTGTTGGTCAGCACCGAGCCCTGCGCTTCGAGCACCGCGCGCGACACGATGTTTTCCGACGCGATCAGCTCGACTTGCGACTGCTGGCGCTCGAGCTCTTTCAAGATGGCGCCGCGCACCGCCGTATCGCGCGTCGCCAGCGATTCGTCAAAGAAGGGATTCAGGTTCGACATGGAAGGTCCGTGAGTTCAGGAAACAAGCCGTCAACGAGTGCCGGAAGCCGCCTTGAAACCCTGCCGCAACCGGTCTGCATGGCTTCTATTCTTGACGCTCGGCACGCACGTCAATTTATGAATTCAGACGCGTTCTTTGCCTTTTCCGCCATGCGCGACCTTTTTCGACAAGTCGCCATCAGCGTCGCCGCAACCGGTTTTCGAACGACCGGGCTGATGTTGCACTGCAGCTGATCGTCGTGCGCAGTTCAGGTGCGTATCGGCGCGGCAGCAGCGCTGTTGTGGTGCTGCCTGCCCGGCGATCCCAGCGCGATCCGCGCGCAACCGAGGGTTTAGCCCGATGGCACGGTAGTTGCCCTAGTCCTCAAAATCGCAGGAGTCGCCGCTTCCCCACGGCGACGCGATATTACAGATTCGAAGGAATCATTCCTCCCATGTCCACCGATCGCACTGCGTCGCTGTCGCATTTCGCATTCATGCCGGTGCCCAACTTCACGATGATCGCGTTCACCAACGCCATCGAAGTCCTGCGCATGGCGAACTACCTGACGGGGCAAACGCTTTATCGCTGGTCGATCGTGAGCCCCGAAGGCGGGCCGGTGATGGCGAGCAACGGGCTGTCGGTCGACACCGGGCCGGTCGAATGCGTCGGCCAGCCGGATATCGTGTTTGTGGTCGGCGGCATCGACGTGCAGCGCGCCACCACGCCCGCACACCTCTCCGCATTGCGCCGCTTCGCCCGCATGGGTAGCGTGCTCGGCAGCCTGTGCACGGGCACGTATGCACTGGCGCGCGCCGGTTTGCTGGCCGGCTACGCGTGCGCGATTCACTGGGAGAACATGTCGGCGCTCAAGGAAGAGTTTCCCGACACGCGCTTTCTGAGAGAACTGTTCGTGATCGACCGCGATCGCGTCACCTGCACCGGCGGCGTCGCGCCGCTCGACATGATGCTGAACCTGATTGCGCCGCGCGTAGGCACTGCGCGGGTCACGCAGATCGCCGAGCAGTTCATCGTCGAACATGTGCGCGATACCAGCGCGCAACAGAAAATGCCGCTGGTCGCGCGGCTCGGCTCGGCCAACAAGTCACTCTTCGAAGTGATCGCGCTGATGGAGAACAACATCGAAGAGCCGCTGTCGCGCGAAGAACTCGCGCGGCTCGCGGGCATGTCACAACGGCAGTTGCAGCGCCTGTTCCGCGAGCATCTCGGGATGACGCCCACGCATTATTATCTGACGCTGCGCCTGCGGCGCGCGCGTGAGTTGCTGTTGCAGACCGACATGTCGATCATGCATATCACGATGGCGTGCGGCTTCCAGTCGGCGTGCCACTTCTCGAAGAGCTATCGCGACGCCTTCGGCACCGCGCCGACGAGCGAGCGGCGCAGACAGGCGCCTTCGCTGGCCGCCGCGCCGGCGATGGTGGCCTGATACTGCTGCGCGCAACAAGGGCCTTTCCAGCCTGAAAAAACAAACGCACGCGTTGAACGGGAAACTGCTCAACGCGTGCGTGGTTCGCCAGGTTCTTGAGGTTCGGACGAAAGCCCGAACCCGGTCAAAAGCAAAAAACCCCTGCGTCAAGCCGCTTTCAGCAAACCGTGCGGGTCGAGGACAAACTTCTTCGGTGCGCCGCCATCGAACTGACGATAGCCTTCCGGCGCGTCGTCCAGCGACACGACCGTCACGTTCACGATGTCCGCGATCGGAAGACGGTCCCACAAGATCGCCTGCATCAGATTGTGGTTGTACTTCATCACTGGCGTCTGCCCCGTATGGAACGAGTGCGACTTGGCCCAGCCGAGCCCGAAGCGGATGCTGAGGCTGCCCTTGCGCGCGGCGGCATCGGCTGAACCTGGATCGTCCGTCACATAGAGCCCCGGAATGCCGATCGCGCCTGCAGCCCGGGTGATTTCCATCAGCGAATTCAGCACCGTGGCGGGCGCCTCTTCATGCTGGCCGCTGCTGCCGTGGCCGTGCGCCTCGAAGCCGACGCAGTCCACCGCGCAATCCACTTCGGGTTTGCCGAGAATCTGCTCGATCTGCTCGCCGAGCATGGCGTCTTTCGACAGGTCGATGGTCTGGAAACCCATCTTGCGCGCATGCGCGAGCCGCGCTTCGTTCATATCGCCGACGATCGTGCAGGCCGCGCCCAGCAAGCGCGCCGAAGCCGCCGCCGCCATCCCGACCGGCCCGGCGCCGGCAACGTAGACGGTCGCGCCGGGCTTCACGCCGGCCATCACCGCGCCGTGATAGCCGGTCGGCAGAATGTCGGACAGGCAGGTCAGATCGCGGATCTTCGACATCGCCTGCGCGTAGTCGGGGAACTTGAGCAGATTGAAGTCGGCGTATGGCACCATCACGTACTCGGCCTGGCCGCCGATCCACCCGCCCATGTCCACGTAGCCATAAGCGCCGCCCGCGCGCGACGGGTTCACGTTCAGGCACACACCGGTATGCTGAGCCTTGCAGGTCGGGCAACGGCCGCAAGCGACGTTGAACGGCACCGACACCAGATCGCCGATCTTCAAGGTTTCCACGTCGCGGCCTGTTTCGATCACCTCACCGGTAATCTCGTGACCCAGCACGAGGCCGACTTCAGCCGTGGTGCGGCCGCGCACCATGTGCTGGTCGGAGCCGCAAATATTCGTGCTCACCACTTTCAGGATCACGCCGTGGCCGATTGCGCGGCCACGCGGATCGACCATCTTCGGATAGTCGATCGACTGCACTTCCACCTTGCCCTGCCCGAGATACACGACGCCGCGATTGCTGCTCATTTGCCTGTCTCCATGTCTTGTGAGCGGCGCGCCGATTCGAAGTCAGGCGCCGTCTAACGAGCGTAACGCCCGCTGAAACAAAGGACATAACCCGAACGCGACACCGTTTTGGCCGGAACCGACATGCGCGGCGCAACCGCCATGCATGCTGATGCACTCCGGTTTTTATTGATTGACCGTTCAATATAAAAAACATAACATCGTCTGGCGAATCCGCACGACCCTGCCTCGTCACATCATGCCCAAACTTGGAATGCGCGAAATCCGCCGCGCGCAGCTCATCGACGCGACCTTGCTGACGATCGACCAAACCGGCCTCGCCGGCGCGACGCTCGCCTCGGTCGCGCAGCGCGCGGGCATTTCCACCGGCATCGTCAGCCACTATTTCGGCGACAAGGACGGTCTGCTCGAAGCCACCATGCGTCATGTGTTGCGCGATCTGTGGCAAGCCACCGCGCGCCGTCGCCGGGCGGCGAAAGCCGATCCGCGTTCGAAGCTGCGCGCAGTGGTCGCGGCGAATTTCGACTCTGGGCAGACCAGCGGCCCGGTGATGAAAACCTGGCTCGCGTTCTGGTCCGAAAGCATGCACAAGCCGCAACTGCGGCGGCTGCAATACGTGAACACGCGCCGTCTGAACTCGAATCTGTGCGCGGATTTCTCCAAAGCGCTGCCGCGCGCCGCTGCGCGCCGTGCGGCGAGCGGCCTTGCCGCGCTCATCGACGGACTGTGGCTACGCGGCGCATTGTCGGGCGAACCGTTCGACACCAAAGCAGCGCTGCGCGTGGCCAACGACTACATCGACCGGGTCCTCGCAGTGCGCAACTAGATTTTTCTCATTGAAGGGAGTACGCCATGCCGGCATTCGCAACACAACGTCTTTATATAGGCGGCGCCTACGTCGACGCGACAGGCGGCGAAACCTTCGACACGCTCGACCCCGCCACCGGCGAAACGCTTGCCACAGTGCAACAGGCGTCGGCGGCCGACGTCGATCGCGCAGTGCAGTCGGCGCGTGAAGGTCAGCGGGAGTGGGCGGCATTGACGGCGATGCAGCGCTCGCGCATCTTGCGCCGCGCCGTCGAGCTGCTGCGCGAGCGCAACGACGAACTCGCCGCGCTCGAAACCCGCGATACGGGCAAGCCGATCGCCGAGACGCTGGCGGTGGATATCGTCACCGGCGCGGACGTGATCGAGTATTACGCCGGGCTCGCGACGGCGATCGAAGGCCAGCAGATTCCGCTGCGGCCGTCGTCGTTCGTTTATACGCGGCGCGAACCGCTCGGCGTATGCGCGGGCATCGGCGCATGGAATTACCCGATCCAGATCGCGTGCTGGAAGTCGGCGCCCGCGCTCGCGGCCGGCAACGCGATGATCTTCAAGCCGAGCGAAATCACGCCGCTGTCTGCGCTGAAACTCGCGGAAATTTACACCGAAGCTGGCGTACCGGCGGGCGTGTTCAACGTCGTGCAGGGCGACGGACGCGTCGGCGCGCTGCTCGCCGCGCATCCCGACATCGAGAAGATCTCGTTCACCGGTGGCGTCGAAACGGGCAAGAAGGTGATGTCGGCGGCGGGCGCGTCGTCGTTGAAAGAAGTGACGATGGAACTGGGCGGCAAGTCGCCGTTGCTGGTGTTCGACGACGCCAGTCTCGAACGCGCCGCCGACATCGCGATGAGCGCCAACTTCTTCAGCTCGGGCCAGGTGTGCACCCATGGCACGCGCGTGTTCGTTCAACGCAGCGTCTATCAACGATTCGAAGCGCTTCTGCTGGAGCGCGTGAAGCGCATTCGCGTCGGCTCGCCGGGCGCGCCTGAAACGAACTTCGGCCCGCTGGTCAGCGCCGCGCAATTGCAAAAGGTACTGGGCTATATCGACAGCGGCGTTCAGGAAGGCGCCCGTTTGCTCGCGGGCGGCAAACGCATCACGAACGGCCATTTCGGCAACGGCCAATACGTCGAGCCCACGGTTTTCACTGACTGCCGCGACGACATGCGCATCGTGCGCGAAGAAATTTTCGGCCCGGTGATGAGCATTCTCGTGTTCGACGACGAAGACGAAGCGATCTCGCGCGCAAACCATACCGCTTACGGACTCGCCGCCGGGGTCGTGACCGAAAACCTGGCGCGCGCCCATCGCGTGATTCATCGGCTCGAAGCGGGCATTTGCTGGATCAACACGTGGGGCGAGTCGCCTGCGGAAATGCCGGTGGGCGGCTACAAGCAATCGGGCGTCGGCCGCGAGAACGGCATCACCACGCTCCAGCACTACACGCGCATCAAGTCCGTGCAGGTGGAACTCGGCCCGTACCAACCCGTTTTCCAGGAGCAACGGCGATGACCTTCAAAGAATACGACTACATCATCGTCGGCGCGGGTTCGGCGGGCAACGTGCTCGCGTCGCGCCTGACCGAAGACGTGGACGTGACCGTGCTGCTGCTCGAAGCAGGCGGCCCCGACTACCGCTTCGACTTCCGTACGCAGATGCCCGCGGCGCTCGCCTGGCCGCTGCAAGGGCGACGCTACAACTGGGCCTACGAGACCGACCCCGAGCCGCATATGAACAATCGCCGGATGGAATGCGGACGCGGCAAGGGGCTCGGCGGTTCGTCGCTGATCAACGGCATGTGCTACATCCGCGGCAATGCGCTCGATTACGACGGCTGGGCCACGCGCCAGGGCCTGGAAAACTGGACCTATCTGGACTGTCTGCCCTACTTCCGCAAGGCCGAAACGCGCGACGTCGGCGCGAACGCGTATCACGGCGGCGACGGCCCCGTGCACGTGACCACCAGCAAGCCCGGCAACAACCCGCTGTTCGCCGCGATGGTCGACGCAGGCGTGCAGGCGGGCTTTCCGCGCACCGACGATCTGAACGGTTATCAGCAGGAAGGCTTCGGCCCGATGGATCGCACGGTCACCGCCAACGGGCGGCGCGCGAGCACCGCGCGTGGCTATCTGGATCGTGCGAAGACGCGTCCGAATCTGACCATCGTCACGCATGCGCTGAGCGACCGCGTGCTGTTCTCGGGCAAGCGTGCGGTTGGCGTTGCCTATCTTCATCAGGGCGCGCAAGTCACCGCGCAGGCGCGCCGTGAAGTGCTGGTGTGCAGCGGCGCGATTGCTTCGCCGCAACTGCTGCAACGCTCGGGCGTGGGCTGCCCGACGTGGCTGCGCGAACTGGGTATACCGGTGGTGCACGATCTGCCCGGTGTCGGCGAAAACCTGCAAGACCATCTGGAGATGTATATCCAGTACGCGTGCACGGAGCCGGTGTCGCTGTACCCCGCTTTGCAGTGGTGGAATCAGCCGGCGATCGGACTCGAGTGGATGACGAAAGGCACCGGTATCGGCGCGAGCAATCAGTTCGAGGCGGGCGGCTTCATCCGCACGCGCGACGACGATCTGTGGCCCAACATTCAATACCATTTTCTGCCGGTCGCGATCAATTACAACGGCTCGAACGCAATCAGGATGCACGGCTTCCAGGCGCACGTCGGCTCGATGCGCTCGCCGAGCCGCGGTCGCGTGAAACTGAAATCGCGCGACCCGACCGCGCATCCGGGCATCCTGTTCAACTACATGGCCGACCCGCTCGACTGGCGCGAATTCCGCGACGGCATCCGCATCACGCGCGAGATCATGCGCCAGCCCGCGCTCGACCGTTATCGCGGCCGCGAACTGAATCCGGGCGCGGAGCTGACAACCGACGAGCAACTCGACGCGTTCATCCGCATGCGCGCGGAGACCGCGTTTCATCCGTCGTGTTCATGCAAGATGGGCTATGACGAGATGGCTGTGGTCGACAACGAAGGTCGCGTGCATGGCATGGAGGGCCTGCGCGTCGTCGATGCGTCGATCATGCCGCAGATCACCACTGGCAATCTGAACGCGCCCACCATCATGCTGGCGGAGAAGATCGCGGACCGGATCCGTGGACGGGAAGCGTTGGCGCGGGTCGAGACGCCTTACTTCGTTGCGGGTGGGATGCCGTCGAGGAAGCGGAAAGTTGCGGCGGCTCAAGTCTCGTAGCGCGCGTTTGCAACCGGCGAGCGACGCGATGCAGGTCGGCTTGCGTCCCCAGCGCTCGACCCGCCATGCCGCACACAGGAACCAGGCATGCCGCCGGGAGAAATCAGCACCGTGTCAGCACCGGCTTCGTTACCGCATAGCCCGCCTGGCCGTCGCGCCCGACAGATGGAATTCGCTCTTGATCGAGGCGCAGCCGCGCAGGCGCAAAAGCGAGCTTTACGGTCGCAGCCGTGCGCGCGCGGCGCCGGCAATGCGCGCAAGCGCCTCCGCGCTCAGCCGTGCGGCGATCTTCTGCACGTAGTCGTGATGTCGCGGCTGCAGTTCGGCGCCGAGTTGCTGCGCGAGCAGATAACGGATTAGCGCGATCCGCCGGTGCCGCAACACGATGCTCTGATCGAGTAACGCGAGCGCGGCGTGCGCATCGCCTTGATGGCACGCGCGCTCGGTGAGGCGCGCGGTGGTCAGACGTGTCGACGTCATGTCGGTCACAAGCAGGAAAAGTGCGAAGCGAGCGATGCGGCGTGGCACCGCTCGCGGCGCGTCACGACATCAGCGGCTCGGCCGCGTCGAGCATGATTTTCACGAAATAGTCCGCGAAGCTGCGGCGCACAACGATGTCGAAGCTATCCGAACCGGTGGGCAACAGCGTGATCGAAGCCTTGAAATAGTGGCTTTGCGCGCACTGTCCGGCGGCGAACAACTGCGGATGCAGATCGAGCGGGCAGCCGCGCGCCAGCACTTCACGCGTGCGCGTGCCGCTGATGTCGAGCACGGTATAGCCGCTGCCGATATCCACTGCCGACGCGAACACGCCCGCAAACGCGGCGCCGAGTTTCGCCTGCAGCGGCGCGGTACGCGTGGCGTCGTGCGCCGTGGCCGAGCGTACCAGCCACTCGTCGGGGCCCAGCCACATCATGTCGTAACCGTTGCCTTGCGCCGTCGTGTTGGGCTTTTCCGGCGGACGGCAGCCCAGCACGCTTTCCACTGCACGCATGAACGCCGCGTCGCGCGTATCGCCCCGCACGTTCACCAGTTCCAGAAACGGCCGCTCGCTCAAGCGAAACGCGGACGATGCTGTTGCCTGATGCTTCTTCAGCAACGCGTCCGCACCGACTAGCGGAGACTCCTGCCACACACCGGTTTGCCTGCCGACAGCGCGATCGACCATCGACGGCGTCCCTGTTGTTTCATTCCACATGTTGACGTGCTCCTTCGCTGTCGTAGAACACCGAACTGGTGATTCTGGCCGCAATCTGCTTGCCGCCCGCGAGCGGAATCGTGACGGTTTCGCCGATCTTGTCGAGTCCGCCCTTCACCACCGCCATCGCAATCGAGCGCTTCAGGATCGGGCTGTAATAGCTCGACGTGACATGACCGAGCATCGGCGCAGTGTCGCCCTGGAAGGGACCGGCGACGATCTGCGAGCCTTCGGGGATCACGAACGACGGATCGTCCGGCAGCAGCCCGACCAGTTGCTTGCGCCCTGCCTTCGCGGTGTCGCTCCGTGTCAACGAGCGCTTGCCGAGAAAGTCTTTCGACTTCGCGACGAGTCCGCCCATGCCGAGATCGTACGGCGTCATCGAGCCGTCCGTATCCTGACCGACGATGATGTAGCCCTTCTCAGCGCGTAGCACGTGCATGGTTTCGGTGCCGTACGGCGTGATGTCGAACTCCGCGCCAGCGGCCATCAGCGCTTCCCACACCGCGCGTCCGACGTTTGCGGGCACGTTCACTTCATAGGCGAGTTCACCCGAGAAGCTGATTCGCATCACGCGCGAGGCCGCACCGGCCACCGTGCCTTCGCGATAGCTCATGAATGGGAACGCCGAGTTCGCGAAGTCGATGTCGTGGCAGACCTTCTGCAACACCTTGCGGCTGTTCGGACCGACCACCGCGAACGTCGCCCAGTGATCCGTGACGGACGCGAGCCGCACGCGCATGTCCGGCCATTCGGTTTGCAGCCAGCGTTCGAGCCAGGTCAGCACGCGCGCCGCGCCACCGGTGGTGGTCGTCATCATGTAGTGCTGGTCGGCGAGGCGCACCGTGACACCGTCGTCGAAGATCATGCCGTTTTCGTCGAGCATCAGACCGTAGCGGCACTTGCCGACCTCGAGCTTGCTCCAGGGATTCGTATAGACCCAGTTCAGCAGCTTCGCCGAATCGGGGCCCTGAATGTCGATCTTGCCGAGCGTGGAGGCGTCGAGAATACCGACGCTCGTGCGCACCGCGAGCGATTCGCGCGCGACCGCCGCGTGCATGTCCTCGCCCGGCTTCGGGTAGTACCACGGACGCTTCCAGTTGCCGACATCCTCGAACGCCGCGCCGTTTTCGACGTGCCATTCGTGCACCGCCGTCTTGCGCACCGGATCGAGAAACTCGCCAAGCTCGCGGCCGGCAAACGTGCCGAACGTGACCGGTGTGTAGTTCGGGCGGAAGGTGGTCGTGCCGGTTTCCGGAATCGTCTTGCCGAGCGCCTGCGCGAGGATCGCCATGCCGTTGATGTTGCCAAGCTTGCCTTGATCGGTGCCGAAGCCCATTGCCGTGTAGCGCTTCACGTGCTCGACCGATTCGAAGCCTTCGCGCGCGGCGAGGAAAATGTCCGCCGCTGACACGTCGTTCTGGAAGTCGACGAATTGCTTCGGTCCTCGCGCGGCGAGTTCGCGGCCACCGACCAGCCACAGCGGCTGCATCTTCGCCTCGGCAATGTCGGCAACCTGCACCGGATCCGGCGGCGCGGCGATATGCCCGGCAGCGCGCGCCGCCTCGACGCCGGCATCGACGGCAAAGCGAATGCCTTGACCGAGCGTGAAGTCGCCCGCGCACGCGCCGACGCTGGTTTCCGCCTGCATCGCCTTGCCCGGCACGAAACAGGCCTTGTCGTCATGCCAGTGCGCCTTGCCGCCCGACTGCGCGAACAGATGCAGCACCGGGCTCCAGCCGCCGGACATCGCGAGCAGATCGCACGGGAGATCACCCTGCTTCGCACCGGGCTGTCCATTCGAATACGACGCCAGCTCGACCGACGCCACGCGCAGCGTGCCGTGCGCCGCCGTGACGACCACGCCGCTCATGACCTTGACGCCATAGCGCCGCGCCAGCACCGGCAGCGTGCCCTTCGACTCCGCCGCGCGCGGATCGACCACCGTCACCTGTGCACCGGCCGCCTTGAGGTCCAGCGCACATTGATAGCCATCGTCGTTGTTCGTAAACACGACCGCATTGCGACCCGGCAGCACTGCATAGCGATGCAGATACGTCGACACCGCCGAGGCCAGCATCACGCCCGGCAGATCGTTGTTGCCGAACACGATCGGCCGTTCATGCGCACCGGTGGCGAGAATCACGCGTTTCGCGCGGATCTTCCACATCAACTCGCGCGTGCCCTTGCGTTGCGACACCGGCAGATGCTCGGTGAGCCGCTGCGTAACTGTCACGAGGTTGTGGTCCTGATAGCCGAATGCCGTGCTGCGGCACAAAATCTTCACATCCGGCATCTGCCGCAACGCGTCCTCGATCTTGTGCACCCATTGCAGCGCGGATTTGCCGTCGATCTCCGCGCGGCACGACAGCAGCGAGCCGCCAGGTTCCGGCTGATCGTCGACCAGCGTCACGCGCGCTCCGGAGAGCGCCGCCGCGTGCGCCGCTGCCAGGCCGGTCGGGCCGGCGCCGATCACCAGCACGTCGCAATGCGCAAAGCACTTGTCGTAGCGGTCCGCGTCCTTCTCTTCGGGCGCCGTGCCGAGACCGGCCGCGTCGCGGATCATTTCCTCATACTTCGGCCAGAACTTGCGCGGCCACATGAACGTCTTGTAGTAGAAGCCCGCCGGAATGAACCGTGCGATCTTCTGATTGACCGCCATGCGGTCTTTCTCGATGTTCGGCTTCGCGTTCACGCTGGTCGCAACGAGCCCCTGATACAACTCGACTTCGGTCGCACGCGCATTCGGCACGGTGTAGGCGCCGGTTTCGAGTTGCACGACCGCATTCGGCTCTTCCACGCCCGCCGTGACGATGCCGCGCGGCCGGTGATATTTCCAGCTGCGTGCGACGAAGTGCACGCCGTTCGCGAGCAGCGCGGAAGCCAGCGTGTCGCCCTGATAACCCTGATACTTGCGGCCGTTGAACGTGAAGTTCAGCACGATCGCGCGGTTGATGCGCCCGCCGCTGGGCAGTCGGTCTTTCTGGCTCATGCTGTCTTGCCCTCATTGCTATCCATCGCGAGCAGCGGACGCTCAAACGTCTCGTAGCCCTGAATCTCGTAGCTCACCGTGTCGCGCTGCGCCTTGAACCAGCGGCGGCACCCCTGCGTGTGCAGCCATTGCTCGCGATGCACGCCGCGCGGATTCTTGCGCATGAAGAGGTAGTCGCCCCATTCCTTGTCGGTGAGCTTTTCGGTGTCGAGCGGACGCGCGATATCCGCTTCGCCGCCGCAGGAAAATTCGGTTTCGGCGCGTGGTCCACACCACGGGCATTCGATCAGCAGCATCTGTGTTCTCCTTTGTCGACCAGAGTTGGCGCTTTAGCGCCTTACTCTGGTCCCATGCAACTTGTTGCGGTCGACCAGAGTTGGCGCTTTAGCTGTCGATCAGAGTCCGCGCTTTAGCGCGCTACTCTGATCCCATGCAAAGCTCTTACTCTGGTCCCATGCAAAGCACTTCTGGTCCCATGCAACGCGTTGCGGTGCGTGAATGTCAGTGAGCGACGGCGGCTGCGCCGTGCTCGTCGATCAGGTGGCCGGTGTAGAAACGATCCAGCGAGAACGGCGCGTTCAGGGGATGCGGTTCATCCTTTGCGATCGTATGCGCGTAGGCCCAACCCGAACCCGGCGTCGCCTTGAAACCGCCTGTGCCCCAGCCGCAATTGAAATAGAGCCCCTTCACGTCGGTCTTGCCGATGATCGGGCACGCATCCGGCGACACGTCGACGATGCCGCCCCACTGCCGGTTCATCCGCACGCGCGAGAACACCGGGAACATCTCGACGATCGCCTCCAGCGTGCCTTCGATGATCTGAAAACTGCCGCGCTGCCCGAAGCCGGTGTATTGATCGACGCCCGCGCCGATCACCAGATCGCCCTTGTCCGACTGGCTGATATACGCGTGCACTGCATTCGACATCACCACCGTGTTGACGACCGGCTTGATCGGCTCAGACACCAACGCCTGCAACGGATGGCTTTCGAGTGGCAACCGCACGCCGGCCATGTCGGCGAGCGTCGATGTGTTGCCCGCCGCGACAATCGCGACCTTCTTCGCCTTGATGAAACCCTTCGTGGTGTCCACGCCGGTCACCTGGCTGCCGTCGCGGCGAATGCCGACGACCTGGCAGTTCTGCACGATATCGACGCCGGCCTGGTCCGCGCCGCGCGCAAAGCCCCATGCCACCGCATCGTGCCGCGCCACGCCGCCGCGCCGCTGGATCGACGCGCCGAGCACCGGATAGCGGCTATTCAGGTTGATGGTCGGCTCGATTTCCTTGATCTGCCCGGGCGTGAGAAATTCGGCATCGACGCCGTTCAGCCGGTTCGCATTCACGCGCCGTTCGGTATCGCGCACGTCCTGCAACGTGTGCGCGAGATTCATCACGCCGCGCTGACTGAACATCACGTTGTAGTTGAGATCTTGCGAAAGACCTTCCCACAGCTTCATCGCCTTCTCGTACAATGCGGCCGATTCGTCCCACAGATAATTCGAACGCACGATGGTCGTGTTGCGCGCCGTGTTGCCGCCGCCGATCCATCCTTTCTCCAGCACGGCGATATTGCGCACGCCGTGCTCTTTCGCGAGGTAATACGCGGTGGCGAGTCCATGCCCGCCGCCGCCGACGATCACGACATCGTATTCACGTTTCGGCTCGGGGCTCTTCCACTGTCGCTCCCAGTTCTCGTGATACGACATCCCGTTGCGCAACAGGCTGAATATCGAATAGCGGCTCATCGTCGGTCCTTGTCAGTACTTTTGCTTCGTAAGTCGTTCAGCACTCGATGACGTTCACGGCCAGCCCGCCGCGCGACGTCTCCTTGTATTTCGTCTTCATGTCTGCGCCAGTTTCGCGCATCGTCTTGATCACGTTGTCGAGCGACACGTAGTGCTGGCCGTCGCCCTTCATCGCCATGCGCGCAGCGTTCAGCGCCTTGATCGCGCCCATCGCATTGCGTTCGATGCAGGGAATCTGCACGAGTCCGCCGACCGGGTCGCAGGTCATGCCGAGGTTATGCTCCATGCCGATTTCGGCGGCGTTCTCCACTTGCGCCGGCGTGCCGCCCATCACGGCCGCGAGCGCCGCGGCGGCCATCGAGCACGCAACGCCCACTTCGCCCTGGCAACCCACTTCGGCGCCCGAGATCGACGCGGTTTCCTTGTAGATGATGCCGATCGCGGCGGCGGTCAGCAGGAAGGTGACGATGCCGGCGTCGTTCGACGCGTGCATGAACTTGACGTAGTAGTGCAGCACGGCGGGAATCACGCCAGCCGCGCCGTTCGTGGGCGCCGTGACGACGCGCCCGCCCGCGGCGTTCTCTTCATTGACGGCCATGGCGTAGAGGTTGACCCAGTCGAGCATCGACAGCGGATCGCGCAACGACTCTTCCGAGCGCGAGCGCAATTGCTCGCACAGATCAGCGGCGCGGCGCTTTACGTGCATCGGGCCGGGTAATTCACCTCGCGCCTCGCAGCCGCGTTCGACGCAGGCGGACATCGTGCGCCAGATCGCCAGCAGCCCTTCGCGCACTTCCTGTTCGGTACGCGATGCGCATTCGTTGCGCAGCGTCACCTGCGCGATCGACAGGCCGGTTTCGCGGCACACGCGCATCAGATCGTCGCCGGTGCGAAACGGGTACGGTGCGCCGGCGCCGGCGCCGGCGCGCAGGCCATTCACGCGATCGCCTTCGCGATTGATGACGAAGCCGCCGCCGATCGAGTAATACTCCTTCTCCACCAGCAGCTGGCCGTTTTCGTCGAAAGCCTGAAAGCGCATGCCGTTCGGATGCACGATGTTCGAGCCCGGCGCGCCCGGCATCAGCTTGCGGAAGAAACCGAGGTGTTCGCGCTCGTCGAATCGGACCGCATGCTTGCCGAGCAGCACGAGCTGCTTCGTTTCGCGGATCGCCTGCAGGCGCGGCTGGATAACGTCCGGATCGATCAGATCGGGCAGATTGCCTTCGAGGCCAAGCAGCACCGCCTTATCCGTGCCGTGCCCCTTGCCGGTCGCGCCGAGTGAGCCGTACAGTTCGACCTTCACGCGGCGCACGAAGCCGAGCAGGTTGGCGTCTTCGATATGCGAGGCGAAGCGGCAGGCGGCGACCATTGGCCCGACGGTGTGCGAGCTCGAAGGACCGATACCGATCTTGAACAGATCGAAGACGCTAACGTTCATGACGTGCCTTATGCGTTGCGATGCTGGGGTTGGCGGGCTTTGCCCGGTATGACCTGTACTTGCCCCCATTGCACCAAACGTCAATCTGGACCGATAGAATAAAAACGGCATCACGGTGGGATAGTGGCGTCAAACTGCGCGTCCGCAAAGCGCGGCGGCGGATTTACGAAGACTTCTGACGCATTTGCGACAGGCGCGTGGAACGCTACTGGCGATGCTGGGGCACGATTGCCATGGCGCATTGCACAGTGTGCTTCCGCAGCCGGATCGCACGGCCAGATTCCGTGGCCAGATTCCACGCCGACTACGAGTGCTATGCTTGATTCACCCCTTTCCTTGCCGGCTGTGTGCATGAATTCCGCTGAACCGCATCCCCTTCGATTCATCGACGGCACGTCGAAGCAGCGCATCCGCTTCGGCATCGTTCTGCTGCCAAACTTCACGCTGACAGCGTTCTCGGGTTTCGTCGACCTGTTACGCCTGTCGGCGGACGAAGGCGATTTCAGCAAGCCCGTACGCTGTTCGTGGAGCGTGATAGGGGAAACCCTTGCGCCGGTGCGCGCGAGTTGCGGCATCCAGATCACGCCGTGGGAAACCTTCGATCACGCGGAGCCGTTCGACTATGTCGTCGTGGTCGGCGGCCTGCTGCATTCGGGACCGGCGGCCAGCGACGCGACGCTCGCGTTCATCCGCCGCGCCGCCGCTACCGAAGCGACGCTGGTCGGCATGTGCACGGGTGTGTTTTCACTGATGCGCGCGGGCGTGCTGGACGGCCACCGCATTTGCGTGAGCTGGTTTCATTACTGGGACTTCATCGAGCGCTTTCCGTCGGTGAATGAAGAAGCGCTGGTCGCGGACCGGTTGTTCGTGATCGACCGCCGGCGCATTACGTGTTCCGGCGGACGCGCGTCGATCGACGTCGCCGCCGCGATTCTGCTACGCCACTTCGAAACCGCCACGGTGCAAAAGGCGCTGCGCATTCTGCTGGTCGACGACATGCAGAAAGGCAACGCGCCGCAGCCGCATCCACCTGGTCTCGCGCCCGCCGCGCATCCGAAGGTGAAGCGGGCGATTCTGCTGATGGAACAGCACGTGGGCCGTTCGCTGTCGCTCGATGAACTGGCGCGCAGGCTGGATCTCTCTGCGCGTCAACTCGAGCGGCTCTTCAAGGCGCAAACCGGCAAGGCGCCGCAGGCTTACGCGAAGCAGGTACGTTTGCGGACGGCCGCGTGGCTGCTGACAAGCTCGGATAAAACGGTGGCGGACATCGCGTCGAGTTGCGGCTTTTCCGACGCATCGCATCTGGGCCGCGAATTCCGCAAGCAATTCGGCCTGCCGCCGATGATGTACCGCGAGCAACGCGGCACAGCGGCCGAAGCGGAAGACGGCGCCGGGTATGACGAAACCTTTCCGGGCCGGGCTCAGGCGATCTGAACCCGGCTTTCACGCGGTTTGCGCCGCTCGATCCGATCGAGCGGCGCGAGGGTCAAACCATCACTTCCCTGCCACGTACGCTTTGACCGCCGGCAAGCCGTCGTTGCCGTCGATGGTCTTCACACCTGCGAGCCACTTGTCCAGCACCGCCGGGTTCGCCTTCAGCCATGCGCGCGCGGCCTTGTTCGGATCGGTCTTGTTCATGATCGGCAGCATCACGTGGTTCTCGATATCGGTCGTGAACTGCAGGTTCGACACCAGCTTCGCGACGTTCGGGCAGCGCGCCGAGTAGTCGCTCGGCGTGACCGTCAGCACCTTCGCTTCGCCATAGTTCGCGCCGAACACATCGTCGCCGCCGGACAGATAATCGATCTTCATCTGCACGTTCATCGGATGCGGTTCCCAGCCGAGGAACACAATCGGCTTCTTGTCGCGCACCGCGCGATTCACTTCGACCAGCATGCCCGCCTCGCTCGATTCCACCAGTTTGAACTTGCCGAGGCCGTACTGGTTGGTGTCGATCATCTTCTTGATCAGCGCATTGCCGTCGTTGCCCGGCTCGATGCCGTAGATCTTCCCGTCGAGCCTGTCATAGTTCTTCGCGATGTCGGCAAATGATTTGATGCCCGCCTGGTACGCATAGTCCGGCACGGCCAGCGTGTATTTCGCGCCGGTCAGATTCGGCGTGGGCAGCACGGTAAGCTGGCCGGATTTTCTGAACGGGTCGATCATCGGGTCCATGGTCGGCGACCAGTAGCCGAGGAACACGTCGATCTGTTTGCTCTTCACGCCCGCAAAGGTGATCGGCACCGAGGCGATCGTCTTGGTCGGCTTGTAGCCGAGCCCTTCCAGTACGATCGACGCGAGGCCGGTGGTGGCCGCGATATCGGTCCAGCCGACGTCGGCAAACCGGACGTCCCGGCAGGTGGCGGGTTCTGCTGCGAAAACAGACGATATCGACAGCGCGCACAACGACGCGGCCCATAAACGTTTCATGGCGCTCCCTCTGAGTGATTGATGCTGGACTGGTTTTATTACGCGAATTTGCTACGCGTTTCTTTACGCCGATAAGCGCCGTTCGACGCTCGGAGCGTGGCCGAACTGCGCGCGATAAGCCTTGCTGAAATGACACGGCGAATGAAAACCGCACACCGACGTCACGCGCGCAATCGACGCGTCGGTATTGCGCAGCAGTTCACGCGCGAGACGCAAACGCAGAGTCAGGTAATAGTGCGTCGGCGACACGTTCAGGAACATCTTGAACATGCGCTGCAAATGCCGTTGCGACAGATTGACGAGCCGCGCGAGTTCATCGAGCGATAACGGCTCTTCGATATTCGCTTCCATCAGCCGCACCACTTCGACCAGCTCCCCGCGCGTGAAGCCGACCCGTGCATCGACGGGAATGTGCTGATAATCGGTCGAGCCGCGAATCCGCTCGACGACGAATTGTTCCGACACTTGCGCCGCAAGCGCGCGGCCGAGGCGCATGCCGACCAGGTTGAGCATCAGATCGAGCGGCGCGGTGCCGCCGGTACAGGTCAACCGGTCGCGGTCGATCACGAACAGTTCGTCGGCAAAACGCACGTGCGGGTAGCGCTTGTGCAGCGGCGACATGTCTTCCCAATGCACCGTACAGCGATAACCGTCGAGCAGATTCGCGGCTAGCAGCGCGTACGGACCGGTGCAGATGCCGCCGAGTGGAATGCCTTTGGACGCGACATCCTGCAGCAGCGCAATCACTGTAGCGTCGACGTAATCGCTGACGTGCCAGCCAGCGCAGACGAACAGCACATCCGGCATGCCGGCTTCGGCGAGCGTCGCGGTGGGCTTCACGGTAATGCCGTTGCTGGCGCGCGCCGGTTCGCCATTCGGCGTGATCACCGACCACCTGTAATGTTGCGCGCGGCTCACGTAGTTCGCCATGCGAAGCACTTCGACCGCGCTCGTGAACGCGATCATCGAAAAATTCGGCAGCGTCAGAAAGCCGAAGTGCGTGAGCCCGGACAGCGGCGATTCGGCCGGGGTTTCGACAGGGACGATCGCGTCGCGCTTCATGGGCGGCTCAGCCGTGCTGCGTCGCCGGCGCGCGGCGCACCTTCATCACGCTGCGCAGGCCCGACAGCAGCGGCGCGCGCGCCATGCCCGGCGACCGGCCAAAGCTCTCCGTGATGCGGTCCAGAATGATCGCGAGCATCACCACCGAGAGACCGCTTTCGAAACCGAGCCCGATGTCGAGCCGCTGAATACTCGCCAGCACGTCGTTGCCGAGACCGCCCGCTCCGACCATTGACGCGATGATCACCATCGAGAGCGCCATCATGATCGTCTGGTTCACGCCGGTCATGATCGACGGCAGCGCGTTCGGAAATTGCACCTTGTAGAGCAATTGCCACGGCGTGCAACCGAACGCCTGCCCTGCTTCGACGATTTCGCGGTTCACGTGCTTGATGCCGAGCGACGTGAGGCGCACCGCGGGCGGCATCGCGAAGATCACCGTGGAGAGAATCCCCGGCACACGGCCAAGGCCGAACAGCATCGCGGCCGGAATCAGGTAGACGAACGCGGGCATGGTCTGCATCAGATCGAGCACCGGGCGCACCACCATCTCGACGGTGCGGCTCTTCGCGGTCCAGATGCCGAGCGGCACGCCGAGCAGCAGGCTGATCAGGGTCGACGACAACGTGAGGCCGAGCGTGATCACCATCTGATCCCAGAAGCCGGTGCCGTAGATCAATAGCATCGAAAGCAGCGTGAACAACGCGAACCGCCAGCCCACTCGCCACAAACCGATGCCGACGAAAAATGCCATCAGCGCCCACATCGGCACCGTCTGCAAGCCATGCTCGATCAAGGCGGCAAAACTCTCGATGACCTTGCCGATGGAATCGAAGGTTTGCGCGTCGTGATCGAGCAGGTAATGAACACCGTGGTCGACCCAGGTGCCGAGCGGAATGATTTCAGACATGGGAACCTCGATGGCGCGTCAGGACATTGAGCACGTTCGTCTTGTTGACCGAACCGCAGTAGGAGCCGTCCGCCTCGACGACCGGCAGCGGCGCGCGGCTCGCCACCACGCGTTGCACGACGTCGTCGAGCGGCGTGGTGCGGAGGATGCATTTGACGTCGTTGAGCTGCGGCGACGCGCCGCCCGTCACATCGCGGCATACGAAGCCGCGGATCTTGCGCTCGCTGTCGAGCACGAACGCGTAGTCGGCGCTGCCGTTCAGCGTCGCCGCGACGCTCGATGCGTCGATCTGCGTCGTGTGCGAGTGCATCAGCGGCACGGCATCGGTCTGCATCAGATCGCCGGCCGTCAGATAGCGGCTGGTGTCGATACCTTCGAAAAACGCGCGCACATAGTCGTCGGCGGGATTCGTGATGATTTCCTGCGGCGTGCCGATCTGCACCACCTTGCCGCCTTCCATGATCGCGATCCGCGTGCCGATCCGCATCGCTTCTTCCAGATCGTGCGAGACGAACAGGATCGTGCGCTGCTGCTCGCGTTGCAGATCGAGCAGCACGTTTTGCATTTCCTTGCGCTTGAGCGGATCGAGCGCGGAGAACGCCTCGTCCATGATCATCAGCGATGGATTGACCGCCAGCGCCCGCGCGAGCCCGACGCGCTGCTGCATGCCGCCCGACAACTGCGCCGGCAGCTTTTCGGCGAACGGCGCGAGGCCGACCTGCTCCAGCACGGTCATCGCGCGCCGCTCGCGCTCCTTCTTGCCGACGCCCGCCACTTCGAGCCCGAACGCCGCGTTCGACAGCACGCTGCGTTGCGGCATCAGCGCGAACGACTGGAACACCATGCTCATGTCCTTGCGGCGCAGCGCCGTCAATTCCGGGCGCGGCACGCTGGCCACATCGCGGCCGTCGATCAGCACCTTGCCGGCCGTCGGCTCGACGAGGCGATTGATCAGGCGGATCAACGTCGACTTGCCAGAGCCCGACAGGCCCATCAGCACGAAGATCTCGCCTTCCTTGACTTCGAAGGAAACGTTATGGACGCCGACGATCTGACCGGTGCGCGCGAACACTTCCTCTTTCGTTGCGCCGCCTGCCAGCATGCCGATCGCCTGTTTCGGGTTGGTGCCGAATACCTTGCACAGCCCTTCGACCACGACCTTGGGGGAATTCATCGAATACTCTCCTAGCGTGGCGGACGTGCGTCCGCGCTGTGCATACATAGTTGCCAGAAAAAAGTACGCCTAGCCGACGAATTGCGACAGGCACATGTGGAAATGCGACACGGGTTGTGCCAGGACGCCGGCCGATGGCAGCAGAAGCCTTGCTGGACAAGGCTTTGGCGGGTGTTGGCCGGCGTAGCCGGGCGTGTCGCCCGCGTGCAGGTGAAGCACGTATTGAGGAAGAAACCGCGGCCTGGAAGGCGTCGCGGCCACCCGATGAAGTAAAAGCTGGACGGTTTCGGAAGTAAGTTTGTACTACAACGCCGCAGTTGACCGACGCAAGCATCCCGCGCGACCGTGATGAACGCCCGAGGCTGATGCCAATGACAGATGATTACGCTGCTGCAGGGTCAGCGTCACTATCGAGCGTTTCCGGCGCGGCCGACCCGCCGCCCTTTCCAGGAGCCCTGGCGCGTTTCGTCTGGCTCCGTGCGAACGCCGAATCACGCGCCGTAACCTGACCCGCTGCGGCGCCGGTCAGGTCCACGCGAACCGCACCGTCGATCAGGGCAGCCCAGTAACGGCTGCCTCGACACCAGGTGCCGAGCGCTTCACGTATCTCGGCTTCACTCAAGCCGAGCGGGCCGGCATGCAAAAGGATGTCCTCGAGTATCCCGAGCTTCAACGGTACTTTCGGAGCGGGGTTTCGCGGAAAGGTTGCGGGAAAGCGCTTCTGCAGCTTGCCAATGACGAGCACCACCGGATCGACCGCCGTTTGCCTCGTCCTGGGACCGCGGGCATTTTTGGGTTGACGTCGAGCTGCTGCCGTCTTCTGCTCTGCTTCCTTGGTGAGCTGTTTTTTCAACTCCACCAGTTGTTCGAAACCCATGCTGCACCCTGAAGAAAAGATGACGAATTCTAGCAGGCATGTTTCGCGGTTCCTGTAAATGTGGGGTACCCACATGGCTGCTTTCGAGCAGTTCATCAGACCGTTGACGACCCAACTGCGCCATTCAAGCTGAATCATCATCCGTCCGCTTGCAACCTGACAGGAGACCGTCGTCGTCGATGCCACTTTTTACCGGTCAATATTTTGTCGGCACCAGCAGATAGCGCAGCAACCCGGCATCGGTGCGTCCTCCGATAGCGCGATGCATTGGCACGGTATCGATTGGGCCCGATGCTATCGTGAGTTCGAAGGCTGCAGGCTCGTATAGTGAAGACAACAGCAAATACGGCGAGGCGAAAGCTTTGCAGTGGTTGCTGACCGACTGGTTCAGCAAAGCGTCGCAAGAACCCGTTGCGCGCGCTCTGCGACAGCCGTTTCAGGATGGCGCGCCAATGCGTCGATCTGGTCACGCGCGCCTGAGCGCATCGCGAGCAGAAGGGCAAGCGGCCGCTCGCGCGAAGCCGCAGGATTCTGCATCACCTCGCCGAAGAGACCGGTGGCTAGCGCCGTCAACGCCGCATCGTCGCGGCGCAGAGCAACCGCGAGATCGACAGCCACGATCCGGGCCCCATCGGTTGACAGCGCCTCCGCCTCGGTTGCTGCGGGAACAAGCGGTCTGTGGCAAGCCAGATCGAGCCGGCCAGCCGCCCCATGTTCGAGCTGCCCTATCGTGTCTTCGAGGCGCACGAACTGATTGAGTATGAGCGTTTGGCACCACGCGCGCTCAGGCGTCACCTGTACGACACCCACGGGGCCGCCCAGTACCGGCATCCTCGCCATCGGATCTTTGAGCTGCGTGCCTTCGAACAATGCCGCAAAACGGAACTGTCCGGGCCGTTGGGTCATTCGATCACCACTGACCGCGAGTTGAAGCGCAGTGGAACCCCAACTCTCGGCGAAAAACTCAAGCTCGATCGGCCCCCCTGCAAGCAGGTCTTCGGTGACGACTCTGAACCCGGCATGCACGCGGATATCATTCACGGCCAGGTTAACAGCGCCATCGCGTCGTTCGGGCGGATGCGTATTCATAGGAACAGGATCCGAACAGTTTCCCTGCGCGCGGCCAACACCGCGTCGGTCGCCGTAACAGTAACGCGGCCTGAAAATCCCGCCGGGCGGGTCACCGTCGCGTTCATCGCGAGGCCTGGGCCCGTCACGACAGGTGAGACCGTTACGCCTGCCGATGCTGCTGTCGCGTCGACCGCCCAATTCAGCGTGCGGGCGCCCGGCTCTGCATTGACGGAAACGTTGCTTATCAAGGTGCCTGCGGGCACGCGCTGCGGTGCCGCGCGCAGATTGCGCAACCGCACCGGCACCACCCGCACACTTCCGTCGACGCGACGGTTCGGAAAGATCGAGTCGGACGCACGGACGCGGAAGTTGCCCGAGACGTTGCCCGCCTGCAATTGCGCAGTTGCCGGCAGCGTCGCAGGGTTGCCGCCGGTGATCGTGATACTGCCGCCGAGAACGCTCCAGTTGACGGTCCGACCGGCCACAGTGCAATTCACCGAGAGGTTCGCGGTGGCGACTCCGTCGGCGGCAAGCCCCGTCGCCCCAGCGGCCGTCGGCGTCGCCGCGACGCTGTTGAAAACGATAAGCGGATTGCCCACATAGGGCTCGTTGTGCGCCGGCGCGGCCACTCCGCCGAAACGATGCTCGGTCCTGAAGCGAAAAGCGCCCGGCCCACCGATCAGCGAACGGATGTGCTGGCCGCTGGCGATGGTGTTGCTGACCACGGCGCCAGCGCCCTGCCACGACGCATACTGAAAGCTCTGCCGGTAAATCAGTCGCCTCGGAAGTTGCGGCACACCTGGTCCAACGAACCGGTTCACATCGATGGCCTGGCGCCCGTCGGCCACGTTGAGCACCGCGGAAGACGTAGCCAGTTGATCGTTCCAGGAGTTGGCGGGAACCGCGAGAGCGAGCTGGAAGGCAGGGTTGAATGCGCCGTTTGGTGGCGCGATGTTGAAGTCGTCTCCGCCATTGGTAATGAGTTCGCCTACGATGCGCGTCAGAGGCGGATGCTGCGCATCCGACGGCGCGAAGGTGATCGCATTGATCACGCCATAAGGCGGGAGTGCCCCGGCGCCGGCGAGTGCACTCACCCGCGTCGGAACGGCGTTGACGGTCAGGTTGGCCATGCGCGCGGCAGGTCCGGCCGCCGACGGCTGTGTCTCGTCGAGGCGGGCCCCGGTGGCCGTGTCGGAAATGCGCAAACCGATGTCGCCGGTACGATTGCCGGGCGTGACGACGTTCCCGGCCACTGCGGCGCCGAGCGGGCGGCGCAGCGCGACGGTAACGGGCCGGCCAGCGGGAGCGGTCACGGCGTTGACCAGGGCAGTGTTGCCCGCAATGCCGTCGCGGTTCGGCTCTGCGCTGTTGGCGGGCGGCACACCCGGGATCAGCGACGGCACCGGAGCGAGCGGCGGCGTCGCGGCATAGGTGGTGTTCACGACCTGCACGAGGCCAATGGGCGCGGAGTCGAAAAAGTCCCCGGCTCCCGCCGGGCCCGCCACCGCGGCGCGGACAACAACGGGCGTCCCACCGACAACAGCGCCGCCGCCCGGCTGAGCTGCGTGAATCCGTACCGTGCGGCCGCTGCCGACCACACTCACGCCGGCAGGCGCGGCGCCACCTGGACTGACGCTCCACGTCAGCCTGGTTCCCCTCCCTCCGACCGTTGCCGTCGCCGTAATGTCGCGGCCGCCGACACCCAGTTCTGCCGCCGAGGTCACCACATTGGTCACGAGCGGCGCCGCCTGCGCGCTTGCTGGCGCAGCCGGTGACAGCGACAGCAGCGCGGGCGATGCATGCACGCCGGCGCCCATGTCCTGCTGCACGACGTGGGTCAGTTCGTGCGCGAGTAGGTGACGGTGGTCAGTTGCCTCCGGATCCGCAACCTGTTTGCCGAAGACGATGTTACGGCCCTCGGCGAAAGCGCGGGCGCCAAGTCGCCTCGAAACGTCCCCGGCCGCGGGGCCAGCGTGAAGCCGCACTCCTGAGAAGTCCCAGTCGAATGCCCGTTCGAAGCGCCTGCGCAGGCCGGTCGACAGAGCACGTCCGGCGCCCAGCCCAGGCATGGCCGTCGCCGCGGCCTGTGGCTTAGGATGTTGGTTGGGTGCGCCGGATCGCGCATCGTCCAGGCGGCCAACCGCTTCGTCGGCGCTGCGCTCGGCTTCGGCCTCGTGTCTATCGCCAGGGGCACTGCTCGTCTGTGAATCGAACGCTGCCCCCGTCTGTTCGCCGGAGGGTACCCAGCCGACCGGTTCTCGCCCGACCATCCGCATCACTTTATCGGCCGCATCATCCGGCAGGCCCGCGCGACGTGACGTGATACCGAGCAATTCAATTACATGTTCCAGAGCGCTATTCTTCAGCCTCGATTGAACTGCACGATTACCAACGGCGCGCTGCAATCGAAGGATCGAGTTCACCTCGGGGCCGTGCGAGACGCGTGCCTTGGGTATGGCCGACGGGGTGGGTCGAGTCCGGTGAACGACTTCCTGCTTCTTTGTGAAAGTACGCATGGCGAAACCCGATTGGGTCGACGGTCAAAGACCTGCCTCGACACGCAGGATTGGTCTTTCCATGATATGTCCACGTAACGGGTCTGTAACTAGAACAATCGCGACGGTCACCCATATCGGATCATGCCTGGAAATTCAATCGAAGACCCGCGCCGAACCGTTCAATGCAAAGTCACGAAGATCGACGGCGGCCCTGCGTCGGGCAACGCAAAGTTGCGCCTCATCCGCACGATCTCTTTTGACCTTAGGCTTCGAGCCGACAGTTATGACCGGCCGGCTATTCAGCCTGACTATTCGACGCCGCATGCAACCGCGTTCGGGATATGACGCAGGCGCGCTGCGCGGTCGTTATAGAACCGGCGGTGAGTCGGTCGGCAGCCGCACCTTCACGCAAGTCACTTTAACGGTCAGGTCCCGAATGACGTCCGTGTGAAAGCGCAGGCCAACGACCCGAGTTGGCCGACTGACGTTTCCCGCGACCGCCGATACCCAACCCGATCTGGCCTGTGGCCTCCGTTCCACTTCAACTGCAGCTCCCAAATCCGATGGTCATCCGCAAGGTTGCTTCCTGAGCGCGAATACTCGACCGAGGTGGACTGTCGTGCTGTCGGCTTTTTCGAATAGTCAAGGACGTCCGCTTTTACCCATCTTCCCGTTAAAAAATCGACCCACTTCATCGTTCTCAACAGGACGACACTCCAGAAGTAGCCACGATCTCCGTTGCACCCTACCGCAGGTGGAGGCGCTATGCACTCCGACAGTCAACACGACACGGTGGCCGACCCGGTTCAACCCGGACTGGGCTCGCGACGCGCTTTGGGACGAGGTTGCCCGTCACTTGTCGCGCGCTCGTTCCTGCTTTACCTCGCGGCACTGCTTGGCCTCTTGCTCGCGCCTACCGCCTGGGCTGACGCGTACAAGACGCAGAACGACTGGGCGCGCTTTCGAACAACCTATCCGCTCAACATGCAGGTCATTGCAATATCCGATCCGGATGAGCATGGCCACAGGACACTCGTGATCTCGGAGCCGCCGCCCGATGTCACTCTGGATGATCTGAAGCTGGTTTCGCCGCTGCTCAGCGCGATCTCGTTGAAGAAATCACGGATCGGCTACAACGGCGTTCTGACCGATGCAGTCGTCGATCTGCCGCCAGCCTCGCAAGCGGAAGTCGATTCGCTCGTCGCGATGCTCTCAGCCCGACTCTACGGCACATCGTATAAAGCGTACGCGCTGCCGATCGCCGACACCCAGCCGGCTTCCCGTCTGAGTGGACTTGACATCACCCTGACCTCGAAACAGATCGGGAGCTGGTTCATAGGCGACAACCGTGAGCGCCACGCAGGCGCGTGGACCCTGCAAAATGTCACGATCGCGCTGCTGACGGTCCTGATCGGCGCGGTCTTGATCTATCAGACGATTCGCCGCCGGCGTTTCATCCTGGCTGCGATTCTGGTGTGCGTCGGCGCGTCGATCGTGGGAAATACCGCACCCGAGAGCGAAGTCCCGCCGTCTCAAGGCGTTTTTCGTCTGCGATCGCTGCAAGGGGGGCCCGCCGTGACGCTGCAGCAGATCCTCGATCGCGGCGCGCTGGGCGTATATGCATCCACGGAGCGTGGCTTCATAGTCTGGTGCGTCGCGATGGACAAGGATCTGGCGAAATCACGCGCACAGGCGCACGAGTTCGCATTGGATTCCGATCTCGTGTTGGGCGGCGTCGGCAGTGCCAATGGATACGTAGCGATCATTGGGCGTGAACGGATCAACCGTGTCGACACGCTACCTCCGTTGCGCGTCGAAACCATCATGCTGCTCGCTTCCGCCGACCAGGCAGAACTCGCCCAAAGCTACGAGAGAAAATTCGCTTTCGCGGGCCGCATCGACAACAGGCGAAAGCTCGACTGGGCGCCGATCTATCTGAGCGACCAGCTCATCGACACCGAGTACGGCAGTCTGCTGAACGTGACTGATCAGATGCTCAAGTCGTGGTCGATGGGCGGCAAAGTTCACTACGTCAATTTCCGCTATCCTGACCCACCTTCGTTTTCGCCATCCACACCGGTACTGACGAAAGCGATGATAGAAGGCGGCTCCGTTACCTTCAACTGGAACACCAAGGGCGCGGGCTACGCCGTTCAGCAAGGCGACTTCGATGTGTATGCGCTGCACCGCACCGGTGCGCTGCCCATTGACTATCTCGCGGGTGACGATTCGAACGTGCGCGAAGCCGAAGATCTCGCGTATGACTGGTTCGGCACACTCGGCGACGCCAACCTCGCACGCGTCGTGCAATATGCGGCGCTGTATCAATTGTTCGTGCACTTCGATATTCATGCCACCGCCGGGCCCGTGCAAACCGCGCCGAGGTTCGAAGGTGCGCGCGAGACTGCGGCGGAGTTACTTGAGAATTTTCTGTCCGCGGACCTGTCCTCGCCCGCGCTCGAGGCCGCTCATCCCGATTTCGCCAAAATGCTGACGGACGCGCGCAAGGCGCAAAGCGACTTGCGCGCCTACCTTAAAACCGCCACGGAGGCGCAGCGCGAGGGGCTGATCGACGCGATCGCCGACCCAGTTGCGTTTCGCCTGGCAACAGGCAAGAGTGATGAGCAGACACACGCGATGCTTAAGGTCGTTGTGCACGTCGCGGATGCGCTTCAAAATCTGTCGCGGGACAACGATGTGAAAGTCGCTGTTGCAAAGGCATATGTCGAGCAGTGGGACAAACGGCCTCCGCATGGATGGATTCGCACGCCTTCGGTAGTGGTTTCGTTCGCCAGCGTTCCCGGCTCCGATGTGCAGGGAGGACACAATCTATCGTCGGCCATTTTTGAGTATCAAGCCGACTCGAGTGTGGTCCGCGGCACGGTAAAAGTGGCGGAGCAAAATGGCCACACCGTTGTGCTGTATAACGGCGCGGATACGGACGGCCTGCCAACCGTAGAGCGCATCGTCGGCCGCGATGCGGGCAGCCGCGATTCCGCCCTGATCGAGCAGGATGTCCAAAGCGCGTTCGGGCAGGCGCAGACAGACGCGCGCAACGTCAGCGAGACGTTGCATCTTTCGGCCGACATCGCCCAAGGCGCGGAACGCGGCATGGGCGACGGCAGCATCCCACCGGGCGGATACCGTTCGGGCTGGAGCTTTGCGCCGGAACCGGGTGGCAGTTCGGACGGACAACTGCTCTCCGCCTTCGCGACCACTCAAAAAGATCATGGCTTGTCCGTGCCGCTTATCGTCTCACGCGACAAGAACATGCAATTCTCCGTTCATGGTCCAGACGGCCTGTTCGTCGAGGCGACCAATCCGCCGGCAACCGTCGACGCACTGCGCCAGCTTGCCGCCCAGCATCCCGACGCACTCGTGCATCTACATTTTCACAACATGGACGAAAGGTCTGCACGCTCCCTGTTGAACTCCGTGAAGCTGCAGGACCCGTCAACGGATGTGCGCCTGATCGCCACGAGCGACGGTACGATGGAACCGCAGGCGATCAAGGCCGTACTCGAAACTAGTTACGACTGGACTAAGGCAGCCGAATCGGTGCGCATTTCCGAGCCCATCCAGGTCGGAGACCATGTCGCAGTCGACGTCGAGATGAAAGTGGAGGCGCTCGGAACCGGCCCGTCGCTGCTTGTGAGAATACGGCTCTTTTTCACCAATCTTGGCGACGCAGTCAAGGTCAAGCTGGCGGATATCCAGGCGATGCTGCACAACATTCAAAGTCCCGACGTCATGGTTGCGTCGATCAAGCTGCGCCACGATCTGCACGTGGCCTACGGGTCATTCGACGATACGTCCATTCAGTTCGTCGACAAGCAGAACAAGGACTTCTACGTGGTCAGCCGCCCGAGTCCGGACACGCCTGATGAAAACGATCGTCTCGCCTAGCGATTGCGCGATGGCCGTGGGCGTACCGCTCACCCGCGACCGGTTCGTACAGCGCTTTTTAGCCCGCGAAGAAGGCAGTTTCATCTTCGAAAGCGTTCTCGGCGGCAATCTGCGCGAACGCGATCCGGACGCCGCGTGGTCCCGCTGGAGCGATAAGGCGGGGCAGATCGAAAAGGGGCTGAAGCGACTCGAACGCAAAGGCGTCAAGGTTCAGCGCGACGCGGTACTGGATGACCTTCTCGTGCTGATGGACCGCTTCGAAGTGGTCACGGTGTTTTCTCACTGGCGCAGTGCGCTTTTTCGCGCAAGCGACTTGCGCGATCCGGAGGCGGTCGGCGCCGCGCTTTGCGATTCCGCCCATGCACTTCATCGCGCGGTGAGGGCTCTGACTGGCGCTCCGCCGCACGGCGAGGAGCGGCTCGCCGAATTGAACAGGGCGCTCTTCAGTAGCGCGGGCGATGTGCCGATTCAAAATGACGCAGACTCGGCGCCGGGCCGGCAAAGCACCTTGCAGACGCTTTGGCACGAGCGGCGCTTGCTTCTCGAATCGTGTGCGCCACATCTCTTCCGAGGTGGGGCCTCGGTAGAACTGGCAGACGGCTTTAAAACCGTCGAAACCATCGTCGCGAACGTTCCGCCTTCGTTCGACCGGTTGCTTGATCTGACCGTCTGTACATGCGTGCTGATGGCGACGCGCATCAAACAACGGGCACCCCGTTGCTACGTCGCATGTAACGAACATTGGACTTATCCGCTGCCGCGCCTATTGATCTATCAGCGCGTGATAGATCTGCTCTCGGCGACGCCGGGATCCTTCGAGGACACTGTTTTCAAAGTTCGCGCGCTCATTCAGTCGGAGGTCGACCGTGAAAGAAATAAGAAAAGTGCTGAACCGCTTTCTGGGCAGCGCGCATTTCGGTGAAGATCCGGCCTCCATTGCGGGCGTTCCCACCGATCGCGCCGCGGCGGAGGAGACGAAGCGCGAGCGCCGTGCCGCTCAGGAGCGGCTCGTCGCGGACCTGGCACTGGTCCAGTCTCGCAGCGACAAGTACTTCCAACTGTGCATCGCGATGACGGCGATCATGTTCCTCGGTGGTTGTCTGCTTGTGTTCCTCAACCGCGATAACGTGCCGGCAATCACAGCGCTGTTTGCCGCGACCGGCGTGTCCCTGAGCGCGCTGGCCTCACTCGTGTTCAAGTTCTGGAAGGGCAAGGTGTTTTCCGGAACGATCCTTGTGCTGGTGCGCAACTTGCCGCCCGAGGATCTTCGCGAGGTGATCGGCGTCTTTGCCGGACGCCTTGGTGACATTGGCTGAAACGCGTAAGCTGCGAGCGCGAAGCGCAACAACCGAAAGACCGACACCCGGTGCGGACTCGACGCCCGAATGTCCGGATCGTGGTCAGTCGGAACGACTCTTGACGGCCGGACTCGGTCCGATGCCGAACTTCCGTAGCCGACCCGGGAGAGTCACTCGAACAGCAATGACGGCCGTCCGCTTTGCGGCTGAGATGAGCCGATTGCAGATGCTCCTCCGTTTAGCGCTCGCTCGCCTGCCTCTGCCAACCTTCGAGACTGAAAGAAAGCAGCCATGCGCGGACGTCGGAAAACTTTGGTCAAAGAGAAAATATCGACGGGAGGCGTTCAGCACGGAAAATCGAGTCGACCGCTTACACTATCCGAACCGGCACTTCGTGGATAACGTTGTTGCCGTAACCTAGCCGGTTCCATTCGGCGTGTTCGGGCTGAGTGCGGCCGGCAAGATCGGTGGCCCGGACGCGTAAGGTGACGACGCCCGGCTCATGGGCTCGTGTGATCAGCTCCCACCACTGCCAGCTGTGACGCTTGCGCTCGCTCACGAGACGAGCCTCCTGCCAGCTTCCTCCGCCCACGCTTATGTCCACGCGCGCAATCTGAGCGGCACCGGACCAGGCTACACCGCGAATGGCCAGCTCACCGCGCCGGACTTCCTGATCACGCGCTGGCTCGGTGATCAAAGCCCGCACGTGCTGCAGCGTGACCGGCTCGCGGACGGTCTGGCCATCGCGTTCCCATTCATACCAATACTTGTCGGCCTGGTAATGCCCGGCGAACGGCCAGTCGATGAGCTCGATATCCGTCAGCCATTTGACCGACGCCACGGCATACCAACCCGGGACGACGAGGCGCACGGGATAGCCGTGCTGAACAGGCAACGGCTCGCCGTTCATCGCGTACGCCAGCAACACGTCAGGATCGCGAGCATGACCAAGCTGGAGACTGCGCTCGAAGTGCAACGGTCCTGCGTGGCCCTCCATGGTTCCGCCGTCCGCGCCCCGGAACATCACCTCGGTCGCGCCCGTGCGCACGCCAGCCCGGTCCAGGACTTCCGCCAGCGTCACGCCGGTCCACTCTGCCGTGCTGACGGCACCCAGATCCCATTTCTCGCCCTCGATGGGCGGGTCGAACTTCGTGCGGCCGTTTCCGGCGCACTCGAGGGTCACGATCCGCGTCTGCGACGGCATGTTGTGGAGGTCGCGCAAGCTTAGGTTCAATTGCCGTTCTACGAGGCCGCCAACGGCAAGCCGAAAGGCGGCCGGGTCGAGGTCGGGGATCTGGAAGTGATTGCGGACATAGAAGTGCGCGTTCGGCATGACCACGCCGCCGATCAGTGCAGGAATCGAAGTCTCACAGTTGAGCGGATGCGCGCGATGGACCACCAGGCCGGCTTCAATCGCATTCTGGCAGGCGGTCTCGGGATCTAGCGCTGGCACGAGTTCGCTTACGGGCAGCGCTGCGCCACAGCCGCCGCTCGCGACCACGCGTGCGCACGTCGAGGCGGGATAGATGTCGAGGCTGCCGACCATCTGGAACGGCTTCATGAACTCGCGCAGGTGGCCCTCGTCCTCAGCTTCCACGATGAGGTACAAGGTGTGCTCACCCTGCACGACGGCTTCGCCCCGGATCTCCACCCCGTGCCGCCTGACGTTTGGGCGACTCAGGTGATTCAATAGCATGGCACCCATATAGGGATCGTGAGCGGGGCAGCGCTCGGCCGCGTGCTGATGCCGCACAACGAACAGTGCCATGGTCGCTTCCCGGGACGTCGGTTCGATCAGCTTACTGCGGGTCGGTGGTCAAAGTCGAGCTCAGAAAAGATCGAACGCAGATGGTCCGGTTTATGGAATCCACAGCCTGCAGCCAGTCGCGCAGGAGAACAGATCGCAGCCCAAAGCCGCCTGGTCTCGCGATCGTCCTGTTCGCGAATTTTTCGCAGCTGTGTCGGGGATCCCTCAGCGTTCCGGGGAGCATGGTATGAATTCTCAGGCTAAGCCGAATTGGCGCGATCACGGCGTCAAGATCATTCCGGGTTCCCGCCTCGATATGAATACGCCCCAAACGCCTGGCATGACGAGAGCAGCTGCAATCACTCACGCCCGGGCGGGCGCCAGCAAACTTTGGGCCGGTACGGTCACCATCGACGCCGACGCCAAAACGGGCGCCCACCATCATGGTGAACTGGAAAGCGTCATCTACGTTGTGCGTGGCAGGGCACGTATGCGATGGGGAGAACATCTCGAGTTCGCCGCAGAGGCAGGGCCTGGCGATTTCATCTATGTGCCCCCGTTCGTACCCCATCAAGAGATCAATGCGAGCAAGACCGAGGTGCTCAGTTGCGTTGTGGTCCGTAGCGGTCAAGAGCCGATAGTCGTTAACCTGGATATCGAGCCCGCCGAGCCGCCGGACGATGTCTATTGGGTCGATCCGATTCATCCGCATCCGTAAGTGCGGCTACCCGGTTCCGCCGTCAGTTCCGGAGTCGCCTTTCGGGACCCTCTGAAGGTGACGACAAATGACCGTCGGTCAAGCGATCAGCGCTGTGCATAAGGGGAGCCTGGGCGCTGTAATGATCTCCCAAAAGCTGTGGCTAACCGCGTAAGCCATTCATTCAACGTCGGGGACGAGCTGCAGACAGTTGCAACCCGGCCATTCGCGGATTGAACCGGCGAAGACACGGCTCACCGTCGCGGCATCCGACGGGAGACCCCACGAACAGCGAAATCACTCTCACATGTCGGGCCCACTCTCAGCCTCAAAAGCGCCGTGCTGCGCCTCTTCGGCGAAATCGAAATCGCCGAGAGGCAGCTCAGTGTCGCGAGCATGATGTCCTGTCCGAGAGCCGGATGCGATATGTGGTGTTGGCTCAAATGTGGTCTTGCGGGGACGGGACGAGGTTCGTCAGCGGTGTATGCCTATTGAAGGCCACATAAATTAGCGCCGGAGTAGCGTCGGAGATCCGAAGGTTAACTCGGAGATTCGATCATGTTCGGTACGTTGTTTCATTACCCTCGTGTACTGGCTCGTCATCGCAATGGTCCATCGGCCGATGATCGAGAACGCTATCTGGCCCACTGCGCACAGGGTGGTGCAGCCCATTCAACGCTGTTGGGCCTTGCACCTGAGCTCCTGGCTATTTCCCGGCGTATCGCGCTCGACAACGGGCGATTGATTCCGTCTGCGGAGGTCGAGATGGCAGCCGATCGCTGGGTTCGTTACCAGCGACGGCATCAGCGAATCCTGACGGGAAGGTTCTCGCGGGAACGGTTTGTTCAGACCGCTACGGCCTGGCTTCGCTTCCTGGGACGACTGCAGGAGCAGCAACCTGAAACGCCGCCATTCGCCGATCTGGTTCAACGGTTCGACAGCTACTTGCGCGAGGAGCGCGGCCTGTCGTCACACACGATCCACAATCGATGCTGGCACGTTCAGGCGTTTTTGTGCTGGCTCAGCGAGCAAGGAAGCAGCATCGGCGAGATGCGACTCGAACAGGTCGACGCCTTTTTTGCACTGAGACGAATGCAAGGCTGGTCCCGGGTATCGATGGCCAGCCTTGCCGGCGCGCTGCGAAGTTTCCTCCGCTACGCCGGTGAACAAACCTGGTGCTCGAAGAAACTCGCCGCCGGTATCGAAGGACCGCGTCTGTTCAGCCACGAGACGCTTCCAGTCGGGCCGAAGTGGGAAGACGTGCAGCGACTCATTCGCAGCACCGATACGGACGGTCCCCATGATATCCGGGACCGCGCCATTCTGTTGCTCCTAGCGGTCTACGGGCTGAGAAGGGGTGAAGTCGTTGCCCTGACTCTGGACGACGTGGACTGGGAACACGACATCCTTCACATCAGCCGTCCAAAGCAGCGGAGCAAGCAGGACTACCCGCTTGCAGCCGAGGTAGGTGAAGCAATTCTGCGGTATCTGGAACAGGTGCGACCGCATATTGTCTCGCGCTCCTTGTTTCTCACCATACGAGCCCCGTTTCGTCCGCTCGCGCCTACGAGTCTGCACTACCTGGTCAACCGACGATTGCGGGTTCTGAATATCAGTTGCCGCCGTGGTGGACCGCATTCACTTCGACACGCGTGCGCGACCCGCCTCGTGGCTGAGGGACTCTCACTCAAGGAGATCGGTGACCATTTGGGCCATCGCAGCGCCTATGCAACACGCACCTATGCCAAAGTCGATCTCGCCGGTCTGAGACAAGTTGCAGACTATGCCCTGGGAGATCTGCTATGAAACTGCCTGAAGCCGTCGCCGCATACGTGGCCTACAAACAGTCCCTGGGGATGCGCTTTGCCACTGAGGCGCGTACCCTGAAGTCCTTTTATCGAACGCTCGGCGCCATCGATATGCACGAGGTCGACGCCAATCGTGTCTATGCGTTCCTTGCCGGCAATGATGCCGTCACGACCTTCTGGCATCGCAAGCTCAGCGCCCTACGTGGCTTCTACCGCTTTGCCATTGCTCGCGGCTACACGACCAGTTCGCCATTACCCTTAACGGTACCAGAGGAACACCGGACCTTCGTGCCGTACATCTATTCGCGAGAAGAGATGAAACGTCTACTGGCGGCGACGGCGAATCGTGAGCGCTGCAATCTGTCATCGCTAACCTGCCGCACGCTCCTGCTACTGCTCTATGGTACCGGGCTTCGCATCGGCGAGGCTGTCGGTCTGAATCTGGCGGATGTGGATCTGGACTCTGGAATCCTTTGCATCCGTGAAACCAAGTTCTACAAGACACGGCTGGTGCCGACCGGACCAGATCTGACATCGGTGCTGGTTCAGTATGCCGCCGAACGCAACAAATGGCCGCCGCTCAACCCCAACGCTGCCTTCCTGCTGACGGAACGCGGACAGCGCCTGTCCAGAGCCGGCGCCGAGTATGCCTTCAAACAATTGCGTGACCGCGCACAGGTACGTCGTGACGATAGCGCGCGGTATCAGCCAAGACTTCATGACCTTCGGCACACCTATACGGTTACCCGGTTGGTCTCCTGGTATCGCGAAGGCGCCGATGTACAACGCTTGCTGCCTCAGCTGGCAACCTATCTTGGTCACGTGCATATTGCCGCCACCCAACACTACCTGACCATGACGCCGGAGCTGCTGCGACAGGCGAGCTTACGCTTCGAGCGCTACGCCCGGGGAGGTGACCATGCGTGACACAATGCTACTTGGCCCATGGGTCCGGCGTTTCCTGCTCGAGCACCTGATCGGCGAGCGGAACCTCGCTCGCAACACCCAGCAGAGCTATCGCGACACGCTGTGCCAACTGATCCCTTTCGTTTCAGGTCGCACCCACAAACCGGTCGACCGGCTGGCAATGACAGATGTGTCGGCGGAGATCGTCCGGGACTTCCTCTCAGATATCGAAGTCTGTCGCGGATGCAGCGTCGCGACGCGAAATCAGCGCCTGGCTGCTATCCACGCTTTGGCTCGATTCGTTGGCGAGCACAGCCCGGAACATATCCAATGGTGCACCCAGCTGCGCTGCATCCCCTACAAGAAGACTACAAGAGCGCTGGTACCCTATCTCGACAAACCTGAAATGGATGCGCTCCTTGCCTGTCCAGATCGACGTACATCTCAAGGTCGCCGTGACTACGCCCTGTTGCTGTTTCTCTACAATGCCGGTGCGCGGGCGGACGAGGCGGCCCACCTGACCATCGGCAACGTCGATGCGATCTCCAGCAGCGTGAGCGTTCTCGGCAAGGGACGCAAACAGCGCCAGTGTCCGTTATGGCCCGACACCGTGCAAGAGTTGTGCAACCTCGCTGGCCAACGTCCACCGCAGGAACGGGTATTCCTCAATCGCTGTGGGCAACCCCTGACGCGTTTCGGTATTCACGCGGTCGTAGAGCGTTACGCTGTCAAGGCGCGAGCCAATATGCCCTCGCTCGCATCCAAGCGCGTCAGCCCGCACAGCATTAGACATTCAACTGCGACCCACCTGCTTCGATCCGGCGTCGATATCAATACCGTACGGGCGTGGCTTGGTCATGTCTCCATCGATACGACCAACGTTTACGCCGAAATTGATTTGGAGATGAAGGCCAACGCCCTGGCGCGGCTTACTATCCCCAGCGATCGAAAGGCGAACAGGCGGTGGGCCAAAGATCCCGCGCTGATGGCGTTTCTCCGGTCCTTGTAGCAGGCTTTTTTATGTGGCGTTCAGCCGGCCGGATCCTGTCAGGATCGCGGCTCGGGCGCCGCAAGACCACATTTGAGCCAACACCACATATCGCACTAAATGTGATCGAACTCATTTGATGCGGGAGATCTGCATGTCCGGTTCGATGAGCGGGGTGTGAAAACGGAACCATGGTCAGGTTATTCGGGCACCGCCAGACGAAAGAGGCGGCAACAGACAAACCCAGCCTACAGTCACTGCGTCACATCTCGACTCTACCGGACTGAGACCAGGCCGCTTCGCGCTCGCGTGCACGCACGGCTGCGCAGCCCGTCGAGCTGAAGTAGTTGTCCAGGGCACAGACAGGGCGACCCGGTCGCCTCGACAGGAAGAATCAGGCCAGTTCGCGGTCCGGCATGCGCTCTTCAGGCCCTCTGTAGAATGTCGATCGCCTTTTCGGCATCGTCCAGCGAGTCGACCGCGAGATAAGCAATGAACTGTGTGCCAAGTACAGCAGCGGAAACGCCGCGGAGGTTGATCCCCCCGTCTGCCAGCATCTGGGTCAATTGCGCGATGATCCCCATCTGGTCCAAACCCATTACACGGACGGAGTGAAGGCTCGGGGTGACGGTGAACCCCACCTGTGTCGCGGCCTGGATCTCCCTCTCCCCCTGCAGCGGTGCGACAAACACGACCCCCTTGCCCGATGCTTCCGGCGTGCGACGTGCGACGATGAACTGCAGGTCTACGCCCGCATCCCGCAAAGCGCTTAATACTTGCGCAAGCCCGCCCGGTTTGTCGTCGATGGTAGCGGCCCAAACATCGACGCGTTCTACGCTCAGTTCCATGGCAGTCCCTCCCGCGTGATGCATCGCCCAATAAAAATCTACTTCACTAACGGCTCGCGAGCAAGGCCGGCAGCGTAAGCGACACACGGGAATGCCCGGAATCCCCGGAGCCGGCACTGTGCGCCCAGGAAACTACCCGTTTCGGTTTGTTTGTCGTCATGCGACGCTTCTTGCCGGCAAGCTGCCGATATAGCCGGCGCCGACCATCCAGTCGCGCCCGAGAGGTTGCGGCGTCCCCGTCTGCAAGGGATGCGGTACATGCATGCACCGCTCGCGCGCGGGGCGGGACTAACGTGCCGCCGCCACAAAAAGTATTTATTCGTGCACGGACGAGAACCGTTTCAATGGCGTCCGAAGCGTCGTTTCAAAACGACTCGCCAACCATTTCTTCACTCTTGCGCCAGAGCGCATCAGCGCCCGCAGCGTCAAGCGCATAGCGTCGAACGCCTTCGCTGACGGGCGTAATGACAACATCGTCGGCAACGGTTTCGCTCACATGGCAGTTCTCGCAGTATCTGGCTCCGATGTCTTCGGCTGACGCCACCACCGCAGCCCAGACGGAAGTCGCCGCCCCTTGTGACACGGTCTTGAACTGAAACGGCCCCTGCCCCTCTGACTCAAGCTGACTGTTGATCGTTTCGAGTAGCGCCGTCATCTGGCTTTCGTCCATATGACGGGCCAGTTCTGTGTGAATCCCGCCGGGATGAACTGCGGTTGCGCGCACGCCGCGCGCCCGATGTCGCTGATCGAAAGCCACCGCAAAGAGGATATTCGCCGTCTTGGCGCGCCCGTATGCAACGAACGGATCGTAAGGCGTATGGTCGAAGCTGGGGTCGTTGCGATCCACGTCCGCGAAGCGGTGCCCCGACGACGCGAGCATGACCACTCGACCACCAGACGGGATCAGCGACGCCAACCGGTTCACCAGCAAGAAATGCCCCAGATGATTCGTGCCGAACTGCGTCTCGAACCCATCTGCTGTCTTACCAAAAGGAGTTGCCATCACGCCCGCGTTCGCGATGATGACGTCGATCGGTTTGCCGTCCTCTTGCAGCCTGTGGGCGCAAGCCCGGACGCTCTCGAGGCTCGCGAGATCGAGCGCAATCAGCTCGATGCTGCCGCCTGCCGCGGCGGCCTCGCGCCGCGCGTCAGCGATCGCCTGCTTTGCTTTTTCCAGGTCTCTGGCCGCGCCGATAACACTGGCCCCGTGCGCTGCCAACGCCCGCGCCGTCTCCACGCCCAGTCCCGCGGACACACCCGTTACAAGAATTCGCTTGCCATGAAGATCGACGCCTGCGAGCACGTCGTCCGTCGTCGAAGTCGCACCAAATTTCTCAGTCATTTCCGCCGCTCCAGCACAATGAAGGTTGACGTCATTCCCAACCCGGGATAAAAACGGAGCCTCACTCCGCTTTCCTCGATACTAAACGGAGTAACCCTCCGTTTGCAAGCATTCAACGTGCAAATGAACGATTCGACGCCAAAAGAACGAAAACCCAGAGCCGACGCGCTGCGCAATCGCGAGCGCATCCTTGAAGAAGCGAAAACGGCGTTCACGCGCGCCGGAGGCGATATCAGCCTGGAGGACGTCGCCCGCCAGGCGGGCGTCGGCGTAGGCACGCTGTACCGGCACTTTCCTACACGCGAGGCCCTACTGGAGAGCGTCTACCGTGCCGAGGTGGCGAAGCTTGCGGAAGAGGAGCGGAGACTGTCCGATTCGCTGCCCCCGCTCGATGCGTTGAGATCCTGGATGTTGCTCTTCATCGACTACATCGCTACAAAGAAGATCATCGCACCCGCATTGAATTCGATTGTCGGCGGACCGACGAAGCTATTCGAATCGTCCGGCGCGCAGATCAAGGACGCAATCCAGTCGCTCGTTATACGCGCAATCGCAAGTGGCGACATCCGCCCTGATCTTGAGCCATTGGATCTGCTTCGCGCTCTCGTCGGCGTTTCGAATGTCGCGTCAGCTCCGGACTGGCAGAAAAGTGCAAAGAGGCTGGTCGAAATACTTTTGCTTGGATCCAGGCCACCCGAGTAGTTTCCGCGACCGACCCGAACCCGCCAGTCACACTGTGAGGAAACAAGTCCGCTGAGACCCACAAACCCGACGTTGGCGAACGGTGTTCAGTGATTCGCTATCGTTCTGGCGGCCATTGGGCAGCGCCCTGTCGCGCCTTGCGAGAAGCACTGGTCTTCCATCGGCTCCCGCGTGCTCATCCCGGCGCGATCATTTGAGAATCGTGGTCGCGAGCGTTCAAGCTCACACTCCATTCTTCGCCACGAAATGCACCGTTCCTGAACGCGTTCGCTAGTTTCACGCGCATGTAGGTGCCCGGAACTGGTGCGTCGACGATGGCCGCGCCTCTTTCGAAGACCAGGCTGCGTCTCCTGCACAGCCGCGCCAGACCCACATCACAGGATGTTCACCAACCTCGCTAGTCCCTTGGCACGCGTCATGCATAAGCATGAATTATTGTTGAACAATATATTTTTAATTGTTCAACAATGTATATTGTCACCACCCGGACGAGCGAGAACTCCATGAAAGCCCAACTTGATCTGAAACCTGTCCTGTCCTCCCTTCCGCGCGTCGCGAAGTGCGCCGCTGCGCTCGCGCTGTGCGCCGCGTCTCACGCGTTCGCCTCGAGCGGCGCGCCGACCGTCGCGCCCGGCAAGCTGACGATCGGCGCGGATCTGACGTATCCGCCCTACGACTACATGCAGGACGCGGATCCTGCCGGCTTCGATCCCGCGTTCATGACGAAGCTCGCCGGGCACCTGAAGCTCCAGCCCGGCTTCGTCGATACGCGCTTCGCCAACCTGATCCTCGGCGTCAACGCGAACCGCTTCGACGTGATCGCGTCGGCGCTCTATGTGACGCCGGAGCGCGCGAAACAGATCGACTTCGTGCCCTACCTGAAGACCGGCGGCTCGCTGCTCGCCATGAGCCACTCCGGTTTCGCACCGAAGACGCCCGAAGATCTGTGCGGCAAGCGCGTGAGCTCAATCAAGGGTGCGTCGTGGATTCCGAAACTCAACGAGGTGTCGAAGCAGATCTGTACGCCTGCCGGCCGCGGCGCAATCGACGTGCGCGAGTTCGAGACTTCGCCGGAAGCGGCCCAGGCCGTCCTCTCGCACGCCGTCGACGCGCAGTTCGAGGACTCGGCCGTGGCGCAGATGACCGTCAACAAGCTCGGCGGACGCGTGGCGATCACGTCGACCACCCCGCTCTATCCGGTCGTCATCGGTCTCGGCGTCAAGAAAGGCAATGACGCGCTGCTCGCCCAGCTGAAGACTGCGTTTGCGTCGATGAAGCAGGCGGGCGAATACCAGGCACTGCTCAAGCAGTACAACGTCGCCGAGCCGACCGGCAATGACATTGCCGTGGCGCTCGGTACGGCACAGAACTAACGGCACGTCGCGCGCAGCCTGAGGCCGGGCACTCGCCCGCGCCCTCGTGGCTGCACGCCGTGAGGGGAAGCACATGGTATTCGACTGGCACTACACGGCTTCATTGTTGTTTGACGCCGCTTTCTGGAAAGCCACCTGGCTCGTGGTCGAATTGAGCGCCGCGACCTGGCTGATCGGCATTGTGGCAGGCTTCGCACTTGCGCTCGGCAAGCAGTCCGCCCTCATGCCGCTACGCGTCGCGTGCAGCACCTACATCTGGCTCTTTCGCAGCCTGCCGCTGCTGGTGTTGCTGATCTTTGTCTATAACCTGCCGCAGGTGCTGCCCTGGACGGGCGCCTTGTTGTCCGACCCGTTCTGGGCCGGTCTGCTGGCGCTCTCGATCAGCGAAGCGGCCTACATCGCCGAGATCCATCGTGGCGGCCTGCTGTCGCTCCACAAGGGGCAGCTCGAAGCGGGCAAGGCGCTCGGTATCCGCTTCGTCGGCCTGCAACGGCTGATCGTGCTGCCGCAGGCGTTTCGCGTCGCGCTGCCCGCGCTCATCAATGAGTACGTTACGATCGTCAAGCTGACGTCGCTCGTGTCCGTCATTTCGCTGGCGGAAATCCTGCTGGTCGGCGAACGCCTGTACACGCAGAACTTCAAGGTGCTCGAGACGATGCTGGCCGTCTCGTTCTACTATGTGCTGATTGTCACCGTATTCGGCCATGCGTTGAAGATGCTCGAGAAGCACCTCGACGTCACGCGCCGCACGCAGGCTGGGGCCGCCTTCATTCCTGTGGAAACACCACGGCCCGTGCACGCAGCGAACGGCGTTCGCACAGCGCGAGCCAGCAGCGCGGTGCGTGCGCTGGAAGCCCTCGGCATCCGCAAACGCTACGGCGATCATGAAGTGCTCAAGGGGATCGACTTGACCGTGCGCGCAGGAGAAGTGGTGTCGATCATCGGCCCGTCGGGTTCGGGCAAGACTTCGCTGATCCGCACGCTGAACGGCCTCGAGACGCTCGACGGCGGCGAAGTGCGCCTGCATGACAAGGCGTTCCTGTGGCCGCCACGCGCGAGGCATGGCAAGGTGCCGCATGCGCAGTACATGCGCGGCATCCTCGATATCGGCATGGTGTTTCAGAGCTTCAACCTGTTCCCGCATAAGACGGTGCTGCAGAATGTGACGCTCGCGCCCCACTATCACGGGCGTCTGAACGGGCCCCCGCTCGACGAAGCCGGCATGCGCTTGCTGGCAAAGGTAGGCATGGCCGCGCATGCGCACAAGTATCCGCATCAGTTGTCCGGCGGTCAGCAGCAGCGCGTCGCGATTGCGCGGGCACTGGCGATGCAGCCGTCGATTGTCCTGTTCGACGAACCGACCTCGGCGCTCGATCCGGAACTGGTCAACGAAGTACTGAAGGTCATTGAGGAACTCGCCCGGGAAGGCATGACCATGATCATCGTCACACACGAAATCAACTTTGCGTTCCGTATTTCAGACCGTATCGTGTTCATGGAAGCGGGCACGATCGTGAGCGACGCGCCACCGCACGAACTGGCGACGCTCGACAAGACTTCGCGGATCGCCAGCTTCCTCAAAGACGTCCATCTTGCATAAAACACCGTATGCCCACCTCGCACTCAACTGTTACCGCCCTCACTGGCCAGGAACCCGAGCAATCAGTCACGGACCGGATCCTGTCGACGATCCGCGACGAGATCATTGAAGGCAAATTGCCGCCGGGCACCGCACTCGTCGAGAACGATCTCACCCAGGCGCACGACGTCTCGCGCAACACGCTGCGTGAAGCGCTGCGTCTCTTGTGCCGTGAAGGGCTCGCGGTGCATTACCGGCATCGCGGCGTGATCGTGCGCACCCTGACGCGCCACGATGTGCGCGACATCTACCGGGTGCGGCGCACGCTCGAACTGCAAGCCCTGATGCGCGAGGACCCGATCGAGGAAGATGAAATCGCGGCGATGCGCGACGCAGTCGTGCACGCGCAAACGGCTGCGGACGAAGGCGACTGGCGCAGCGTTGGCACCTACAGCCTGCTGTTTCACCGGCGCATCGTGCAGTTGCTCGGCAGCCCGCTGTTCGACACATTCTTCACGACGATACTGGCGCAACTGCGCCTCGTGTTTGCCTCGGCCCCCGACGAGCGGCGCTTCCAGCGTCCCTGGATCGCGAAGGATCAGCAGATTCTGGAGCTGATCGCGAGCGGGCGCACCGCAGAGGCGAGCGCCGCGCTCGCCGGTTACCTGAAGCAATCGGAGCACGCGCTGCTCGACTACCTTTAATTCGTGTTCCTCATTCCAGCTTTATTCACCGATTCACGGCCACTGCTCGAACAGGCAACAGCGCGTAACAGGCGCAGCCTGTCCGTGTGTCTTATGAAGGAGTCTCCATCATGTTGAATTACCCCGCCGCCTATCAGTCCACCAAGGGATCCGCGCTCGACCCGGACAAAGCGTTTTATCAACGTATCGCCTCTGAGCACGATACGCGCACGCTGGTCGAATCGATCGTCGTGCCGATCCGCTCGGGTCAGGCGTGGGCCGTACCGGCCGGTCATGTGTTTCGCATCGTCACGATCGAAGGTCCGCAAGTGGCCGACCTGAACATGTGGAACCTGCACAACCCGCGCGAGCGCATGTGGGCATCGCGCACGCGCCAGTTGCAGCAGGCGCACGTCAGCACATTCGACCGTTTGTGGTCGACGCTGCCTTTCCTGCGTCCAATGGTGACGATCACCGACGACAGCCTCGCCGACTACGGCGTCGACGAGCATGGCGGCCGCGTTCACGACCTGCTCGGCACGCGTTGCGATCCGTACGTGAACCGCATGCTGACTGGCGAGGATTTCCATTTTCACTGCCACTCGAACCTGACGCGCGCAATCGCTCCGTATGGCTTGACCGAATATGACGTGCACGACGTGCTGAACGTGTTCCAGTGCACCGGGCTGAATCTCGAAGACAAGTACTTCATGAAGGCATGCCCCGCGAAGAAGGGGGATTACCTTGAGTTCTTCGCGGAAATCGACCTGCTGTGCGCGCTGTCGACCTGCCCGGGCGGCGATCTGTCGTTGCCGATGTGGGGGCCAGACGCGCGCGATCCGCTTGAGGTATGCCGTCCGCTCGGCATCGAGATCTACCGGCTCGCTCCGCAGATGCTGGAGGGATGGACCTCACCCCCGGTCGCCGCGTACAAGGGGCAGCACGGGATGACGTTGGCGCAGCCTCAGTGGAAGTGTGGGTGTTGAGCATTAGTGGACCCCAATGCTGCCGGTCGGGCAATTTGCCTGGGCCGGCGCGGCGCTTTCAACGATCAAAGCGCGAACAACCTCCCCAGATGAGGCTCGCAATCCTCCACACCTGCGAGCCGCAACGCATGCCAGGCCATCGCGAAGTTGCTCGATATCACTGGTTTGCGGGTCCTCGCCTCGAGTTCCGGAATCAGCCCGGCGACGCGCAGACTTGTGCACGACACGAAAACAGCGTCCACGTCGGCGTTCTGTGCAAGGTGCTCGACGGCGGCCCGCAGCGACGCAGCGTCAATGCGCGCAACTTCGTTGTCGTTTGCATGCTCGAATGACGCCATACGCGTGACTCCGACACCCCGCGCCTCGATGTAGTCCCGCATGAAGCTATTGATCGCACGCACATAGGGCGTCAGCAGTGCGGCCCGCTGCACGCCGAGCGCACGCAACGCAGCGAGCGCAGCGGTGATGGGCGTGGTGCATGCGACGCCGGGACGTGCTTCGCGGATGCGCGCGAACACGTTTTCCTCGCCGATCACCATCGCGGCCGACGTGCAGCCGAACGCCACGACATCGATCCGCTCGCCAGGGCGAATCAGCGCCACCGCCGCTGCAATGCGGGAGTCCATTTCCATCAGCCGTTCGGGCGTAATGTCCGCCGAGTTGTACACGCGGCTTTCGTAGAACGCCACGCCATCCTGCGTCAGCAGCCTGCGCCATTCGTGTTCGATCGTATGATCGGTGGCGAGCACCACGAGGCCAATGGCGGCACGCCGGCAGATGCCGTCATCCAGCACGAAATCGAGTCTTGCGTAGGCGTCGTTGGGCAGTGCGCTCGTGTTCATTTCAGTGTCATCCCTGTCATGTCAATCTCGGGCTCACGACCGGCCATGATGTCGACCAGCAGTTTCGCGGTGCCGCACGACATCGTCCACCCCATGTGTCCGTGCCCGGTGTTCAGATACAGGTTCCTGTGCCGCGTGCGGCCGATCAACGGCGTACCCTCTGGCGTCATCGGGCGCAGACCGGCCCAGTGGGACGGCCTGTCATAGTCGGCGCCGCTGGGGAACAGCTCGCGTGCGGCCCGCAGCATGGTCGTGAAGTCGGCGGGTGTGTGGCGGGTGTCATAGCCGGCGAATTCCGCGGTTGCAGTAAAGCGCAGCCGCTGGCCAAAACGCGCCCACGCCACGAGGTTGTTCTCATCGACGCCGCCAAGATCCGGCGGACGGTGATCCGGCCCGACCGGGAAAGTGGCCGAGTAGCCCTTTACCGGATATACGGGTAGCCGATAGCCCAGACGGCGCGCCACAACTGGCGACCAGGAACCGAGCGCCAGCACGAACTCGTCACCGCGCACGAGTCCCGCCGGCGTATGCACCCCGACTATCTGGTCGCCTGATGCCTCGATGGAACTGATCGGCCTGTCGAATTCGAAACGCACGCCAAGGCGTTCGCACGCCGTCTTCAAGGCACGGGTGAAGAGGTGTGCATCGCCGCTTTCGTCGGTAGGGCAATAGATTGCTCCGGCAATCCTGTCTCGCGCAGCCCCAAGCGCGGGTTCCCGCGCGACGACCGCGTCCGCATCGAGCGTTTTGAGCGGCAGGCCGTTGTCCTTAAGGATCGACATGTTCTGCCTGCCGCGCGCAAAAGACGCTTCGTCGCGATAGAGATACAACAGGCCGCGGCTAATGCGGTCGTATTGCAGGTGCTCGGCGGCGGTCAGCTGTTGCAGTTGCGTCTGCGCGTAGCGGCAAAGCGTGACCTTGCGCGTCGTGTTCACGCGGGAGCGCTCCGCCGTGCAGTTTCGCAGGAACTGGAGGCACCAGATCCACATGTGCGGGTCCGCGTTGAGCTTGAGCCGCAGCGCCTGCCCTTCGACGAAAAGCGACTTCAGCAGGATTTTCGGCGCACGCGGAGAGGCCCATGTATACGAATGCCCCGGTGCGACCAGGCCGGCGTTGGCAAAGCTGGTCTCGAGCGCGACGTCCGGCTGGCGGTCGATCACCGTGACCTCGCGCCCCTCTTTCGCGAGGTACCAGGCTGCCGTGACGCCTGCGATTCCGCCCCCCAGTACGACGCTTTTCATGCGTAACTCCCGTGTCGACCGGAGTTAGCGCTTTAGCGCTTACTCCGGTCCCATGCAAAGCTGCCAGCCGTTCAAATATAGCGCCGCCGGCGCGTTGGATGGTGGTTTATACGCGGATACCCTAGCCCGTCCAATGGGCGGCGAGACCTATCATGAAAGGAGCACTTTCCTGACGGCGCCGCGGTGAGCCTGCCCGCCAGGCTGTTGATCCAGCAGATCATGCATTGCACGCGAACACACGTTTTCGTCCGCTTTCTGATGTCACCGGTCTATCCGCGTGGCGGATCGCTTTGATCCCTTTCACAATAAGGAGTCACTAACATGATTGCTCAGAAGAATGGCACGCCCGACGCGGTTCGCGTCTTGCGGCGAACGACAATCGCGGCCATGGCCGCTCTGGCCGTGCTCGCCGGCACGGTCCCCGGCCTGGCCCGAAGCCAGGGCGCCACCATCAAGATCGGCGTGCCCGCGCCGCTATCAGGCAGCAGCGCCAATGCCGGCCAGGACATCGTCAACGGCGCCAAGCTGGCCGCCGCGAAAATCAATGCGGCTGGCGGCGTGCTCGGCAAGCAGATCGAGCTCGTGCCGGAAGACGACGCCTGCGACGCGCAGACAGCGGTGCAGGCGGCGCAGAAACTTGTCGATGCGGGCGTCGTCGCGGTGGCAGGCGGTTACTGCTCCAGCGCAGCGCTGCCAGAACTGACGACCTTTCACCGTGTCGGCATTCCCTACGTGATGGACGCGTCGACCAATCCCAAACTGACCGAGATGGGCTACCAGAACGTGTTCCGCACGATCGGCCGTGACGACGAGCAGGGCCCGTTCGCCGCCAACTTCATCAAGAACTTCCTGCACGCAAAACGTGCGGCGGTCATCAACGACAACACGACCTATTCCAAGGGCCTCGCCGACAACACGGTGGAAGCGCTGAAGAAGAACGGCGTCGACGTCGTCTACGACGATGCGATCACGCCCGGCCAGATGGATTACTCGCCGACGCTAACCCATGTCGCCGCACTGAAGCCGGACGTTATCTATTACACCGGCTATTTCGCCGAAGCCGGCCTGCTGGTGAAGGAGGCGCGGCAACTGGGCCTGAAGATGACGCTGATGGGCGGCGACGCCACCAACGACCCCACGCTGATGAAAACAGCCGGCCCCGCGGCCGACGACATGGTCATCACAACGGCGCCGCTGGCGCAGTTCCTGAGCGCCGCGCACGGCTATGTCGACGACTATACGAAGGCCTACGGGCAAGGTCCCGGCCCCTATTCCGTGTACGAATACGATGCCGTCGGAGTCACCGCAAAAGCGATCGCGGACGCAAAATCGACGGCGCCTGCGGCCGTCAGTGCTGCTCTGCACAAGATCTCGGGCTATCAGGGCGTGACTGGGACGATCGGCTTCAACGCGAAAGGCGACCGCAGCAACGCGGTGTATATCGTCATTACCGTGCGCGGCGGCAATTTCACGCCTTACCAGCGACTTGACTCAGGTGGACACTGGGTGGCGATGAAGTAGGCCCTGACGCGCGCCGGGCCTGGCCATGAGCACCTTTTTCCAGTTCGTCGTCGAAGGGCTGACGACCGGCTCTTTCTATGCCCTCGTCGCCCTCGGCTACACGATGGTCTACGGGATTATCCGGCTGATCAACTTCGCTCACGGCGACTTGTTCATGGTCGGTGCGTTCGTCGGCTGGACCGCTTTGACGGCGCTCGCCGCGGTGCACCTGCCGCTCGCCCTGACGCTGCTGATTGCGCTCGTCGCTTCGATGGCGGTCACCGGCGCCCTCGGCCTCGCCATCGAGCGGCTGGCCTACCAGCCGCTGTTGCGCGCGCCGCGGCTGTCGATTCTGATCACGGCGCTCGGCGTTTCTCTCGCGCTGGAGAACGGCGTGCTGCTGCTCTACGGCGCGGGCTTCGACACCTATCCGCATGTGCTCAGCCAGGCAGGATTCGATCTGCTCGGCGTGCGGGTCAGCTTCACACAGATAGGCATCATCGCGGTGAGCCTTGCGCTGATGCTGGCGCTGTATTTCTTCGTCCATCACACGTTCCTCGGCACGGCCATGCGCGCGCTGGCGATCGATCAGGACGCGGCACGTCTGATGGGCGTCAATGTCGAGCGGCTGATCCAGCTGACCTTCCTGTTAGGTTCCGTGCTGGCCGCCGTCGCAGGGGTCATGGAAGGGCTCTTCTACACCCAGATCAATTTCTTCATGGGCTTCGTGCTGGGTCTTCGTGCTTTCACCGCCGCCGTTCTCGGCGGCATCGGCAACATTCCAGGTGCGATGGCCGGCGGCATCCTGATTGGCCTGCTCGAGGCCTTCGGCGCCGGCTATGTCTCGTCGCAGTGGACCGATGTGCTGGTGTTCGGCGTGCTGATCGGTGTGCTCGTGATCAAGCCGACTGGCTTGTTCGGCGAACGCGTCGTCGAGAGAATGTAGGCCATGGGCACGACGCCGGCTTCAGCGCGTTGGCGCCGCCCTGCGGCCGGCGCCGGTCTTCTTGTCGCTGCCGTGGCGCTGCCGGCTGTCGCCAGCAGCTATATCGTCGATGTCGGCCTGACCATCGCCACCTATTCGATCCTCGGCCTCGGGCTGAATATCGTAGTCGGCTATGCCGGGCTGCTGGATCTGGGCTATGCAGCCTTCTTTGCAATCGGCGCCTACACGACGGCGCTGCTGGAAACACTGCTGCACTTCTCGTTCTGGGAAACGCTGCCGTTCAGCCTCGCGTTTGCCGGCGCTTCGGGCATCGTCATCGGCTACCCCACCCTGCGCCTGCGCAGCGACTACCTGGCGATCGTCACGCTCGGGTTCGGCGAGATCACGCGCATCATTGCCACCAACCTTCGGATTACGGGCGGCCCGAACGGCATCTACGGCATCGACAGCCCCAGCCTGTTCGGCTATGAGATCAGTTCGCCCCATGCGGTCTACGAACTGGGCATCGCGTTCCTCGTGCTGGTGCTGGTGTTCGCGATCCGGCTCGGCCAGTCGCGGCTCGGCCGCGCCTGGACCAGCATCCGCGAGGACGAGGCGGCTGCCGAGGCCGTCGGCGTGCCGACGCTGCGCGTCAAACTGCTGGCCTACGTCATGGGCGCATTGATCGGCGGTTTTGGCGGCAGCCTGTTCGCTGCGCGCTTCGGGACGATCGACCCGACCGGTTTCACCTATCTGCAGTCCGTCACGATCCTGATCATCGTCGTACTTGGCGGTCGAGGGAGCATTCCTGGCGTGATACTCGGCGCCGTGATCGTTGCCGGCCTGCCCGAGATGCTGCGTTTCCTCAACCTTTGGCGCATCTTCGGGTTCGCGATCGGGCTGGTGATCCTGATGCTGCTCCGGCCGCAAGGCCTGTGGCCGGCGCCACTGCGCCGCGTGGCGCCGCCGCGCGAGGGCGCCGGCGCCGCAAAGCCCGTGCCCCGGGAGACCGTCGCCGATGAAATCATGCTCGAGGTGCGCAACATGCAGCGCCGCTTTGGCGGGGTGCTGGCAGTCGGCGACGTCAGCTTTACGGTGCGCAGCGGTGAGATCCTCAGCCTGATCGGCCCGAACGGCGCCGGAAAGACCACGGTGTTCAACTGTCTCACAGGGGTGACGCGTCCGACCGGCGGTCAGGTTCTCTGGCGCGGCGCCTCGCTAGTGGGCGGAGCGCCGCATCGCATCGTCCACCGCGGCATGGCGCGCACCTTCCAGGGCATCCGCCTGTTTGCCAACATGACTGCCTTCGAGAACGTGCTGATCGGCATGGACCATCGGCTCCGAACGCAACTGATCGCCGAGCTGCTTGCGCTACCCTCCGCTCATTCCGAGGCGGCCGATCACGCGACAGAGGGCCTGGGCTGGCTCAGCTTCGTCGGCCTCCGCGCCCGGGCGGGCGAACGCGCGGCCGACCTGCCCTATGGCGATCAACGCCGGCTGGAGATCGCTCGTGCGCTCGCCAGCAACCCGCATCTCCTGCTGCTGGACGAGCCGGCCGCGGGGATGAATCCGACCGAGAAGCACGCGCTGATGGAATTGATCCGGCGTATTCGGGATCTTGGCGTGACGGTGCTGCTGATCGAACACGACATGATGCTGGTGATGGGCGTGTCGGACCGGATCATCGTCATGGACCATGGCGTCATCATCGCCGAGGGTCCGCCAATCGAGATCCAGGCCGACCCGCGTGTGATCGACGCGTATCTCGGTACAGCCGGAATAGACGAAGCGGCTGACGATGCCGCCGGGGAGAAGTCGCTGTGGGACTCCTAGAAATCCGCGATTTGCACGTGAGCTATGGGAACGTAGAGGTTCTGCATGGCATATCGCTGGACGTCGCAGAAGGTGAGATCGTGGCATTGCTCGGCAGCAACGGGGCGGGCAAAACCACGACGCTACGCGCCATTTCCGGCCTGATTCGCCCACGTGCTGGACAGGTCGTGATGGCCGGGCACCTGCTCACCGGACTGCGGGCCCACCAGATCGTGGCCCTGGGTCTCGGTCATGTGCCGGAAGGCCGTCGCATGTTCGGGGCGCTGACAGTCGAGGAAAATCTGCGGCTCGGCGGTTATCTGATCCGGGCCGACGGCGCCTTGCTGGAACAACGCATGACTGAGGTCTATCGGACCTTCCCGCGGCTCGGGGAGCGACGCAGCCAGTTGGCGGGCACGCTCAGCGGTGGCGAACAACAGATGCTGGCAATCGCACGCGCCCTGATGCTGCGGCCGCGCGTCGTCGTGCTGGACGAACCGTCCATGGGACTGGCCCCGAAACTGGTCCGGGTGATCTTCGGCATGATTGCCGACATCTGCAGCGAAGGCACCTCGATCCTGCTCGTCGAGCAGAACGCACGCCAGGCACTGCGAATCGCCCATCGGGCCTACGTGCTGGAAAGCGGCCGCATCGCGCTCGCCGGCCCCGCCCAGGATCTGGCGCAGGATAGCCGGGTTCGCGCAGCGTATCTGGGCGGCAGTGCCGTCGCGACAGAGTGACAAATCAAGACTGCGCCACGGGGAATGGACCATCGCGCCCAGTCGCCGCATTACGCGGGCCGACGGTTCATTCGGCGGCATTGTGGTTGGGACATTGAGCGTTCGTTACTTTCGGACCCTGTTAGCACCGTTGAGAATCGATGATCGCAGATCAGCGCCCGGTTGACGCGCGGACGATCAGTTCGCCCGGCAGCAGACAGTCACGCGCGGCCTCGGTCGCACCATCGATGCGCTGGCTCAGGAACTCGACTGCGCGATAGCCGATGTCGTACGTCGGCTGACGGATCGTCGAGATGCCGGCGAGTTCGGCCCAGTCGGGATCGTCGAAGGACAGCAGCGCGACGCGCTCCTGCCAGTGCGCGCCGTAGCACGTCTTCAGATGCAGCGCGAGGCGCAGCGCGACCGGCGCATTGGCCGCGAACCACGCGATCCGTCTGCCCGCGGCGGCAGCGGCGTCGACCGTGTGGTCGAGCGCGTCCAGCGCGCGCTGGGTGGCGGTTTCGTCGCCAAGATCGAGCACGACCGTCAGACCGTGCGCCCCGCTCACGCCGCGCATCACTTCGCCAAATGCCGCTTCACGCTGGCGTCGCGAACTGATGTTGTCGAACGGCTGCACGACGAAGCAGATTTCGTCGAAGCCGCGTTCGAGCAGATGACGTGTGCCGAGCTGCGAGGCCGCCGCGTTATCGAGCCCGACCATATCGGCGCTCAGCCCTTCCACGGTCCGGTCGACCAGCACCGCCGGAATACCGCCGCCACCCACCGGCCGCAGCGTTTCCTCGCAGACGCCGAGCGCGTTGACGATCACGCCCTCCACGCGATACGTCGTCATCAGCGCCAGAAAGCGACGTTCCATCTCGACTTCGTTCGCCGCGTGGCAGATCAGCGGCATGTAGCCGAGCGCGTGGCACGCCGCTTCGACACCCTGCAGCACTTCGACCGTGTACGGATTGGTGAGGTCGGCAACCACCATGCCGATCAGCCGGTTGCGGCCGCGCTTGAGACCGCGCGCCATCTGGTTCGGCTGATAGTCGAGACGCTGGATCGCGGCTTCGATCCGCGCGCGCAGATCGGGCGACAGCACATTCGTCTCGCCGTTCAGATAGCGCGAGATACTGGTTTTGCCGGTGCCCGCTTCCCGCGCAACGTCGCTGATGGTGGCGCGCCGCAAAGCGGCCGTGCGAACGGGCGTGCTCATGACTTCAGTACATCACGGTTGACGATATTCGTGCGCAGGCTGCCGTCGAGCGCCGCGACGAGATTTTCGGCTGCGCAGCGCGCCATCGCGTGACGCGTCTCGTGCGTGGCCGAACCGATGTGAGGCAGCGCGACGACGTTCTTCATCGACAGCAACGGGGAATCCGCACCGACAGGTTCGTGTTCGAACACGTCCAGCCCCGCGCCATGGATCGTGCCGGCCTTGAGCGCATCGATCAGCGCGGCTTCGTCGACGGTCTGGCCGCGCGACGCGTTGATCAGGATCGCGCTTTTCTTCATCGCCTTGAATTCGGCCGCACCGATCAGGTGATGAGTTTCCTTCGTGAGCGGCACCTGCAGGCAGACGAAGTCGGATTGCGCCAGCAGCTCCGCGAGTTCGACGCGTTGTGCGCCGTACGCCTTTTCCGCCTGTTCATTCGGGCTGCGGTTCGTGTACAGCACACGCATGTTGAAGCCGAGCGCCGCGCGTCGCGCGACCGCTCCGCCGATGCGTCCCAGACCCACGATACCGAGCGTCTTGCCCTGCACGTCGACGCCGAAATGTTCAGCGCCGATGCTGCGTTTCCATTCGCCCGCTTTCACGACATTCGCGAGTTCGACGACGCGCCGGGCCGTTGCCAGAATCAGCGAGAACACCGTATCGGCCGTCGATTCGGTCAGCACGTCCGGCGTGTTCGCCAGCAGAATACCGCGCTGCGTGAGATCCGCGACATCGAAGTTGTCGAAGCCGACCGAGATCGTCGCCAGCGCTTTCAGTTTCGTCGCGCCGTCGAGCATCGCGGGCGTGATCTTCACGCTCGCGCCGATCGCGCCGTCGGCGTCCTTCAACGCGGCGACGAACGCATCGTGCTGCGCGGCGTCGACTTCGACCACGTCTGCGTGTTCACTCAGATACGACATGACATCGGCGGGCAACGGCTTGTACGCGACAATCTTGTTCTTCATCGGCTTATTTTCCTTGCAACGGCGTAGCGAGTGCAGGTGTGTGCTGCGCAGGTTGCGGCTTGACCGCGAGGGTCAGGATCACGGCGGCGACAAGCGCCACGCTCATGAACGCATACGATGCCGCGGGCGATCCGGTCGCGCCGTTCAGGTAGCCGACCACATACGAGCCGACGAACGATCCGAGCGCGCCCATGCTGTTGATCAGCGCCATCGCGCCACCAGCGACGTTCTTCGGCAGCAGTTCCGGCACGATCGCGAAGAACGGGCCGTACGGCGCGTACATCGCGGCGCCTGCGATCACGAGCAGCGCGTAAGACATCCAGAAGTGCGTCGAACCGAGCGCATACGAGGCCGCGAACGCCACCGCGCCGATCAGCAGGAACGGCCACACGAACACCTTGCGGGCATTGAGTTTATCCGAAGCCCACGAGGCCGCAAGCATCGCGATCGTTGCGGCGAGATACGGCAGCGCCGACAGCCAGCCGGTCTCGACCATACCGAGCGTCGAACCGTTCTTCAGGATCGACGGCAGCCACAGCACGAAACCATAGACACCGATGCTCCAGCAGAAATACTGCGCGCACAGCTTGATGACAGCCGGATTGCGGAACGCCTCGCTGTAATTGCGCACCGGCCTGATCGCGGCCTGCTCGGCGCGCAGCGTGTCGTCGAGCGCCTTCTTTTCGTGCGGCGCGAGCCACGACACCTGCGCCGGCTTGTCCTGCACGATGAACCACCAGATCACGGCCCAGAGGATCGCCGGCGCGCCTTCCGCAATAAACATGTGACGCCAGCCGAACGAATGCACGAGATAGCCCGACACAACAGACATCCACAGCACCGTCACGGGATTGCCCAGAATCAGAAACGTATTGGCCCGCGAGCGTTCGCTTTTGGTAAACCAGTTGCTGATAAAGATCAGCATCGCCGGCATGACCGCCGCTTCGACGATACCAAGCGCGAAGCGGATCACCATTAACGAAGGAATATTGCTGACCATGCCGGTCAGCGCCGCACATCCGCCCCACAGAATGAGGCTCCAGAACACGAGCTTCTTGACGCTGCGCCGCTCGGCGTAGATCGCGCCCGGAATCTGGAAAAAGAAGTAGCCGAGAAAGAACAGTGCGCCGATCAGCGAGGACAGGCCTTTGCTGATGCCGAGATCCTGATTGATCCCGGCCGCCGACGCGAAGCCGAAGTTCGCGCGGTCGAGGTACGCGAGGCTGTAGGTGATAAAGACGATCGGCATGATCGTCCACCAGCGGCGGATCGCAAGTGATGAGGTGGCCATGGGTGTCTCCTTGAGCCCTGAAACAATAAATGAATGTGTCGCGCCTTATTGCACGTTCAGTGCAGCGTCTCTGACACCTTGCGTTCTGTGTCTGTCGTAGCGAAGAGGTTTCCGCGTTCGAGCGCGTCGAGTTCGGCGCGCGTCGGCAGGCCTTCCGAATCGCCGATCACCTGGATCGCCAGCGCGCCGATGCGGTTGCCGCGCGCGACCGCTTCCGGCAACGCGCGCCCTTCCAGCAGCGCGCTGACGACGCCCACCGCGAATCCATCGCCCGCGCCGACCGTATCCACCACCTTCGCGACCGGCTGCGAAGCGATCACGCCTGCATCGTCGGCGGTGCGGAAATACGCGCCCTTCGCGCCGAGTTTGATGATGACGCCACGCGCGCCCCGATCGAGGTAGAAGCCCGCAATATCCTCAGGCTTCGTATGGCCGGTCAGGATCTCGCCTTCGCCGATGCCGGGCAGCACCCAGTCGGCATGCGCGGCGAGCGCGTTCAGCGAAGCGACCATCGCTTCGCGCGACGGCCACAGCGTTGGGCGCAGGTTCGGATCGAACGAGATCGTCTTGCCGGCAGCGCGCATTTCCTTCGCCAGATGGAAGGCCAGCTCGCACGATGTCGGGGACAACGCAGGCGCGACGCCCGTCAGATGCAGATGGCGCGCAGGCAGCACGTAATCCGGCACGTAGTCTTCAACCGACAGATGGCTTGCCGCCGAACCCTTGCGAAAATATTCGACGGTCGGATCGCTGCCGTCGTCGTTTTTCGATTTGAGCTGGAAACCGGTCGGATAACGCTTATCGGTGGTGACGCAGCCGCCGTCGACGCCTTCTTTCGCCAGCGTGTCGCGCACGTACTGACCGAACGAATCGTCGCCGACGCGGCTCATCCAGCCCACCTTGAAACCAAGGCGTGAGAGCCCGATCGCGACATTCAGATCGGCGCCGGCGATGCGCCGTGTAAAGCGGGACACGTCGGCAAGCGCGCCGGTTTCTGCCGCGACGAACATCGCCATCGCTTCGCCGTAGGTGATGACATCGAGTGTCGGTTTCATGGCTGGTCCTTTGTACCGCACGTTCCTTACGGGCCGCGCAGCTTGTGTCGGGTACGTCGCTTAAGTCGATCGTGCAGGACTACGCGGCGGCGAGCCACGCCACATAGCGCGACGCGTCCGCGTGGAGGCGGCCCGTGTCGAACGGGAACTCGATGCCGCGCGGCACATCACGCGGCAGCAGCGGCAGGACGGCTGCGCAGACCGGATCGTCGGCCGCGGGCGCGATCGCGAAACGCCGCGCGCCTTCGCCTGTCACCGCCTTGCAGTGGATGTATTCGACGTGCCGCGCGAGTTGTCGCGCGGCTTCCAGCGGCGCTTCGCCGGGCCATTGCCAGTTGCCGATGTCGAACGTCATGCCGAGCACGTCCGGATAGCCCTCGCGTTCCAGCGCCTCGAAGAGGCGCACGAACTGTGCAAGCTCACCCCCTTCCTTCAGCTGTCCGTTTTCGACGACGAGCCGGATGTTCGCATCGCGCAGGCATGCCGCGATCGCGGCGCCGCCGGCTTCGGTCGCGAATCCGCCGAGTTGCAGCTTCACGAAGCGAGCGCCGAGCGCTTCGCCTTCGGCGAGCGCGAGACGCAGCGCGCCCAGGTCGAGCGCGCCTTCGGAGGTGTAAAGCGACGCGGGTGTTGAATAAACCGACCACATGCCGAGTTCGTCGATCGCTTCGCCGAGGTCGTTGAGGACGTCCGGCGCGGTGTCTTCTTCTGAGGTAAACAGCTCACGCCGCACTTCGAACGCGGAGGCGCCGGCCGTTGCCGCCGGACTCAGCCACGCCTGATGCCCGTCGCGCCGGATGGCATCCGCGCCGAATGAGCTAGCTACGATCACGATATCAGGCATGTCGGATTTACCCTTCGTTCGACCCGTTCCATTCAGATGGAACCGGTTCCATCTCGAAATTTCAAAAAAGCGCTCATGCGCTTCGTTGGAAGAATACTGCGCTCCGGGATTGCACGGCGCCATAGTGGAAATCCCCTGGAACCGGTTCCTTAACGCGTGCGTCGTCACCCGGCGCCCGCCAGACTCAGTTCCAGGAAACGTTCCGCGACCCGCGATGGCGCGCTCGCGTGCGGAATCAGGATCGAGAAACGACGCGTGAGGGGCTCGGGCGCGAGCGAAAAAAGACGCAGGACATGGTCTTCGTGCCGCATGGACATCGCCGACACGAAACCGATGCCCATCCCTGCCCGCACCGCTTCCTTGACGCCCTCGACGCCCGCGATCTCGAGTGCCACCCGCATCGGCACGGCCGCGCGGGCAAACGCCCGCTCGACCATCTGTCGCACGCCCGAGCCCGTTTCGCGCAGCACCAGCGCGTGCGCGCCGAGCTCGGTGAGCGTCAAATTCCGGTCAGAAGCGGGCGAGCCTTCGCGCGCTGCGGCCAACGGATGCGTCCGCGGCATGATCGCGACGATCTCGTCCTCGCTCCATGGGTGGACGGCTGTATCGGGCGGCAGGTCGGAGCCGACCGGCCCTTCGACCATCGCGATGTCGACCGACCCGAGCGCGCCGACGATGTCCGACGTGTTGCCGTCGGCGGTATGGAGCGTGACTTCCGGATAGCGCCGGTGAAACTCCGCGATCAGATAGGGCAGCAGATAGCTCGCGGGCGTGGTGCTCGCGCCGATGCGCAGCGTGCCGCGTTCCATACCGCGCAGTGCGTCGCGATACGCATGCGCCTGTTGCCACGTGTCGCGCAGTCGCGCTGCGTAGCTTGCGAGCTGCTCGCCCGCTGGCGTCAGGCGAACACCGCGCCCGTCACGCTGGTACAGCGCCTCGCCGAACTCGTCCTGCAACTGGCGCAACTGGCCAGACACCGCCGGCTGCGACAGATGCAGCGCCACCGCGGCCCGGCTGATGTTCCGGTGCTCGGCAACTACGGCAAACGTTATCAGTTGGTCGGGGGTCATGGCGCTTAAATATCAGATTAGCCGATATTTTACGTCACAAATGACGATTTTTCATATCGATATATTCAAATTAGGATTAGGCCATCGCATCGAACTGATTCATTGAGGACGAACACCATGTCCACCGCCTCCGCTCCAGCCATTGCCCGTCAGGCGCCGTCAACGCGCGGCCAGCTCAACGGCGTTCTCTTCGTCGCGCTTTTTGCCGCGGCCGTCACCAGCATTTCGTCGCTCCCGTTCATCGCGGGGCTCGGGATGAGCCCGCTGATCATCGGCATCGTCGCCGGCGCGATCTACGGCAATGCGCTGCGTGACGGCATGCCCGAAAGCTGGGCCGCTGGCGTCAACTTTTCGGCGCGCAAGCTGCTGCGCATCGCGGTTGCGTTCTTCGGGCTGCGCGTGAGCCTGCAGGAAATCGCCCAGGTCGGCTTGCCGGGGCTGGTGGAATCGGTGCTGATCGTCGTCAGCACGCTGGCGATCGGCACGTGGGTCGGCATGAAGCTGATGAAGCTCGATCGCGACACGGCGCTCCTGACCGCCGCCGGCAGCGCGATCTGCGGCGCGGCCGCCGTGCTCGCATTCGAATCCACGTTGCAATCGAAGCCGCATCAAAGCGCGATGGCAGTTGGCAGCGTGGTGCTGTTCGGCACGCTGTCGATGTTCCTCTATCCGGTGCTCTATCACGCAGGCTGGCTGCATCTCGACACGCTCGGCGCGGGTCTCTTCTTCGGCGGCACGATCCACGAGGTTGCGCAGGTTGTCGGCGCGGCGAGCAATGTCAGCCCGGAAGCCACGCATATCGCGACGATCGTCAAGATGACCCGCGTGATGCTGCTCGTGCCGGTGCTGCTCGCGCTCGGTGTGTGGCTCAACCGGTCGGCACGCAGCGCAGTTGCGAGTGGCAAGGCGAACGGCGCGGCCACGACGCGCAAGCTTGCTGTACCCTGGTTCGCGCTGGGCTTCCTCGCGCTCGTGATCGTCAACTCAATGCACGTGCTGCCGCAAGCCGCGACGCATACGCTGAACACGCTCGACACCTTCGCGCTCACGATGGCCATGACCGCGCTCGGCATCGAAACCCGCATCTCGGCGGTGAAGCAGGCCGGCCCGCGTGCACTCACGACCGGACTGATCCTGTATGTGTGGCTGGTCGGCGGCGGACTGGGGATTACGTGGGCCGTCGAACGCCTGCTCGGCTAGCACGCCCCGCCCGACCGGCCCGATCGGTAGCCCCGCCTCGCGCGGGGCTTTTTGCGTTTCGCGGCGCGATGGTGCGCGCCCGTTCATACGCGAGTTCGCATGGCTGCCCGATCGCGCTCACGTGCAGGTTTCTGTCGACCGCTCAAAGAGCGCCTAAACAGCAACAACATCGCGCGCCGGCGCGGCATACTTTCTGCTCGCGCAGTCGAACTCACAACCCGAGCGAGGATCGATCGATGGCCTATGAACTCTTTTACTGGGACGGCCTGCAAGGCCGCGGCGAATTCGTGCGGCTGGCATTGGAGGAAGCCGGCGCCGACTATATCGAAGTGACCCGCGAGCCGGACAGCGACGGTTTGGGCACCGGCGCGATGATGAACGTGCTCAGGAGCAAAAGCGAGCCGCATCCGCCGTTTGCACCGCCGTTCCTGAAGGACGGCGATCTCGTCATCGCGCAGACCGCCAATATCCTGCTTTACCTCGGCCCCAGACTCGGCCTCACGCCCGATGACGAAGCGCTGCGCTACGTCGTGAACGGCCTGCAGCTGACCATCGCCGATATGGTCACCGAAGTGCATGACACGCATCATCCGCTCGCCACCGGCCTGTATTACGAAGACCAGAAAGATGCCGCCAGGGTACGCGCGCACGACTTCATCGACAATCGCCTTCCGAAGTTCATGAAATACTTCGAGCGCGTGCTGAAGCAGAACCCTGATGGCGACGCCTGGCTTGTCGGCAGTGCGCTGACGTACGTCGATCTGTCGATGTTCCAGCTGATCGACGGTCTGTACTACGCGTTCCCGCTCGCGATGAAGCATTTCGGCGAGCACTGGCCGCGGCTCGCCGCATTGCATGATGCAGTCATCGCGCGGCCGAAACTCGCGGCGTATCTCGAGTCGGACCGACGCATTCCGCACAACGAAGCGTGCGTCTTCCGGCACTACCCGGAACTCGACAAGGCCGTGCGTTGAACGCGGCTCACACAACACGCGTGCTGCTATGCTGGCGCGCGCCCTCCAACCTCTTCTCTGCCCTGTTTCTTTCGTGCTTTCATTCCTGCTGAAGCTGCGCACGCGCGCCCAGACACTGTTCCGCCTGTCCGACGACCATACGATGCTGGTGTGGTCGGTGATCGTCGGCGTCGCCGGCGCGTTCGCGACAGTCGCGTTTCGCGAAGGCATCGCGCTACTTCAGTTCGCGATTTCCGGCAGCGCAAGTGGCATCGTTGAAATGGCGCAACGGCTGCCGTGGACCGTGCGGATCTGGCTGCCCGCGGCGGGCGGTCTGATCGCCGGCTTCTTCCTGCTGGTCGCGCGTCGCGGCGCCGATAAAAAAAGTCATACCGACTACATGGAAGCCGTCGCGATCGGCGATGGCGTCGTGCCGGTGCGGCTGAGCCTGTGGCGCAGCGTGTCGTCGCTGTTCACGATTGCGAGCGGCGGCTCGATCGGCCGTGAAGGTCCGATGGTGCAGCTCGCAGCGCTCTGCGCTTCGCTGATCGGCCGCTGGGTGCATTTCGACCCGCCGCGTCTGCGTCTGCTGGTCGCCTGCGGAGCGGCCGCGGGTATCACGTCCGCCTATAACGCGCCGATCGCCGGCGCGTTTTTTGTGACCGAGATCGTGCTCGGCTCGATCGCGATGGAAAGCTTCGGGCCGGTGGTGGTCGCCTCGGTGGTCGCGAACATCACGATGCGCGAATTCGCCGGCTACAAGCCGCCGTATGAGATGCCCGTCTTCCCGCCGGTAACGGGCGTCGAGGTGCTGCTCTTCGTCGCGCTCGGCCTCCTGTGTGGCGCGGCCGCGCCGCAGTTCCTGCGGCTGCTCGATCTGTCCAAGGCGAGCTTTCGCAAAATGCCGCTGCCGTTGCCGGTCAAGCTTGCGCTCGGCGGGCTGGTCGTCGGCGTTCTGTCGGTGTGGTCGCCGGATGTATGGGGCAACGGCTACAGCGTCGTGAACTCGATCCTGCATTCGCCGTGGACGTGGACCGCCCTGATCTTCGTGCTCATCTTCAAGCTCGTCGCGACGGCCGCGACGGCGGGCTCGGGCGCCGTCGGCGGGATCTTTACGCCGACGCTGTTTGTCGGCGCCGTGCTCGGCTCGCTGTTTGGCCTCGGCATGCACGCGTTGTGGCCGCACGGCACGTCGGCACCGTTCGCGTATGCGATGGTCGGCATGGGCGCGTTCCTCGCGGGCGCGACGCAGGCGCCGCTGATGGCGATCCTGATGATCTTCGAGATGACGCTGAGCTATCAGGTCGTGTTGCCGCTGATGCTGTCGTGCGTGGTTGCGTATTTCGTGTCGCGCGCGATCGGCAAGACGTCAATGTACGAGATCACGCTGGTGCGCAACCGCGAGGAACAGGAACGCATGCGCCTGCGTGCAACGCAGATGCGCGAGCTGATCAAACCCGCCGAGACGATCGTGCCGCTGACCGCGACCGTGCAGGACATGACGCGCGTGTTCCTCGAATATCCGGTGAAATATCTGTACGTGGTCGACGACAAGGCGTGCTTTCTGGGCGTCGTCGCGCTAAAAGACATCACTTCCGACCTGCTGGACAAACACGACACCTCGATGCGCACCGCCGCGCATTATCTGCAGCCGCATTTCGACGTGCTGACGCCCGATATGCCGCTCGGCGTCGCACTGCAGCATTTCATGGCGTTTCAGGGCGAGCGGCTGCCGGTGATCGAAAGCGCCGCGTGTCCGACGCTCGCGGGCGTCGTGTACAAGACGTCGCTGCTCGATGCATATTTCCGGATGAATCCGGCGCGTTAGGGTTCTAGAATTGAAAACGGGTCACGCAGCACGCCGAGCTGCGCTCTCCGGTTGAGCGCAGACGAAAGCGCGACCCCACGTGACCGTCTTTTCGACCCGGAGCGAAGATGAGCGACCCTTCAGGCGACGCAGTCCGCCGCGATCATGCCGGCTGGATTTTCGTGCATATCGAAGGCGAACCGTACGACCGTGGCGAACAGCACGGCCAGCTTCTCGCGGCCGAGATCCAGCATGCGATCAGCACGGCCCGCTATCTCGCGAAGTGGGACACCGGCGAAGACTTCGACACGTTCGTCAATGCCGCCGTCTCGCAATTCGCGCCGCGCCTCGACACCGAATTCGCCGACGAAATCCAGGGCATCGCCGACGGCGCGAAGCTGCCGTTCGCCGACGTGCTGGCATGGAACGGCTACATGGATCTGCTGCAAAGCTGGTGGCCGGCGCACGTGGCCCAGCAGCAGCCGCGCCTCGGCCTGAAGCCATGGCGCGGACGCCGCGGCCACCACTGCAGCGCCTTCATCGCCACCGGCGACGCGACGCGCGACGGTCGCATCGTCATGGCGCACAACTCGTGGGACCGCTACGCCGCAGGCGACGCATTCAACGTCGTGTTCGACATCGTCCCCGATTCCGGCCATCGCATCCTGATGCAGGGGTTGCCCGGCTGCATTTCGAGCCTGACGGATTTCTGGGTCACGTCCGCCGGCCTGATGGTGACGGAGACGACCATCTCCAACTTTGCCGGCTACAACGCGGCCGGCGCGCCCGAGTTCTACCGCTCGCGGCGCGCGACGCAGTACGCGAACAGCATCGGCGAATGGTGCGAGATATTCGCGGTCGCGAACAACGGTGGCTACGCGAACAGCTGGCTGCTCGGCGACGTCAAGACGGGCGAGATCGCCCGTTACGAACTCGGTCTGCACTTTTCGGGCTTCGAGCGCACGAAGAACGGCTTCTACAGCGGCTACAACACCGCGACCGACCTGAAGATCCGCAATCAGGAATGCGTCGGCGAAGGCGAGGATTACACCGACGTGCGCAGGAACGGCGCGCGGCGCCTGCGCTTCATGCAACTGGCCGAGCAGCATCACGGCAAGATCGATATCGACGTCGCGAAAGAAATGATCGCCGACCATCATGACGTCTATCTCGATCGCAGCGACAACCCCTGCTCGCGCACGATCTGCGGCCATCTGGAACTCGACGACCAGCGCTTTGGCGGCTCCGATCACGGCCCGTTCAACCCGTGGGGCGCGAACGACGGCAAGGTGGTCGACAGCGAAATGGCGCGCGATATGGCGTTCTGGGCCCGCTGGGGTCATCCGTGCGGCCGCCCGTTCGACGCGCAGGCTTTCATGAAGCGCCACCCGCAATGGAACTGGCTGAACGGCTACATGCACGACCGGCCGTCGTGGCCGTGGACGCAGTTCGATGTGCTGCGATAGCGCGTTGTCTGAACGCGGATAGGTCGTCGCTTTAACGTCGTCGCATCGCCATCCGGCAGCAGAAAATACTGCGTTGCAACATCAACGCGGCACGATCGTTCGCGACGGAACCACAGCTGGCTGCGAAAATTGCAAATCTCACCATCGCGTTGACGCGGCCTTGTCGTTTTTGCTGCGACGTCCGGTCGATTTGCGACCTAAGATGGTAAATGGCGCCCGCTTTCGCGGTCCGCGCCAGGCGGGTGTCACGCTGCGGGATGCCGCATTGGCACAGCGCTTGCTGCAGCCTCAGCGCTGCAAGAGCAAAGGAGCTCGGGCGATGAAAATCTCGACGCTGTTGACCATGGTGACGCTGTCGGCGTCGTGTTTTGCCGCGCCGGTTCACACGGCATACGAAAGCACGGCATCCGGTCGTAATCAAAGCCCCACTCAGGCGACGCTGAAAGCGGAAGAGGCGCCGGTCGCCCCGGCAGCGCCGGACGTCGCCGTCATGAACGATCGCAGGACGCAGCGCTGGGAATTCATCGCGCTGCCGAAGTCGAAGCACCTCGACCGCGGTTTTGTCGCCAGGGACGAGCATCTGCAGACCTGAGCGGTCAGCGGCCCGAATTGATTCACCCGAATTTCCCCTGAACGCGTCGGGCACAGCGCGACCGGCGCCGCCGGAGCGTTTCAAACCCATGCACGCAGCAGCAACGTACGTAGAACAAGGACCTCGCGCATGACCGGCACCCCTATTCCCGGCGAATCGATCGATATGCAGATTTCCGACATCCTGCGAGCCATTTCATATCCCGCCAACAAGGACTCGCTCGTCGACGCCGCGCGCGAAGCCGGCGCAAGCAATGAAGTGCTGTCGATGCTCGACGGCCTGCCCGAGCAGGATTACACCGATATCACGTCGGTGACAAAGCTGATCGGCAGCAACTACGGGCCAGGCCTCGGAAGCTGATCACCGCAAACGCCGGAAGAACTGGAAGCGCCTGCAGCGGCAGAAGCAGGCCGCCGGTTAAAGCAGTTCGTCCGCGCCGCGACCGAACACGACCCGCGCAAAAAACTCTGACAGCACCGTTTTGACCATCTGGTCGGTGATGTGCGGATCGGCCGTATAGAAAGACTGCACGCCATCGCACAGACCAAAGAGGCCGAGGGTCAGCGTTTCAGCCGGAAGGGACAGCGGCGTGCCGGCGCGTGCCGAAAATTCCACGATGTACGCCGCCATCTGCTCCCGCTTCTCACGCATGAATTCATTGAATTTCGTGCGGAAACGGGCGTCGCGCGCCGACAGCAGCTTCGCCTCCACCCATAGCAGGAAGCACTTGTTGTCGAACGGCAGACGGCTATAGAAGGTCAGCACGCGCTTTTCCATGCCCTCGCGCGTCGACTCCCCTTCGAAGATGCTTTGCAGATCCGCCTGCATCTGCTCGTGATCGCGTCTCAGCAATTCGAGGAACAGCTCCGGCTTGCTGCGGAAGTTCGAATAGAACGCGCCGCGCGTATAACCCGCCGCGCCGGCGATGTCCTCGACGCTCGTCGCGACAAATCCCTTCTTCATGAACATGACGAGCGCAGCGTCGAAGAGACGTTCGCGCGTCTGGTCTTTGCTCTGCTCGCGAGTGAGGCGTTTTCGTTTCATCGGCGGAGTCTAACATTCAGATTGATCCGATTCTGCTTTGCATTCAGATACAGGTGTGTATTAGAATCCATACCGTAATCTGAAGCAAGCGTCTTGCATCACGTTTTTGATCCGCGCCCGCTGGCCGCCGCTGCCGCCTGTCGGACCCGTTCGCCGTCCCTGTTTGCCGTCCTGTTCGCCGCGTCAGTTTTTGGGGTTATCGTGAATCGTCCTGGTTTTAGCGCGTCAGTTTTGCCGCGCAGGCAGTCCCGCCAGCACGCAGGTGTCGCGCCGTTGCGCACCGCTGCTCTCGTCGCTGTGTTGAGCGCCCTGACGGTGCTCAGCGCCTGTCATCGCAAGGAGGCCGCCGCGCCCTCGCCGCGTCCGGTCGTCGCTCAAGCTGTTCATCCGGACGGTCAGCCGGTAGCCGCCGCGCTGCCCGGCGAAGTGCAGGCGCGCTACTCCACGCCGCTGTCGTTTCGTATCGCGGGCAAGATCATCGAGCGGCGCGTGCGGCTCGGCGATACGGTGAAGAATGGCGAGATCGTCGCCCGCCTCGATCCGGCCGACGCGCAGAAGAACGCCGCAAGCGCGCAGGCGCAACTCGACGCCGCGAAATCGCGCGCCGTCTACGCCAGGCAGCAGTTCGACCGCGATCGCGCCCAGGCGCGCGACAACCTCATCTCGCAGGCCCAGCTCGAACAGACGGAAGATTCATACGCGTCGGCGATCGCCCAGCGCGACCAGGCGCAGCAGCAGGCCGCGCTCGCGAAAGACCAGTTGCAGTACGCGACGCTGGCAGCCGATCACGCAGGCGTCATCACCGCGGAACAGGCGGATACGGGGCAGAACGTGTCGGCGGGTCAGGCCGTCTACAATCTCGCGTGGACGGGCGATGTCGACGTGGTGTGCGATGTGCCGGAAGGCACGCTCGCCGCGCTCGCCGTCGGACAGGTCGCGAAGGTCACGTTGTCCGCCTTGCCCGGTCGAACCTTTACGGCGCGCGTGCGGGAACTCTCGCCGGCTGCCGATCCGCAAAGCCGCACGTATCGCGCGAAACTCACGCTCGACAACGCCGGTCCCGATGTCCGTCTCGGCATGACCGCCGATATCGCGCTCATGCAGCACACCTCCGCAGCGAGCGCCGCGAGTTCGTTCATCGTGCCCGCCACCGCGCTCTTCCACGACGGCAACGCGCCCGCGCTGTGGATCGTGCGTGCCGGCGACGACAAGCTCGAACTGCGTCGCGTGCAGGTCGCGCGCTATAACGAACGCACGATCGCCGTTTCGCAGGGATTGAACGACGGCGACCGCGTCGTATTGCAAGGCGTTCATACGGTGACCGCCGGTGAACAGGTCCGCGTGATGGCGCCGCTGCATCCCGAGGACTTCGCGTCATGACCGCACCGCAATCGCAGGAAAACGCGCGTCGGGACGACGCGCAACCGGACAATCATCGCGAAGAGGAAGGCCGTTTCAATCTGTCCGCCTGGGCACTGCGGCATCAGGCGCTCGTCGTATTTTTGATCGCGATGGCGACCGCCTTCGGCATCCTCGCTTACACGCGGCTCGCGCAGTCGGAAGACCCGCCGTTCACGTTCCGCGTGATGGTGATCCGCACGTTCTGGCCGGGCGCGACCGCACGCCAGATGCAGGAGCAGATTACCGACCGCATCGGCCGCAAGCTGCAGGAGACGCCCGCGATCGATTTCGTGCGCAGCTATTCGCGCCCAGGCGAATCGCTGATGTTTTTCTCGATGAAGGATTCCGCGCCCGTGAAGGACGTGCCGCAAACCTGGTATCAGGTGCGCAAGAAAGTCGGCGACATCGCCGCGACGCTGCCACAAGGTGTGCAGGGGCCGTTCTTCAACGACGAATTCGGCGACGTCTACACCAACATCTACACGCTCGAAGGCGACGGCTTTTCGGCCGCGCAACTGCATGACTACGCCGACGAACTGCGCACGGTGCTATTGCGCGTGCCGGGCGTCGGCAAGATCGACTATTTCGGCGATCCCGACCAGCACATCTACATCGAGATCGCGAACACGCAGCTGACGCGTCTTGGCATCTCGCCGCAGCAGCTTGCACAGGCGATCAACTCGCAGAACGCGGTGTCGCAGGCCGGCACGCTGACCACCACCGACGACCGCGTCTTCGTGCGCCCGACGGGCCAGTTCAAGGACGTGAACGCACTCGCCGACACGCTGATCCGGATCAACAACCGCTCATTCCGTCTCGGCGATATCGCGATCATCAAACGCGGCTACGACGATCCCGTTGCGACGCAGATGCGCTTCGCTGGCAACGCGGTGCTTGGCATCGGTGTGACGATGGATCCCGGCGGCGACGTGATCCGCCTCGGCAAGGCGCTCGACGAAAGGGTCGCCATGCTGCGCGCGCATCTGCCGGCGGGTCTGAAGCTCGTCGAAGTGTCGAGCATGCCGCACGCGGTCGCCCGTTCGGTCGACGACTTCCTGGAAGCCGTCGCCGAGGCCATCGCGATCGTGCTGGTGGTGAGCCTGATCTCGCTCGGCGTACGCACCGGCATGGTGGTCGTGATCTCGATTCCGGTCGTGCTCGCCGTCACCGCGCTGTGCATGTATCTGTTCGATATCGGTCTGCACAAGGTGTCGCTCGGCACGCTTGTGCTCGCGCTCGGCCTGCTTGTCGACGACGCAATCATCGCCGTCGAGATGATGTCCGTGAAGCTGGAACAGGGCTGGAGCCGCACGCGTGCCGCTGCGTTCGCCTACACCAGTACAGCGTTTCCGATGCTGACGGGCACGCTGGTCACCGTCTCCGGTTTTCTGCCGATCGCGCTCGCGAAATCGAGCACCGGCGAATACACGCGTTCGATCTTCGAAGTATCGGCGATTGCGCTGATCGCTTCGTGGCTCGCGGCCGTCGTGCTGATTCCGATGCTCGGCTATCACATGCTGCCTGAGCGCAAGCGTCAGGCGCACGAGGCGCACGATCACGAACACGACATTTACGACACGCGCTTCTATGGACGCCTGCGTGGCTGGATCGGCTGGTGCGTCGAGCGGCGCTTCATCGTGCTTATCATCACCGTGCTGCTGTTCATCGTCGCCCTCGCCGGCTTTACGCTCGTGCCGCAACAGTTCTTCCCGAGTTCGGACCGGCCGGAACTGCTCGTCGACGTGCGTCTGCCTGAAGGCGCGTCGTTCGAGGCAACCTTGCGCCAGGCGCAGCGCCTCGAAAAGGCACTCGAAGGCCGGCCGGAAATCGATCACACCGTCGACTTCGTCGGCACCGGCGCGCCGCGTTTTTATCTGCCGCTCGACCAGCAGTTGCAGCTGCCGAATTTCGCGCAGTTCGTGATCACGGCGAAATCGGTGAAAGACCGCGAGAAGCTCGCGCGGTGGCTGGAACCTAAACTGCGCAACGAGTTTCCGGCGATACGCACGCGTCTGTCACGCCTCGAAAACGGGCCGCCGGTGGGCTATCCGGTGCAGTTCCGCGTCAGCGGCGACGATATTGCGACCGTGCGCTCAATCGCCGAACGCGTCGCGGCGACGATGCGCGCCGATCACCGCACGAGCAACGTCCAGTTCGACTGGGACGAACCGGCCGAGCGCTCGGTACGCTTCGAAGTCGACCAGAAAAAGGCGCGCGAACTCGGCGTCGCATCAGAAGACATTTCGAGCTTTCTCGCGATGACGCTCTCCGGTTACACCGTCACGCAATATCGCGAACGCGACAAGCTGATCAGCGTCGACCTGCGCGCGCCGAAGAGCGAACGCGTCGACCCTGCGAACCTCCTCACGCTCGCGATGCCGACGCCGAACGGCGCGGTGCCGCTCGGCACGCTCGGTCATCTGCGCAACGACCTTGAGTACGGTGTGATCTGGGAACGCGACCGGCAACCGACGATCACCGTGCAGTCCGACGTAGCCGCCGGCGCGCAGGGCATCGACGTGACGAACAGCGTCGACAGATCGCTTGCGCAGGTCCGGGCAACCTTGCCGGTCGGTTATCGAATCGAAGTAGGCGGCTCGGTGGAAGAAAGTGCCAAGGGACAAACGTCGATCAACACGCAGATGCCGATCATGATCATCGCTGTACTGACGCTGCTGATGATCCAGTTGCAGAGCATCGGCCGCGTGCTGATGGTCGTGCTGACGGCGCCGCTCGGCCTGATCGGCGTGGTCGCGACGCTGCTGCTGTTTGGCCAGCCGTTCGGATTCGTCGCGATGCTCGGCGTGATCGCGATGTTCGGCATCATCATGCGTAACTCGGTGATTCTCGTCGATCAGATTGAGCAGGATATCGCCGCGGGTTACAAGCGCTTCGATGCGATCGTCGGCGCAACCGTGCGCCGTTTCCGGCCGATTACGTTGACGGCGGCGGCCGCCGTGCTCGCGCTGATTCCGCTCTTGCGCTCGAACTTCTTCGGGCCGATGGCGACCGCGTTGATGGGCGGCATCACGAGCGCGACCGTGCTCACGCTGTTCTACCTGCCGGCGCTCTACGCGGTGTCGTTCAGGGTGCGCAAGGACGAGCGCGAGCCGACGCCGCCCTCGTCCGCGCAAACGGGAGTCTGATCATGAGCCATGTTTTTTCCACGCGCAGACTCAGGGCCACGTCCGGCGCTGTGTTGACGCTGTTCGTCCTCGCGGCCTGCTCGTTCGGGCCGAACGGCGATCCGCCCGCGATGCCGTCGCCGGCGCATTACGGCGCCGAAGCGCAGCCGACGCAAACCGTGCCTGCACAAGGCGTCACGCAGCAGTTTGTCGTGGGTGCGAAAGCGGTGCCCGAATGGTGGAAGCAGTTTCAGTCGGACGATCTGAACGCGCTCGTCGACGAAGGCTTGCGCAACAGCCCAACGCTCGCCGCCACCGACCGCAGTCTCGCTGCAGCGCGCGAACAGTTGCGCGCGCAGATCGGCAGTTCGCTGCTGCCGACGATCGATGCGGGCGGCCAGGCGGCGCGCCAACGCGCGCTGGCGATTCCGGAAGCCGGGCCGAACACGTTCCTGTACAACACGTTTGTCGGTCAGGTGCAGGCGCATTACACGTTCGATATCTTCGGCGCGGCGCGACTCGAAAACGCCGCGCTTGCCTCGCGCGTGAATGTGCAGGCGTATCAGTTCGACGCGGCACGTCGGGCGCTTGCGGCCAATGTCGTGTCGGCGGCGATCGCATCCGCGACATTGCACGCGCAGATCGACGCCACCGAGCGTCTTGTCTCGCTCGCGAACGACCAGGCGCGCGATACGGTGCGTCGCTATGATCTCGGCGCGGTCTCGCACAGCGATGCGCTCAATGCGCAGCAAAGCGCGGCGTCGCTCGCGGCGAGTCTGCCGGGATTGCGCCAGCAGTGGACGACGACGCGGCACGCGCTCGCTGTGCTGCTCGGTCGAACGCCCGACGCGGCGCCGCCCGATCTCGATCTCGCGCACATTCACGTGCCCGAACAGGTGCCCGTTTCGGTGCCTTCGGATCTCCTGAAGTCGAGACCGGATATTCAGGCCGCGGATGCTGCGTTGAAGGCCGCCGCTGCCGATGTCGGCGTCGCGACCGCGCAGATGTTTCCGAGCCTGTCGCTGACGGCATCGATGGGCCAGGGCGGCTTTAGCTGGCCGGTGGCGCTATCGGGCGCGGGCGCGATCTGGAGCATCGGTGCGTCGCTGTCGCAACCGATCTTCCACGGCGGTGCATTGCTCGCGCAGCGTCGTGCGGCGGTGGATTCGTATGATGCCGCCACCGCGCAGTACAAGCAGACCGTGCTGGCGGCGTTCCAGAACGTCGCCGATACGCTTGCCGCACTCGAACACGATGCGCAGTCGCTCGATGCGGCGAACTTCTCGGCGCGCTCGGCGCATGGTGTGTTCGATGAAACGTCGGCGCGGTACAGGCTCGGCGCGGTGCCGGTGTCGGCTGCCCGTTCGGGCGAGCAGCAGTTCCGTAATGCGCAGCTCGATGAGATCCGCTATACCGGCGCGCGGTTGAGCGATACGGCCGCGCTGTTTCAGGCGATGGGGAATCCGCTGCCGGAGGCGAAGCCGGGAACGGATGGCGTTGCGCGCAACTGATCGCGCGCAGCGGTTATCCCCAGTTTTTGTTGATGAACCTGTGGAGAACTATCTGACAGGCGCGATAACACGTTGAGTGTGCAACGAATTTGTCCCGCGGCGCGAAATGTGTCGCGTCGATGGTTTGCGTGTCGCTGAGGACGGATCGAACCGCGCAGGTTATCCCCAGTTTCTGTTGACAGGGCTGTTGATAAGCCAGGGGCGAACGCGTCAAGTGCCTGAGCGGAAAAGGATTGCGACTGGCGGATCAGGATCGTGCAGCGCGATCCCCGCTGGCATCCATCGCGTGGTGCGAAGCTCACGCGCTTCGCTTATCCACAGATAATGTTGAAAGGCCTGTTGATAACGTTCTGACAGTGCACGTAACTCGCTGATCGCAGGACGCTTTCGTCCGCTGCAACGATATCGCGCCTCGTGCGTCAGTACACCGCAGGCTCGCCCGCCGGGCGATGCTTGAACCGCTTGTGGACCCAGTAGTACTGATCCGGAATGCGGCGCACCTGCGTCTCAAGAAACGCCGTAATACGACGCGCGTCGATCGCGGGGTCCTCGGACGGAAAGTCGCTCAGCGCCTCGAATATCTTCAGCCGGTAGCCGCGATATTCGGGCAGCACTTCGGTAACGAACGGCACGACGCGCGCATTGCCCGCCTTCGCCAGTCGCGAGACCGACGTCAACGTGCACGCCTCGACGCCGAAGAACGGCACGAATACAGAATCACGCAGACCGAAATCCATGTCGGCGGCAAGCATCACGGGCTTGCCCGCACGCAGCACGCGCAACGCATGACGCACGCTGTTGCTGCGCGGGATCATCTCCGTGCCGAAACGGGCCCGCTGACGCAGCGCCATCGCATCGAACAGCGCGTTCGACATCGGTGTATAGAGCGACGCAACTGGATGCCGCGTCGAGTACATCATGCAGCCTGCCTCGATGCCGACAAAATGGAAGCCGACGAAGATCGTCGGGCGGGCGTGTACTTCGGAGAGATCGATGGCGCTCTCCACTTCGACAAGCCGCGCCAGCGACTTCGCATTGCCAAACCACTGCATGCCACGCTCCACAAAACTTCGGATCACGTGACGAAAGTGGGCGCGCGCAAGACGCTCGCGTTCGGCGTCGCTCATGTCGGGGAAACACAGCTTCAGATTCGTGTGGACGACGCGCCGGCGCGAACTGGGAATGCGATACAGCAGCGAGCCGAGTCCCACCCCGAAGCGCGCGACCGCGCCGTACGGCAGCCACGCGAGCGCGCGCAGCAGACCTGTCGCGAGACAGAGGAGAATGCGATTCTTCAAGGGAGTACCCGTTAGTGATGCGTATGTGACGAAAACGCGTCGCGCGGGAAAGCGGACACACCGACGGCCAGAACGGACCTGCATCGCGCGCGCCTGAAACCAGGTGAAGCGCTGCGCCTGTTGCGGGAAAAATTACCCCGCCGTAATCGCAGGGCAGGAAAGAAACTTATTTAAAAGTGCAGATTATAGTCTGCCGGCGCACCGAACTCCAGAACGGTCCGGATGCGCCCGACTTCGTGATGTTTCGTGATATTTACATCACGGCTTGTTCGATTCGAACAGGTCCATGATCTGCTTTTTTTCGTTCGACGAAACATCCGGCGGCGTCAGGCCCGCCGGCCCCACGCCACCCACCACATTCATTCCACCGGCGAGCGGATTCGCCGCATCCATGCCGATGCTCGCGACGAAGCCGTTGCCCGGCGTCATGTCCGAATAGAACAGTTCGCCGTCGATCTGGGCCACGGTATCGGGCATCGGCGGCTCTTCCTGCGGCACGCCGCGCAGCGCGCGCTGCATGTACTCGACCCAGATCGGCAACGCCAGCTGCGCACCGAATTCGCGGCTACCGAGCGTCTTCGGCTGGTCGTAACCCATCCACGCCACCGCGACCAGCGACTTCTGATAGCCGGCGAACCAGCCGTCCTTCGCATCGTTCGTCGTACCGGTCTTGCCCTGCAGGTCCGAACGATGCAGCACGTTCGTGCCCGCGCCCGTGCCGGCGGTGGCGACCGAGTGCAGCAGACTGTTCATGATGTACGCGTTGCGCGGCTCGATCGTGCGCGGCGCATCGCGTCCTGCCGTCAGCGGTTGCGCACGTGAAATCGGCTGGCCGCGTGCATCGGTGACTTCGGCGATCAGATAGGGATTGATCCGGTAGCCGCCGTTCGCGAACACCGAATAGGCGCCCGCCGACTGCAGCGGCGTCACGAGACCGGCGCCGAGCGCGAGCGGCAGATACGGCGGCGTCTTGTCGACGTCGAAGCCAAAGCGCTGCGTAACGAAGTCCTGCGCGTACTTCGTGCCGATAAACGACAGGATACGGATCGACACCAGATTCTTCGATTTCTGCAGCGCGAGCCGCATCGGCATCGGGCCGTCTGGCTGGTCGTCGTCCTTGGGCTCCCATGCGTCGCCGCCGGGTGTCGATGGCGGGAACGACAGCGGCGCATCGTTGATGATGGTCGCCGGTCCGAGGCCCTTTTCGAGCGATGCCGAATAGATGAACGGCTTGAAGCTCGAGCCCGGTTGCCGCCATGCCTGCGTGACGTGGTTAAACTTGTTCTTGTTGAAGTCGAAGCCACCGACGAGCGAACGGATCGCGCCGTCCTGCGGTGTGAGCGCGACCAGCGCGCCTTCGACCTGCGGCAGCTGCGTGATCTGCCAGTTGCCCTTCGCATCGGCGAAGAGGCGCACGATCGAACCGGGCCTGATACGTTGCGCCTGCGTCGCACGCGGGCTCAGTGCAGCGGCGGCGAACTTCAGCCCGTCGCCGTTGACGGTCGCGACCGTGCCGTCGACGAACTGCGCCTTCACTTCCTTCGGCGTCGCCGCGGTCACGACAGCCGCGACGATTTCACCATTGTCCGGATGATCGGCAAGCGCATCGTCGATGGCCTGATCGCGGTCGTCGCTATCCGACGGCAACTCGATGAAGGCTTCGGGCCCGCGATAGCCGTGACGACGTTCGTAGTCCATCACGCCCTTGCGCACGGCCTGGTAGGCGGCGTCCTGGTCGGCGGAATCGATTGTCGTCGTGACGTTCAGGCCGCGCGTGTACGTCTCGTCGCGATACTGCGCGTACATCATCTGCCGCACCATTTCCGCGACGTATTCGGCATGCACGCTGTATTCGTTGCCTGACACCTTCGCGTGAATCTCTTCCTTCACGGCCTGGTCGTACTGCGCCTGCGTGATGTAGTTCAGATCGAGCATGCGCTTCAGGATGTATTCCTGACGGATCTTCGCGCGCTTCGGATTGACAACCGGGTTGTACGCCGACGGCGCTTTCGGCAGGCCGGCCAGCATCGCGGCCTCCCCCAGCGTGATGTCTTTCAGGTCCTTACCGAAGTACGCGCGCGCAGCGGCTGCGAAGCCGTAAGCGCGCTCGCCCAGATAGATCTGGTTCATGTACACCTCGAGGATCTGATCTTTCGTCAGCGCGCGCTCGATCTTGTACGCCAGCATCATTTCGTAGATCTTGCGTGTGTAGGTCTTCTCGCTCGACAGAAAGAAGTTGCGCGCGACCTGCATCGTGATCGTGCTCGCGCCCTGCGAGCTGCCGCCATGCATCAGGTCCGTCAGACCCGCGCGAAGAATGCCGACGAAGTCGACACCACCGTGTTCGTAGAAGCGGTAATCCTCGATCGCGAGGACCGCTTTCTTCATCTGGTCGGGAATATCGGCGAAACGCACAATGCTGCGGCGCTCTTCACCGAATTCGCCGATCAGCACGTGATCCGCCGTATAGACGCGCAATGGCACCTTCGGGCGGTAGTCCGTGAGCGCGTCAAGCGACGGCAGCTGCGGCCCCATCACGACGAGCGCATAACCCACGATCAGCGCACCGACAACAGCCGCGATGGCAATCAGTCCCGCAAACCAGATTGCGATGGTCGCGCCGAACGCGCGGCCGGGTGGCGCGTCGTCACGGGCGTCGTAGCGGTCTGAATGGGAGCCGGCGTTGCGGCGGTTGGGATTCCGGTCGTCGGCCGGATAACTTGAAGGCGGTCGTTTGATAATTGGCATGACTGGAATGGTTAGCGCCTGGCTGCACGCCTTCTGCGCACGCCCTGCGTGCGCACGGATCATGGTCGTGGCGGGCTGCGCAACACTGCGCTGGCCACACCGACGGGTTTACATGCTGGCGAAAAAGCGCCGCATCGCCCCATACGAAAGGACGAAAACAGGCGGACGCTCCCGTGCGACCCAACACCCCCGGCGGCCGCACAGCGCACGGCAGGCAACAGCCGGCGCAACGTAACAGCGCATTTTAAAGAAATCAGGCAGCGGCCAAGCCGATTTTTTTGTAAGAATTCCCTGCGGATGGTTCCCCGCAAGATGTTGCAGGCCTTTTGTCAGCGTAAGCGCGGTTATCCACACAAAATGTGCAAAGGTCTGTGGACAATAGCGCTGGAAAGGCTACAACTCATTGAAGTCACGGCCTTTTCGCGCGGCGCACGGTTTTGTCCCTGTCTTTGTGTTGGGGTGTTGTTGTTTTGCCAGTGTGCTGTTGCTGCGATGCCCATTTCGCATCCGCGCGAGTCGCCTTATGATGGGCTTGTCGCTCCGGTTTTTCGGGGCGGCCGCCCGCCATAACCAGCCGTCAGACGCATAAACGCGTAAAACGCACGCGAGCCGACCATGAACAAGCCTAGCGAACGCATTGTCGTATTCGTCACGCCCGCGCAGAAACGCGCGATCGCCTCGACCGCCGAAGGACTCGGCATCAGCGTCAGCGAACTGATGCGGCGAGCCGTATTGAACTTCGGCGCGACCAGCGAGCAGGTGAAAGCGGCCAGCATCGTCGACCGGCTACGCGCGCCACGCGAACCGGACGCGCTGAACGAGGCATTGCGCAAGGCTGCGCGCGGCACGCGCCACACGCATCCAGCGGAACCCGCGGCGTTACCGCCCGGGCTCGTGCCTGTGAAGCCGGCGCCAGGCGCTGTCGGTCAAGCCGGTCATGTCGACGCCGCGCACGCGCCGTCTCATGCGGACGCCGCGCCCATCGACGGAGCGCATGCACCCGCGGAAGACCTGCCGGATTCGCCCGCGTTCGACCCCGCGACCGCAACTGAAGAAGAAATGCGCAACGCAGCCGAAGCCGTTGCGCGCGTGGCGGCGGCAAAAGCCGCTTCGCTCGCAGCACATCCGCCTGGCGCGAGCGATGCACTGCGGCCCCGGTCGCGCATCGACGCGGAGCACGACGCCGATAGCAATCCTCACGGCGACCCGGCCACGGACGGCCGTTTTGCGTAACTGGCATCGTCGCCCATCGGGCCGCCGGCTGCGGCCCGATCTCTGCCGGATCCATCCGGAATGACTTTTCCCACACCACCGAAACACGGGTAGAAACGCGGCAAACAGACTGCGTTTTGAAACCTTTGTGAAACGCGACCTTAAGTCCGTTTTAAGACATGCCGTGGTGTAATATCCGCGAGCGACTGGAGCAGCCTTCGCACTTTTCGTGACAGTTAATCCACGGCAGTGGCGCGATCGAAAACGCAGCCATTGCAATTCGCGGAATCGGCCCGATGTCAGGACCGGTCGCCTGCGCAATGAAGCGCGCAGCGGCGTAAGCTGTCAGTTAAATGCGCCCGGATTTCCCAGCGCCGAATTCAATCTACGGAGGTATTCATGTCGCTATTTGACACCGTCTCGCGCACGCTCAAAGGTCTCCTGAACGACGCGGCTGATTCCGTGCAGGATCCTTCGCGCGATTCGCGCCAGATCGTGCGGGAACTCGACGACAGCATCGCGAAAGCGGAGAACTCACTGATCGAGATCCAGGCGCAGGTCGCAACGCAGCAAAGCAAGCGCGACGTCGCCGCCGACAAGGCGAAGAAATACGAAGACGGCGCGAAGCGCGCGCTGCAGTCCGGCGACGAAGCGCTCGCCCGCGAAGCGCTCGGCGCGCAGGCTACGGCTGAGGCCGAACGCGACGCACTGGCCTCCGAACTGTCGACGCTCGAACCATCGGTCGATCAACTGAAACAGCAGATCGACGAAATGCGTCAGCGTCGTAACGACCTGAACGCGCGCTCGAACATCCTGCAGGCGAAGCAGCAGATCGCACAGGCGAAAGATGTCGCGGCGACGGCACTCGGTGGCATCGGCGGCAAGAATCTTTCCGAAGATTTCCAGAAGCTGGAAGATAAGGTCGCGCTGTCGAATGCACGTTCCGACGCCCGCCTGAATTCCGCCGACGTGAAAAGCGGCAAGGCGCTCGACGACAAGCTCGCGGAACTGAATCGCGGCCCTTCGGTGGAAGATCGCCTTGAAGCATTGAAGAAGCAGTTGAACACGCCGGGACAGCAGTAAGTCGCCGGTCCGGTGCGGCGCGTTCATCGGTCAGGTTCGATCATCGCCGATCCGCACCTTGACTGATGCGTTACGTTGCATCTGATATCGATTGCCATGGAGACGGGCGTGAAGTCGCCCGGTCCGCATCATGAAAAGATTTTTTGCAGCGGCGTTCATGTCGTTGATGCTGGTGTCAGGCGCAGCCTTCGCGCTGCCGACAGCAACGCAGATTGAAACCGCCATGCAGCAGGGTAACTGGCAGCAGGCCGACGCCGGCCTGACGCAGGTGTTGCAGGCGCATCCGAACAATGCGCGCGCGCACTATCTGTACGCGCAGGTGCTTGACCGCGAAGGCCGTTACGCCGACGCGCTCGCGCAGATCCAGCAGGCCAAAACGCTCGATCCGCAAGTGCGGTTCACCGATCCGTCGCGCTTCGTGCAGACGGAAGCGCGCATTCGCAGCGACGCGGCCCGCGCGGGCGCAACGCAAACGAATCGCGCGAACACGCCGTTCGCGCAGCAGGCTGCGCCGGCCGCGCAGATCCAGCAGTCGACGACGATGCAACCGGGTATGTCGCCCGCGGTTCCGCAACGTCATGGACCTTCGATGGGCCTGTGGGTCGGCCTTGCGCTTCTCGTCGCGGGAATCGCGTTCGTGCTGCGCTGGACATTGAAGCGCGCGCGCGCGAAGGACGATTCCCGCGCCGACGACGATCGTCGCGTGCAGTTGAAGCGCGCGACCGAACTGCTCAACGCTGTGCGTTCGCTGAAGCTCGATGTGAAGCTTTCTACGGTGCCCGGACACGAGGCGCTGGAGAAGGAAGTGGAAGGCGCCGAAACGCAGTTGCGGCAGCTGGTTGAAGCATTGTCCGGCAGCCAGAACCCGGTGCCGCCGTATCAGCTCGACGATCTCGAACGTCAGGTCGAAAGCCTGAAGGCGCGCGCGGAGGGCCGTCCCGATCCGAATGCGTCGGGCGCGGCCGCGTATGGTCCTGGCCCGCTCGGCAGCGGCGAATCGGCGTATGCGCGTGAGGCCGACGAGCGCTTCGGTCGTCAGCCGCAGGCGCCTTACCCGTATCCGCAGCAACCGGTGCCGCAGCAACAGCCGCCGGTGATCGTCCAGCAAGGCGGCGGATTCGGCGGCGGCATGGGCGGTCTGCTGACCGGTGTGCTGCTCGGCCAGGTGCTGAACTCTGGCGGCCGGGATCGCATCATCGAACGCGACGTGCTGGTCGATCCCGACGAAGCGCGCCGTCGAGCCGGCGGCGGCGACGTCGATTTCGGGCAAGGCTCGAACGACTGGAGCGACGGCGGTGGCGGCGGCGTCGATACGGGTAGCAGCGACGACTCCAGCGGTGGAGGCTGGAGCGATACCTGACCCTCTGTGGTGCATCTCGTAGCGCACGGTAGAACAAAAAACAGGCTCCTTCATTCTGGAGCCTGTTTTTTTTGCGTTGGCGTTGGCGTTGGCGTTGGCGTTGGCGTTGGCGTTGGCGTTGGCGTTGGCGTTGGCGTTGGCGTTGGCGTTGGCGTTGGCGTTGGCGAGCCTTCAGCTTCAGTTCGACGTCGGTTCGCTCAGTGCGCGGTTTCGTGCTGCGCCATCACAACCGCGCCTGCAGGCGTTTCCCGGCGCGCAGGTTACGTCAGTGCACTCGACGTCATCCTGATCCAGCACCGTCGGTGCAGACGGCCAGATGCGCCCTCTTCCTTTACCGATTCGACGCTTCCCCAACGTACAGACGTGTTTCATACGCAAATTCGACCGTCCCGTTTTCCCTGGTGCGGTTGAACAGATCGCGTAATGCGGCGAGCATCGGCTCATGATTCGGATGCCCCGCTTTAGGCGCATACGACGACGACATCAGCCGCCCTTTCAGCCGGTCGAAGTCCAGCATCTGCGCATTGGGAAACGTCGCCTTGTGCGAGAAGCCGTCGCCGAACCACGCGGACATCGACGCATCGTCGCCGTATCGCTCCGACACTTCCGTGTAGTCGACGCCGTAGCGATTCAGCAGTGCTTCGTACCCGACGAGAAAGTCCGTGCCGCTCAGCACGCGGCTGTTCCAGAACAGCGCGACGAGTCCGCCCGGCTTCAGGATGCGCGCGAATTCCCGGCGGGCGGTTGCCGGATCGAACCAGTGGAACGCCTGCGCGGCGATAACGAGATCGACGCTGGCATCGTCGAGCGTCGTTGCTTCGGCAGTGCCGGCGGCGCTCGTGAAGCCATCGAACCCAGACAGCCACGCGACGGCCGCGTTGCGCATCGCTTCGTTCGGTTCGACGGCGACAACGGGGTGGCCCGCGTCCAGAAAGAGCTTCGCTGAGATGCCCGTGCCCGCGCCGATGTCGGCGACCTTTGCGCCCCTCACGAGACCGCAGGTGGTATGCAGAAACGTGAGGACGTCTTGCGGATAGCTCGGGCGGTACTTCACGTAATCGGCGACGCGGCTGGTGAAACGCTGGGTGGAGTCCTGACTCATCGACGGATCCTGTCCATATCGTTGTGACGCGCTCCACGTTACCTGAGATCGCCGGCGAATGCCTGACGAGCCACTTTCAGCCGCCGCCGAGCAGAAGCAGCAGACCCCACAGGAACTTGCAGACCAGCACGATCAGCTCCCACAACTGCACGAGCTGCTGCCAGCCGGCAACGCTAAAAAGAACCTCGATCATGGTGAGCAGGAAGTTGAATGGTGGCAGTCGCGTCATGGACGACGATCGCGATGCCGACGACGCCATGATATCGACCGAGGGATAGTCCGTATCAAGTCGAGCGAAAGCGTGCCGTAAACGCAGGGAAGAAGAAGCGGCATCCGCGCGGGTTGCCCGCACGGCTTGACCACGTGACCGCGCCAACATGGAGACATCAATGACGGGGTTCAGCTTTCGCCGGATGGGCCGGTCGCGCTCGGTGGTCGGCGATATTGCGACGCAGGCGGGCAAACTGGGCATCGAGATCTGCGACGTCTCGGGACATGTCGAGGAAGTCGCCGCGCGTGTTCAGCGTCAGGCGCAGGTGTGCCGTGCGCTGCGCGAATCTGCCGCGCTGACGATGCAGGGCAACCAGCGGATCGCCGCGGCTGCGCGCGGGATGCGCACAGTCACCGCGGACGCGGCGACGGGCGTGCAGGAATCGCAGCAGACGCTGGAGGCTTCGCTGGCGGATATCCACGGGCTGGTCGAGGGCGTGACGGTCATCGAGAGCCAGATCGGCGCGCTGCGGGCTGCTCTTGCACACGTGAGCAGTGTCTCCGAGGAGATTTCGCTGATCGCGCGCCAGACGCATCTGCTCGCCCTGAATGCCGCGATCGAAGCGGCCCGCGCAGGCGAATCCGGCAAGAGCTTCGCGGTAGTGGCGGCGGAGGTGAAGAACCTGTCGGCGAAGACGGCGCAGGCCACCGGTCAGATCGAGACGACGCTCGCGCAATTGACGCAACAGACCGAACAGCTGATTTCAGAGGGTTCGGTTAACACGGCGCGCGCGCATCGAGTGCGGGAAGGCACGCGGATGATTGGCGACGTGGTGCATTCGACGGGCGAGGCGATCACGCAGCTGAACGCCGAAGCTGGGCAGATTGCGACGTTGACGGGCGAGATCGAGACACAGTGCCACGGGCTTGAGGCGCAGGTGCTGGAGATGGCGAGTGGCGTCGAGGATTCGAGCGAGAACTTCGTGCAGGCGAAGGACAGGCTCGGGAATCTGCTGGGCGTATCGGAGACGCTGATCGAACTGACGGCCGCGACGGGCGTGGAGACGGCCGACACGCGGTTTATCGAAGCCGTCGAGGATGCAGCGGCGAAGGTGAGCAAGGTGTTCGAAGCGGCGCTTGCGCGCGGCGAGATCACGATGGCCGATCTGTTCGACGAGACTTACGTGCCGGTTCCCGGCACGAATCCGCCGCAGTTCATGACGCGGTTCACTGCGTTTACCGATCGGGTTTTACCGGCGATTCAGGAGCCGTTGCTCAAGCTCGATGAGCGCGTCGCGTTTTGCGCGGCTGTCGATGTGCGGGGTTATCTGCCTACGCATAATCTGAAGTTTTCGCAGCCTCAAGGTTCTGATCCGGTGTGGAATGCTGCTAATTGCCGTAACCGGCGGATGTTTAATGACCGGACGGGGCTGGCTGCTGGCTTGAGTACCAAGCGGTTTCTTTTGCAGACGTATCGGCGGGATATGGGCGGTGGGAAGTTTGTGCTGATGAAAGATGCGTCGGCGCCCGTTCTTGTTGCCGGGCGGCATTGGGGTGGGGTGAGGGTTGGGTATCGGGTTTAGGGTTTTTTTGTTTTTCTGATTTTTGCTTTTTTTTGTTGTTCAGGTTTTTTGGGCCTTTCCTTGTTTTCATGTCGGTCTAATGGCGTCGCCCCTGTGCGGGGCGGCACCTACTTTTCTTTGTCCTTGCCAAAGAAAAGTAGGCAAAAGAAAGGCGCCGAAAACTCGTCCGTTCCAGGTGTGTCGCACACGGGGAATGGCACCTCATGAAGTGTCGCCCTCGCCCTTCACACGGCATGGGTCCGCGCACGAGACCGTCCCTCGCACAGCACCCTCAGTGACTAAGGGCTCATCCACCCCACTCCGCACTACGTGCGTCGTGGATGGGTCGCGCCACGAGTTCGTCCGCATTTGAGCCGCATCCAGATCCACTTGAAGCAGGCAGCGAACTGCAGTGCCTACGTCACTGACATGCGTGTGTGTGCGTGTGTGCAGGTTATGCCCTACGGCGACGCGCGTAGCGTGGAGCGGGATGAATGAGTGCTTTGTCACTAACGGTACTGCGCGGGGAATCAGATCGCGCGCGGACCCATGCTGCGTGAAGTGCGAGGCCGACACTTCATGGGGTGCCATTCCCCGGTAGCGACACACCCGGAAGAGCGGAGTTTTCGGCGCCTTTCTTTTGCCTACTTTTCTTTGGCAAGGACAAAGAAAAGTAGGTGCCGCCCCGCACAGGGGCAACGCCAATAGACCGACATGAACACAAGGAAAGGCCAAAAAATCAGGCCAACAAAACCAGACCAGAAAAACCAAAAAACCTTTAGACCGCCAAAGCGAGTCGCCTCTTCTCTGCCTGTTGCATAAACTGATTAGCAACAATAACCCCAAAGGTGACAACCGAAATAAACAACGTAGCTAGAGCATTCATCTCAGGATTCAACCCAAGCCGCACGCGCGAGAAAACGACAAGCGGCAGCGTAGTAGACCCGGGCCCAGAAAGAAACGCCGACAACACAAGATCATCGATAGAAAGCGTAAACGACAGCAGCCACCCGGCAACCAGAGCCTGGGAAATCAACGGCAACGTAATAGCAAAGAAAACCCGAAACGGCGTAGCCCCCAGATCCAGCGCGGCCTCTTCAAGCGAAGGATTCAGATCCCGAACACGCGACTGCACAATAATCGCGACATAGGAAATGCACAGCATCACGTGCCCGATCCAGATCGTGAAAATCCCGCGGCCGGCAGGCCATCCCAGCCACTTGCCCATTTCGATGAAGAGCAGCAGCAGCGAAATCCCCTGAATGACTTCAGGAATCACGAGCGGCGCATTGATCATCCCGGTGTACAGCGTGAACCCGCGAAACCGCCCCATCCGCGCGAGCACAAACCCGGCCCATGTGCCGATGAACACCGAAGCAAACGCCGTCAGCAACCCGATTTTCAACGACAGCCACGCGGCCGCGATCAGCTCGTCATCATCCAGTAACGCCTGGTACCAGCGCACAGAAAACTTCGTCCAGACCGTCACCAGTTGCGACTCGTTGAACGAGTACACCACCAGACTCACAATCGGTACATACAGAAACAGAAAACCGATGCCAAGCGCAACGATCTGCAGAATTCGATTCGGCTTCATCAGCGCTTTTCCTCCAGCTCTTTCGCCTGCGCATACTGAAAGAACGCCATCGGCACCAGCAGCAGCAATACCATCGCGCACGTCACCGCGGACGCCATCGGCCAGTCAGCGTTATCGAAGAACTCATTCCACATCACGCGACCAATCATCAGCGTATTCGCGCCACCCAGCAGTTCCGGAATCACGTACTCACCCACCGCCGGAATGAACACCAGCAGACAGCCCGCGATAATCCCGTTCTTCGACAGCGGCAGCGTAATCTGCACAAACGCCTTCCACGGTTTCGCGCCGAGATCGTAGGCGGCTTCCAGCAGCGTCAGATCCATCTTCACCAGGTGCGCATACAGCGGCATCACGAGAAACGGCAGATACGAATACACCATGCCGATATAGACAGCCGTATTCGTGTGATACAACTCGATCGGCGCATGAATCACGCCAATCGACGTCAGGAAGTTATTGAGCAGGCCATTGTTTTTCAGAATCCCGATCCACGCGTACACGCGAATCAGAAACGATGTCCAGAAAGGCAGCATCACCGCCATCATCAGGATGTTGCGCGTCGATGGATTCGAACGCGCAATGTAATACGCCATCGGATAACCGAGCAGCAGGCACAGCAGCGTCGAAATCGCCGCCACCACCACCGAATTCACGTAGGTCGCGAAGTACAGGCTGTCAGTGACGAGAAACGCGTAATGCGACACGTCGAGCGCGATGTGAACCACGCCGTCCTTGAACGACGTCAGTTCCGTGTACGGCGGAATACCCAGCTGAAGATCGGCAAAACTGATCTTCACCACCAGCACGAACGGCACCAGGAAAAACAGCACCAGCCAGACGAACGGCCCCGCCACGACCGCCGTGCGCCCAGTCAGGCCAAAACGCCTCACGGGCCACGATGCGAACGAATTCATCGACCGTTTCATGACGTCAGCACCACACCGGCCGATGCACTCCAGCGCACGTAGATCTCGTCGCCCCATGTCGGTGTTTCGATCTCGGAGAGCGCGAGACTCGACACATTCGCAATCACCGTCTTACCGGCGTCGAGCTTCACGTGGTACAGCGAATAGCCGCCCATGTACGCGATATTCGTGATGACGCCCTTGCCCCAGTTGTACGCGCCTTCAGGCGGCTTGCGCGTGAGCGCGATGCGCTCGGGCCGCACGGAAATCGTCACGGGCATGCCGAGCGGCCCGGTGATGCCGTGATTCACATAGAGGCGGCACGGCAGGTCCGACGTTTCGATGAACACGTGATCCGGTTCGTCCTCGACGACATTGCCATCGAACAGATTCGTCGAACCGATGAATTCCGCCGAGAACCGGCTGTTCGGATATTCGTAGACTTCGTGCGGCGTGCCGAGCTGCACGATCTCGCCTTCGCTCATCACGGCGAGACGCCCCGCCATCGTCATCGCCTCTTCCTGATCGTGGGTCACCATGATGCAGGTCACACCCACGGTATCGAGAATGTTGACGAGTTCGATCTGCGTGCGCTGACGGATCTGCTTGTCGAGCGCCGACATCGGCTCGTCGAGTAGCAACAGCTTCGGCCGTTTGACGAGACTGCGCGCGAGCGCCGCACGCTGCTGCTGGCCGCCCGACAGCTGATGCGGCTTGCGCTTCGCAAAGCGGCCCATCTGCACGAGTTCGAGCGCGGTCTGCACGCGGTCGCGCAGTTCGGCCTTCGGCACGCCTTCCTGCTTGAGACCGAACGCGACGTTGGATTCGACGGTCATATGCGGAAAAAGCGCATACGACTGGAACATCATGTTCACCGGCCGGCGATACGGCGGCATCTGCGCGAGGTCTTCGCCGTCGATCAGGATCCGGCCCGACGTGACCGTTTCGAGGCCCGCAAGCATGCGCAGCAGCGTCGACTTTCCGCAGCCGGAACTGCCCAGCAACGCAAACAGCTCGCCCTTTTTGACGGACAGATCCACGCCCTTGACTGCGACTGTTTCGCCGAACTTCTTGACGACGCCGACGATCTGCACGAAGTTTTCCGCTGCTTCGTCCGCGACGAAGGAATTGCCCGGGGGCAGCGTGCCGGCCCCTGCCAGCACGCCCGACTGGTCACTACTCATGATCTGCTGCTTCGCTCCTGCGTTTGACGAACAAAGCCCCCGGTGGATACCGGGGGCTTCATGATGATGCACGATTACGTGTGTCTGCGAGGCATCAGCGGCCGGACTTGAACTCGGTCCACAGCCGCGTCTGCAGTCGTTGCACTTCCGGCGGCAACGGTTTGAGCAGGAACAGGGTCTTGATGACGTCTGCCGGCGGATACACGGCCGGATCGTTCGCAACGTCCTTATCCACGTACTTGCGCGCCTCGAGGTTCGCGCTCGGATAGTAGACCTCGTTCGTGATCGCCGCGTGGACCTGCGGCGTCTCGATGTAGTTGATCCACTCGAGCGCGGCTTCCTTGTTCTTCGCGTCCTTCGGAATCGCCATCACGTCGAACCAGACCGGAGCGCCGCCCTTCGGAATGTAATACTCGATCTTGTAGGCCTTCTTCGCTTCGACCGCCCGATGCTTCGCGATCACCACGTCGCCGGACCAGCCGTATGCGAAGCACACGTCGCCGCCCACCAGGTCGTTGATGTAACCCGACGAGTTGAACTGCGTGATGTACGGACGGATCTTCTTCATCATCGCGAGCGCGGCGCGGTAGTCGTCCGGATTCGTGCTCATCGGATCCTTGCCGATGTAATGCAGCGCGGCGGCGAACATCTGGTCGGGTGCGTCGAGCACCGACACGCCGCAGGCTTTCAGCTTCGAAATGTTTTCCGGCTTGAAGAGCACGTCCCAGTTGTCGAGCGGCACATTCTTGCCGAGGATCTGCTGGACCTTCGTCACGTTGTAGCCGAGGCCGGTCGTGCCGTATGCCCAGGGCACCGCGTACTTGTTGCCCGGATCCGCGCCGGCGACGAGCGCCATCAGCGTCGGGTCGAGATACTTGAGATTGGGGAGTTTCGATTTGTCGAGCGGCGCGAAAATGCCTGCTGCGATCTGCTTGCCAGCGTAGTTGCTGGTCGGCACGACGATGTCATAGCCCGAATTGCCCGTGAGGAGCTTGGCCTGAAGGGTGTCGTCGCTGTCGTAGTTGTCGTACTTGACCTTGACGCCGGTCTGCTTCGTGAAGTTCGGGATCGTGTCCTTGGCAATGTAATCCGACCAGTTATACACATTCAACTGCGTATCTTTTGCTGCGGCCGTAACCCACGGCGCCGCGCACAGCACAAGCGCCGCCAGCCGGCCCATTACCTGTTTATTCATCCCGTTCTCCGATCCTGGCCGGCTCTGCCCGGCCATTGCCCCGCTCACACCGCAGCGCTTCGCGCACGGCACCCCTGAAAAACCCGAAAACTACCACTAAATACTGCACGCTCCAAAAAAAATGGCGTGCTGTCGCGCAAAGGGTACAGCCGGAAGGCCGGCCCGGCGCTGGCGCCGGCCTTCACGAGGGCGATGCCAGCATTGCAAAATTGGGCGCAATTTTATCGGGTTATCGGCGCATGTCCACCCGAAAAAAACCCCATCGCCTATGTTTTTACCAAAGGTCCTGCTTTCAGAACATTACCGCTGATGGACTCACCGCGGCATGCTTTCGTGCGCAAGGCGATTGACAGGTAAGGTTACGGCGCGACTTCGCACGCGCTGGGGCGGCGATACCGGCTTCTCGCCGGGTCGCTCGTCACGATGCCCGTCAGCTTCTGAGCGAATCACGGTCCGGATGCAGGCACGGTGCCTGCGCTTTGCCTGTCCTCGCTTGCCCCTTGCGCCGGTTTGCCAGAGAACGCGATGAATACAAACCCGTTCGCGACGCGTCGCCTCCGACGCCGCCGGCGCGCTCCCGCCAGCGGCCCGGGACGGCTCGCGCCTCGACGGCCCACACACTGGTCTTCGTTTGTCGGCCCTGGCGCGCTGATCGCCGTCGGCTATATGGATCCCGGCAACTGGGCGACGGCGCTGGCGGGCGGCGCGAGCTTCGGCTACCGGCTGCTCAGCGTCGTGCTGCTGTCGAGCCTGATGGGGATGCTGCTGCAGTGGGTGTCGTCGCGGCTGGGCGTCGTGACGGGACGTGACCTTGCGCAGGTGTGTCGCGAGCGCTTCAGCCGACGCGTCACGCGCTTCCTGTGGCTCACGAGCGAAGTCGCGATTATCGCCTGCGATGTCGCAGAAGTCGTCGGCAGCGCGGTTGCGTTGCAACTGCTGCTCGGCGTGTCGCTGACGGTCGGCGTGCTGCTCTCGGCGGTCGGCACCTTCACGATGCTCGCACTCCAGCACCGCGGACGACGCACACTCGAAGCGAGCGTCGTCGCGCTGATCATATTCGTCGGGCTGTGCTTCGTCGTCGAGCTGGCGCTCGCGCGGCCCGACTGGCATGCGGCGCTCGCCGGCGTCGTGCCGGATGCCGACCTGCTGCGCAACGCGGGCATGGTGTGGCTCGCGGCGGGCATCCTCGGCGCGACGGTGATGCCGCACAACCTGTATCTGCACTCGGCGCTCGTCAAAACCCACGCGCCGGATGGCGACGACGCCGGTATCGCGAACGCGTTACGCGGCGTCAACTACGACACCTTCGGCTCGCTGTCGTTCGCGTTCGTCATCAACGCGGCGCTCCTGATCGTCGCTGCGGCGGTTTTCCACGCCAGCGGCCATCGCGACGTGACGGATCTCGCCGACGCGCATCGGCTGATTGCGCCGATCGTCGGCACGCACTGGGCGGCGATTCTCTTCGCGGCGGCGCTGCTCGCATGCGGGTTGAGCGCGACCGTAACCGGCACACTCGCGGGCCAGGCAGTCATGGAAGGCTTCCTGGAACTGCGCCTGTCGCGCTGGCAACGCGCGCTGCTGACGCGCTCGCTGGCGATGGGCCCGGCGCTGCTGGCCGTCACGATGTTCGGCCAGCACGGCTCGAACCAGTTACTTGTGGCAAGCCAGGTGGTGCTGAGCCTGCAACTGCCACTCGCGGTCGTGCCGTTGATCAGCTTCGCGTCGAGCCGGCCCCTGATGGGAAGCTGGCGCGTGCACGGCATGGCGCTCGTGCTGTCGTGGCTTTCGGCCGCGGGGATCCTGACGCTCAATGGCGCGTTGCTGTGGCAACTGGTGCTGGCGGAATGACGTCCTGCTGCGCGCCTTTCAATCCGTCTCGACCGTTTTTTAAGCCGTCTCTTACAATGCAATCACTCTTCGCCTGGCCTGCCTGGCGAAGTGGCTCGTGCGCCTTTGTCTCGTGGCCCTGTATGAAAGCGCCTCATCCAATCGCCAGCACTGGGTTGCGCGGATCGGTTAGAGCATCGCGCGGTGATGCGCGAGTGGCGTGCGGATGATTGGCACACCCGCACGCGGTTCCCCTGATCGTGGCGGTTTCACCGGATTCCCAGGATCCGCAGATGGATCACCCGGATCGTGGATCTACCGGATCGGTTAACATGTCGGACGGTTTCCGTTCACCTTCTCCGCCCGGACATCTTCATGGCTTCAAATCTTCACGACCTTCCCGACAGCCCCTGCATCGGCGTCTGCTCGACGCTCTTCGACGAAATCTGCAAGGGTTGCGGACGCACAGCCAACGAAGTGTCGAACTGGGTGTTCCTGAGCGACGACGAAAAGCTCGCAATCTGGGAGCGCATCAAACGTGAAGGCACCGCGATGCGATTCCAGAACGACCATCTCTGACGAGGCAATTCGCGCGCGACGATCGCTGGAATGCCCGGGGCCCGGCAACTGTCACGCGCACGAACACAACGCGCGTCAGAACTTCATCCCGACGCCGATACCAACCACCAGTGGATCGATATGCAGCGTGCCCAGTGAGGTGCCGCCGAGCGATGCATCGGTGCGCATCCAGATCTTCTTGACGTCGGCGTTGATGAACAGATTCTTCGCCACCTGCACATCGACACCCGCCTGCAAAGCCGGCCCGAAACTATGGTTGCTGATCGAGATCGGCTGGCCACCTGCGTTCAGGCCGTTGTTGTAGAACAAGGTGTAGTTCAACCCGGCACCGACATACGGCCGCACCGTGCTCTGATGGTTGAAGTGGTATTGCAGCAGCAGCGTGGGCGGCAATACGTTCACGCCACCCAGCCCGCCGAGATTTGACGTCAGCTGATGCCGCGACGTGCCCAGAATCAGCTCGACGCCGATGTTGTCGCGAATCATGTAAGTGAAGTCGAGCTCCGGCACCGTTGCGTTGTTGACGTCGACATTCAGCGCCGACAACGTATTGTTCGTGCCGACCTGCGGCAGGATGCTGATGGCCCGCAGACGCACGAGTACGTCACCTGCGTGAATGCCACCTTCCGACGTTGCCTGGGACGTTGCCTGGGACGCTGCCTCAGCTGCAACAGCCTGCATCGCCACGCACATGCTCAGCGCGCATACAACCGCGCCTACCCCGTTGAATCGTTTCTTCATGTTGTCTTTCCTCGTTGTCATAAAGCCCCTACATTCTCCAGGGCCTTAGGACCAGTCGTCGTTGACTGGCGTCAACGAAGCGAGAAGGCACCATGACGTGCGACAGGCGGTCGCGCCGCGCCTGTCAGCAACAGTTCGAGCAGGTCATGCACGCTGCGGATCGCGTTGCCAAACGGTAGCGCTTCGCGACCGCGAAAGAACAGGCCGTTCGTGACGTCGCCACGCAGCGCTGCAGCGAGGCGCGTGTCGATACAGAAGTGTCCAAACTTTTCGATGCCGTCACGCAGGCCACACGCGCTCAGACACTCAAGCGCGGTTGGACACGCGTGTTTGAGTGCACCGATCTTCGTGCGGATGCGCTCCTCGTGCCGCAGATAGCGCGTGAGCCACGGCGTTTTGACGGCACGTGCAGGAAGCCCCGTCACGCTGACGAATTCGACGATGTCTTCCGGCGTCGCTTCGGCCAGCACGCGCTTGAAATCGGGATGCGCATCGCCCTCCTCGGTCACGGCGAACGGTGTGCCGAGTTGCACACCATTCGCGCCCGCCGCGAGGCACGCGCGCACGGCCTCGTGACTATTGATGCCACCCGCGACGATCAGCGGCACGTCGTCGCGGCTGAGACCCAGCGAGGCGAACACCGCCTGCATTTCGTCGAGTACGCGGGCAAATTCGAAGCGACCGTCGTGCATGTCCGCGAGATTCGTGACGCCGAGATGGCCGCCCGCATGTGCGGGATGCTCGATCACGATGGCATCCGGCAGACGGCCCTTCTTCATCCATTTTTTGAGCACGAGCGCCGCGCCACGGCTGTCCGACAGGATTGGAACAAGCGCGACGTCGTACGCGTGTGTCAGATCCGGCAGATCCAGCGGCAAGCCTGCTCCCATGACGATCGCGTCCGCACCGTTTTCGCACGCGACACGCACGTAGTCGGCATGCGCGTTGACCGCTTTCATCACGTTGACGGCGATCATGCCGCGCCCTTCGCTCAGCAGGCGCGCGGCCCTGATTTCGCGTGCGAGCGCGGTGAGGTTCGCGCGTTCGAGCGTCTCGCGATCCGGATGGACACGGCACTGTTCGACGAGATCCGCGTGATGGTGCCGCAGATCGATGCTCGCGATCGTGCCTAACGCGCCTTCACGGGCGACGCTGCCAGCGAGCCGGTGCGCCGAGATGCCGACGCCCATGCCGCCCTGCACGACCGGCAACAGCGAACGGCCGCGAATCACGAGTGGGGGAAAAGAATGCGATGGAAACATGAGAACCCCGCGTCGTCGACCTAAAACGTCCATAGTCGCGAATGGGCCAAACCTTGCATTGCGCGAGGTCAAACAGAAAGAGCGCGCGTCGTGTCGAGCACGCGCTCTGTTGATTCAGATCACTGGCGATGCAAATAGCAATGGCTTTGCAACACTGTCACGCGGGGGGCTCGTCGGCGCCGGTCGACGCTGCACGCGCCCGCCCATGAAAAAAGCCCGCTTCGGATGAAGCGGGCTTTCTCGATACTACCGGGACCTGCTGGGACCTGTGTGCGTTGTGATTACTGCACGCCCTGGCTCAACAGGAAATCTTCGTAATTACCGCCGAAGTCGTTCAGCGTGCCGTTCGTACGCACTTCGATGATCCGGTTCGCGAGGCCGCTCACGAATTCACGGTCGTGCGAAACGAAGATCAGCGTGCCTTCGTACTTCTCGAGCGCGATCTGCAGCGACTCGATCGACTCCATGTCCATGTGGTTGGTCGGCTCGTCCATCAGCAGGACGTTGTGCCGGCCGAGCATCAGCTTGCCCCAGATCATGCGGCCTTTCTCACCACCCGACAGCACCTTCACCGACTTGCGGATGTCGTCCGCATTGAACAGCAGACGGCCGAGCGTGCCACGCACCGACTGCTCGTCATCGCCTTCCTGACGATAGTTGTCGATCCAGTCCATCAGCGTGATGTCGTCCGGAAACTCTTCGTATGTGTCCTGTGGCATGTAACCGATGTTTGCGTTTTCCGCCCACTTCACCGTGCCGTGATCGAGTTCGAGCTTGCCGCGCAACGAACGCAGCAGCGTTGTCTTGCCCGCGCCGTTCTCGCCGATGATCGCGATGCGCTCGCCCGGCTGCACGCTCAGGTTGAAGTTCTGGAAGATCGTGCGGTCGTACTTCTTCGTGATCGTGTCGGCAACCACCGCGATGTTGTGCAGCTTCTTCTCGTACTCGAAGCGGATAAACGGATTCTGCCGCGACGACGGCTTGAATTCCTCGATCTTGATCTTCTCGATCTGCTTCGCGCGGCTCGTGGCCTGACGCGCCTTCGACTTGTTCGCCGAGAAGCGGCGCACGAAGTCCTGCAGATCCGCGACGCGTTCCTTCGCCTTCGCGTTGGCCGCCTGCTGGCGCTCACGCGCCTGCGTGCTGGCGAGCATGTAGTCGTCGTAGTTGCCCGGATAGACCTTCAGCGTGCCGTAGTCCATGTCGGCCATGTGCGTGCAGACCTGGTTCAGGAAATGTCGATCGTGCGAGATGATGATCATCGTCGAGTTGTACTGGTTGAGCACGTCTTCCAGCCAGCGGATCGAGTTGATGTCCAGGTTGTTGGTCGGTTCATCCAGCAGCAGCACGTCCGGCTTCGAGAACAGCGCCTGCGCGAGCAGCACACGCAGCTTCCAGCCCGGCGCGACGTTGCTCATCGGGCCGTTGTGGTCGGCAATCGCGATGCCGATGCCGAGCAGCAGTTCGCCCGCGCGCGCTTCTGCCGTGTAGCCGTCGTACTCGGCGAACCTCGCTTCGAGTTCGGCGGCATGCATGTAGTCGTCGTCGGTGGCGTCCGGGTTCGCGTAGATCGCGTCGCGCTCGGTCATCGCAGCCCACATTTCGGTGTGGCCCATCATGACGACGTCGAGCACGCGCACGTCTTCGTACGCAAACTGGTCCTGGCGCAACTTGCCGAGGCGCACGTTTGGTTCGAGCATCACGTTGCCCGCGCTCGGTTCAAGGTCGCTGCCGAGGATCTTCATGAACGTCGACTTGCCGCAACCGTTCGCTCCGATCAGGCCATAGCGGTTACCTTCCCCGAATTTGACCGAGATATTCTCGAAGAGGGGCTTAGGCCCGAATTGCATGGTGATGTTGGCGGTAGACAGCACGGCGCGTCCTTTGAATGATATATCGGCGAAAAACCCAATATTTTAGCAGGTTATCGTGGAAATTACCTGCGGGGCACGTCTTCCGGCCCGGTTACGATCCGGCCCGGTTTGTTCCGTCGCTCCCGCCTGACGCGCGACGGCGGTCTGGCTGCAATACGTCGATAAATGCCGTGAAATCGGCATCGGCAAGACCTCCAGCAACGGCGAGCCGCAGCAGTTGCTGGACGGTGCCGGACACAGGCATCGGCGTGCCTGTTTCGACAGCCGTCGCCGCGACGGTATCGACGTCCTTCTGGAACGTCTTCAGCGCGCCCAGCGGAGCGAAGCCAGGCTGCGTCATACGTGGCACGAAGGTTTGCAGCAGCACGGAGTCGGCCCAGCCGCCCGCGAGCGCTTCAGTGAGACGCGCCGCGTCGATGCCGCTGCGCTCAGCGAGCGTCACAGCTTCGGCAATCGCAGCGACGGTCGACGTGACGATCGCCTGGTTGCACAGCTTGGTCGTCTGGCCCGCGCCTGCCGCGCCCATATGCGTCACGCGCGCGGCGTATGCCTTGACCAGCGGCGTGACGGCTTCGACGTCGGCGGCTTCTCCGCCCGCCATCACGGCCAGCGTGCCCGCTACGGCGCCCACTGTGCCACCGGAGACGGGTGCGTCGACCCAGCCCACGCCAGCCGCTGCAGCGCGCTCTGCGAGCCGCCGCGTCACGCCCGGTGGAATGCTCGAGTGATCGACGATCCAGCGCAGCTTGCCGCGCGCTCCTGCGTGTGCAGCCGGACCCAGCACGCCGTGGTCGCCGAACACGACCGCTTCGACCGCCGCCGCGTCGGCGACGCACAGCACGATAGCTTCGGCGTGCCCGACCAGCTCACGTGGCGTATCGACGACCTGTGCGCCGTCCGCCTGCAATGCCTCTGACTTCGCGCGCGTGCGGTTCCAGACATGCACCGTATGTCCGGCGCGCAGTAAATGCCTGATCATCGGCGCGCCCATCAGGCCGGGGCCACAGAATCCGATTTCCACGGTGTCGTTCCTTATGAGTCGGGTTTTGAAGTCAGGGCGATGATACCGCCCGGCGCGCGGCGTGGAACGCGGAGCGCCGGGCCGGGCACGCTATGTGCGGACTGAACGCCAGCGTGCTCGCGGTCCGCCGATGGCCGCACCATTGCCTATACTTTCTTCAACCCAAGGAGGGCTCATGAAAGACCACGTCTACAAGCAGATCGAGCTGACGGGATCATCGACGCAATCGAGCGATGACGCCGTGCGCATTGCGATCGAAAAAGCAGGGAAGACGCTGCGCAACCTGCACTGGTTCCAGGTCACTGAGACACGCGGACAGATCGAGGACGACAAAGTCGTCCACTGGCAGGTAACGCTCAAGGTCGGCCTGCGGATCGACGATTAGCGCATCCCATCCAGGTTCGCGTCGGCCCGCGCGATTGCGATTGCGCACGCCGCGCGCAACAAAAAGGGCTGTGCCCATTCAGAACACAGCCCCTGAAAGCAGCGACCTCAAAAGGCCGCCGCCTGGTCGAACATTGGCGTCCCGCGAAGATCGCAGGACGCTGTGACGCGTTACTTCGGCAGCGAGCCGTCCACGCCTTCCACGTACCAGTTGATCCGTTGCAGTTCCGGATCGGTCAGCGTCTTGCCAGCCGGAACCTTCACGCTGCCCGCCTGATCCTTGATCGGGCCGGTGAATACGTCCCACTTGCCGCCTGCGAGCTCGGTGCGCTTCGCATCGACATCCTTCTGCGCATTGGCCGGAATCGCGCCCGTGTTCAGGTCTTCCAGGTTGACGGCCTTCTGCGGAATGCCCCACCACACCGGGTCGTTCTTCCACTTGCCGTCCAGCACCTGCTGGATCGCCGCGTTGTAGTACACGCCCCAATGCGCGACCACCGAACCCAGGTGAGCTTCAGGACCGAACTTCTTCATGTCCGAATCCCAGCCGAACGCGTGCACGTGCTTTTCCGAAGCCGTTGCGAGCGTCGCGCTCGAATCGGTGTTCTGCAGCAGCACATCGGCGCCCTGCCCGATCAGCGTTTCAGCCGCCTGCTTTTCCTTGCCCGGATCGAACCAGCTGTTGATCCAGATGACCTTCGTGTGAATCTTCGGATTCACCGAGCGTGCGCCGAGCGTGTAGGCGTTGATGTTGCGCACCACTTCCGGAATCGGTACCGATGCCACGAAGCCGAGCGTGTTGGTCTTCGTCACGTAGCCCGCGGCAACGCCCGCCAGATACGCGCCCTGGTACATCCGCACGTCATACGTGCCGAAGTTCGGAGCCTTCTTGTAGCCGGTCGCGTGCAGGAACACCGTATCCGGGAAGTCCTTCGCGACCTTCAGTTCAAAGTCCTGGAAGCCGAAGCTCGAACCGATGATGATCTTGTTGCCCTTGTTCGCCAGATCGCGGAACACGCGTTCCGAGTCAGCCGATTCGGGTACGTTTTCCACGCGCGTGATCTTGACCTTGCTACCGAACTTCGCCTCGGCTTCCTTCGAGCCCTGATCGTGCGCGAAGGTCCAGCCGGCGTCGCCCGGGTTGCCGAGGTAGACGAACGCGACGCCCGGGGCATCGGCAGCGCGTGCGGTTTCCGTCAGCGTCGCCCCGAGGCTCAGCGTGGCGGCTGCCAGCGCGAGCGCGGTCAGCATTTTTCTTCTCATCGTGGTTTCTCCTGTCGTGTAATTCGAATGTTCAAAGCGTTTATGTGACGCGTCAAGGGCGCATCGCGTTGTCAGCCCGCGGCAAAGAAAGGTTTGCCGAGCGACGCCGGCGCGTTCAGGCGGATCGTATTCGGGTTGCGCGAGATCAGCACCAGCACGACGACGGTCGCGATATACGGCGTCATCGCGAGGAACTGCGTCGGGATTGGCACGCCGATCGCCTGCGCGTAGAACTGCAGGCCCGTGACCGCGCCGAACAGCAGCGCGCCAATCAGGAGGCGCCCCGGCCGCCATGTCGCGAACACGACGAGCGCGAGCGCGATCCAGCCGCGGCCGGATGTCAACTGTTCCTGCCACAGATGCAGATTCACGATCGAGTAGTAGCCGCCCGCGAGGCCTGCCATGCCGCCGCCGAAGAGCGTCGCGCCGTAACGCACGCCAATCACCGGAAAGCCGACCGAGTGCGCGACCGCCGGCGATTCGCCGACCGAGCGCAGCACGAGCCCGGCGCGCGTGCGGTACAGGAACCAGCCGATCACGACGAACATCGCGAATGCGAGGTAATCGAGCGGCGTGAGGCTGAAAAACGCTGGCCCTATCACGGGAATCTTCGAGAGCCCCGGAATCGTCCACGTTTCGATCGTCGCGCGCACGGCCGCCGACGTGTAGGGCTTGCCGACATAGGCCGACAGGCCGATGCCGAAGATGGTCAGCGAGAGCCCGGTGGCGACCTGGTTGGCGAGCATCGTCAACGTCAGAAACGCGAATAGCAGCGCCATCGCGAGACCCGCGGCGATTGCGGCGACGACGCCGAGCCACGGGCTGCCGGTAATCGCGGTGACCGCGTAGCCGCTGACGGCGCCCATCAGCATCATCCCTTCGACGCCCAGGTTGAGTACGCCCGACTTCTCGGTGACGAGTTCGCCCGCGCCCGCGAACATCAGCGGAATGGCGGCGGCGACGGCGCTCGAGGTGAGCGCGCTGGCTTGTTGAATGTCCATGGAGATCGTCGGGAAATCAGTGGGTCGATGCGGCCACGGTGTGGCGGCGCACGCGGTAGTTCACGAACAGGTCGGCGCCCAGCAGGCAGAACAGCAGCAGCCCCTGAAACACGCCGGAGAGCGCCTGCGGCAACTGCATCGAAGTCTGCACGGCTTCGCCGCCGAGATACAGGAGCGCCATCAGCAGACTCGCCAGCACGATGCCGACCGGATGCAACCGCCCAACGAACACGACGATGATCGCGGTGAAGCCGTAGCCGGGCGACCACGTCGCCTGCAACTGGCCGATCGGACCGGCGATCTCGCCCATGCCGGCGAGGCCCGCGAGCGCGCCGCTGATCAGGAGCGACGTCCAGATCGTCTTCTTGTCGGAGAAGCCGGCGTAGCGCGCGGCGAGCGGCGCAAGACCGCCGACGTTCATCCGGTAGCCCGCGAAGCTCTTGCGCATAAACACCCACACGACCGGGATCGCGATCAGCGTGACAATGATCGACGCGTTCAGACGCGTGCCGCGCAGGAATTTCCAGTGCCAGTCGCCGGCGAAGGTCGGATAGAGTGCGTCGCCGCTGAACATTTCCGACAGCGGGAAGTTCATGCCCTGCGGATCGCGCCACGGGCCACTCACGAGCCAGATCAAAAGCTGCGTCGCGACGTAGGTGAACATCAGGCTCGTCAGGATTTCGTTCGTGTTGAAGCGGCTTTTGAGCAGCGCGGGAATCGCGGCCCACGCCATGCCGGCCAGCATGCCGGCGATCATCATCAGGAACAGGATCCACCACCCGGTCGACTGGTCGAACCAGATCGCCACGCCGCTCGCGCCAATGCCGCCGAGGATCATCTGCCCTTCAGCGCCAATGTTCCACACATTCGCGCGATAGCCGACCGCGAGACCAAGACCGATCAGGCACAACGGCGACGCTTTCAGCAGCAGTTCTGACCAGCCATTGACGCTCGACAGCGGTTCGATGAAAAACGCATGCATTGCCTGCAGCGGATCACGCCCGACGAGACTGAAAATCAGGAAGCCGATCGCCAGCGTCAGGAGCGCGGCGATGAGCGGGACCGCAATCCGCATCGTGCGGGAGGGTGTCGTGCGCGCTTCGAGTCGGTACGGAAAAATCATGGGTAGCCGTGGTTAGCGTGTTGTTATGTGTTCGAGCGCGTATCGCGTATGGTCCGGGCTGCCGGTGCACGCGCTCAGGCGTGCGCCGGCTGTCCGGACGACGGCGGCGTGCCTTCGGCGCCGCTGTTGCGCTCGCCGAAGAGACCTGCCATCCAGCGCCCGATTTCTTCCGCGTTGGTATCGCCGGTTGCACGCACAGGCGACAGGCGGCCGCGCGCGAGCACCGCGATGCGATCGCAGATATCGAACAGCTCTTCGAGTTCTTCGGAGATCACCAGGATCGCGACGCCGCTCGCCGACAGATCCAGAAGCTGCTGCCGGATGAACGCGGCGGCGCCGACATCGACACCCCATGTCGGCTGCGCAACCACCAGTACCTTCGGCGCCTGCAGAATCTCCCGGCCGACGATGTACTTCTGCAGATTGCCGCCCGACAGGCTCTGCGCGAGCGCATCCGCACCGCCGCAGCGCACGTCGAACGAAGCGATGCAGCGGTCCGCAAACGCGCGCATTGCTTTCGTGTTGATCCAGCCGGAAGTCACCATCTTCTGACGATGCGCGGTCAGGAGCGCGTTATCGGCCAGCGACATCGCCGGTACCGCGCCGCGACCGAGTCGCTCCTCCGGCACGAACGCAAAGCCGAGTGAACGACGGCCGCCCGCGCCAAGCTTGCCCGCCGCCTTGCCGCAGATCGTGACCGCATCGGCACGCGTGCCACGTTGCTCACCGGACAACGCCGCGAGCAGTTCCGCCTGCCCGTTACCCGACACGCCGGCAATACCGAACACTTCGCCCGCGTGAACCGCGAACGACACATCGTCGAGCGACGTGCCGAACGGATCCTCGCTTGCCACCGACAGGTGCTTCACCTCGAGCAGCACGTCGCCCGGTGTATGCGCGCGGCGCTCGTAGTCAGGCAGCGAATGCCCGACCATCAGCTGCGCCAGCGACGCGTGCGTTTCCTCACGCGGCTTCACGTGGCCGGTTACGCGGCCGCCGCGCATTACCGTTGCGGTGTCGCAGAGTTCCTGGATTTCGTCGAGCTTGTGGCTGATGTAGAGAATGCTGCAGCCTTCGGACGCGAGGCGCTTCAGCGTCGCGAAGAGCTTGCGGACGGCTTGCGGCGTCAGGACGGACGTCGGCTCGTCCATGATCAGCAGACGCGGATTCTGCAGAAGGCAGCGCACGATCTCGACGCGTTGCCGCTCGCCCACCGTCAGGCTGTGCACATGACGCTGCGGATCGATATCGAGGCCGTAATCCGCCGACACTTCGCGGATGCGTTTCGAGAGCGTCTTCAGGTCGAACGGCTCATCGAGCGCAAGCGCGATGTTCTCGCCGGCGGTCAGCGTCTCGAACAGCGAGAAGTGCTGGAACACCATGCCGATGCCGAGCTTGCGCGCGGCCGCCGGGCTCGCGATCTCAACCGCCTGCCCTTCCCAGCGGATCTCGCCCGCGTCGGGACGCACCGAGCCGTAGATGATCTTCATCAACGTGCTCTTGCCCGCGCCGTTTTCGCCGAGCACCGCGTGGATTTCGCCGGGCTCGACGATGAGCGTGACGTCGTCGTTCGCGCGCACGGCCGGATATTGTTTGCTGATGCCCGACAACGCGAGACGCGGCGCGGCCGCAGCCGTGGCTGCCGGCGTGCCTGCGGGCCGTGCGGCGGCGTCGCCGCCAGAGGAAGAAATGTCGACCATGTGATTCCGTAGTACGCAGTGACTGCCAGCTGCCACGAATCCGCCAGACCCACGAAAGGCTTTCTGGACGGCGTTGCAGCCGGGTGACAATACCTAATTCGACACAACCCGTCGAGCCATCAAAATTCCCGCAAACCCGCGCCGTATCAAGGTGTTGCGGGTAAGCCACCCTTGACGGTTCTTTCTGTCCATATTAAAACGCATATACCCCCAAGCCCACTCGATCAGCCAGAACATATAACCCCGGAGAAGTCATGAGTCAGCAACGCGAGGCGATCGATACTTACTTACTACGCGTCTTGCACACGCTGTTGATGGAACGCAGCGTGACCCGCGCCGCGGTCAAGCTCAACCAGTCACAGCCTGCGATCAGCGCGGCCCTGCGGCGCCTGCGCGACATCACCGGCGACCCGCTGCTGGTGCGCGGCAAGTCCGGCATGGTGCCGACCGAGTATGGGCTGCGTCTGCTCGAACCCGTGCAGAACGCACTGCGCGAAATCGAGCGAATCAAGTTCCAGCAGCACAACTTCGATCCTGCCACGTCCATTCGTTGCTACCGCATCGGTTGCCCGGACTATCTCAACGTGCTGTTCGTGCCGACGGTCGTCGAACGCTTCCGTCAGGCCGCGCCGAACGCAACGCTCGAGTTTCACTCGCTCGGCCCGGCGTTCGACTACGAACTCGCGCTCGAAGACGGCAAGCTCGATATCGTCGTCGGTAACTGGCCGGAACCGCCTGAACAGCTGCATCTGTCGAACCTGTTCGTCGACCAGATCGTATGCCTGATGAGCAACACGCATCCGTTCGCCAAACGCGGCGGGTTGACGCTCGACCAGTATCTGAACGCCCCGCATCTCGCGCCCACGCCGTATTCGGTTGGCCAGCGCGGTGCGATCGACGTCCACCTTGCACGCGAACGGTTGAAGCGCCATGTCGTCGTGACGTTGCCCTACTTCAATCTCGCGCCGTATGTGCTCATCAAGTCCGACCTGATCTTCACGACGACGCGGCTCTTTGCCGATCACTATGCGAAATTCCTGCCGCTGACCGTCGTACCCGCGCCGCTCGATTTTCCGCCGATGCAGTACTACCAGCTGTGGCACGAACGCTGCCATTACTCCGACGAAGTACGCTGGCTCCGGAGCCTCGTCGCCGAAGCGACCCGCACGTTGATCGAAAAGCCTTAAGCGTCTGACTCATGTTTCGCATCGGCGCGCGGTGAACAGTAAGCGCCCGATGCGAAAGTCTTCCGCGAAAGCGTCGATCAGGCCGCCGCTTCGTACAGCGCTTTAGCCAGACGGTTGTGCTGCTCGATCACCGTTCCGAGTTCGACTGTCGTCAATACGCCGTCCTTCACCACCACTTTCCCGCCAATCACGCTATACGCAACCTGCGAAGGCGCGCAGAACACCAGCGCGGCAACCGGATCATGCAACGCACCAGCAAACAATGGCTGGCGCAGGTCGAACGCCACAAAGTCTGCGGCCATGCCTGGCGCCAGCGAGCCGATGTCATCCCGATTCAACACCTTCGCGCCACCGAGCGTCGCGATTTCAAGCGCTTCGCGCGCGGTCATCGCATCGGGACCAAAACCGACGCGCTGAAGCAGCAACGCCTGACGCACCTCAGCGACCATCTGCGCGCCATCGTTCGACGCGGATCCATCGACGCCCAGCCCGACCGGCACACCCGCAAGCCGCATCTTCTTCACCGGCGCGATGCCTGACGCCAGGCGCATGTTCGAACACGGACAATGCGCGACGCCCGTTCCGGTTCGCGCAAACAGTGCGATGCCCGCGTCGTCGAGCTGCACACAATGCGCGTGCCACACGTCATGCCCGACCCAACCGAGGTCTTCCGCGTACTCCGCCGGCGTCATACCGAACTTCTCGCGACTGTAGGCGATGTCATTGACATTCTCGGCCAGATGCGTGTGCAACGAAACACCATACTGCCGCGCGAGCGTCGCGGACTCGCGCATCAAGTCGCGGCTCACGGAGAACGGCGAACACGGTGCGACGACCATTCGCAACATCGCGTAACGTCCATCGTCGTGATACGTCTCGATGAGGCGCTGCGTATCCTTCAGGATGTCCGCTTCCTTCTCGACCACCGAATCCGGCGGCAATCCGCCATCCTTCTGTCCGACGCTCATGCTGCCGCGGCTCGCATGAAAACGCATGCCGATCCGCTGCGCCGCCACGATGCTGTCGTCGAGCCGGCTGCCGTTCGGGTAGATATACAGATGATCGCTCGAGGTCGTGCAACCCGAGAGCAGCAGCTCGGCCATGGCTGTCAGCGTCGACACCTCGATCATCCCGGGCGTCAGATTCGCCCATACCTTGTACAGATTCGTCAGCCAGCCGAACAGCTCGGCGTCCTGCGCGGCCGGAATGGCCCGCGTCAGGCTTTGATACATGTGGTGATGCGTGTTGATGAGCCCCGGGATCACCAGATGCCCGCGCATGTCGAACACTTCGTCCGCGGTGTCCGGCAGATCGTCCGTCGGCCCTACCGCGACGATCCGGTTGTCTTCGATATAGAGGCCGCCGTCGCGTAGTTCGCGCCTGGCGCCATCCATCGTGACCAGCACGTCGGCGTGCTTCACCAGCATCGTCCGGCCGCGCTGCCCATTCGGTTGTTGCATCGTCATTCGTGTCTCCCGATTCCCGCGAGGTTAAAACCGTTCGAACGCGATGCGGCCAGCACGCTTTCCGCGCCGCCGCGTCCTCTTCGAACGTCGTTGGCCCGGTTACCCAGCGTACTGCGCCGTCTTCGGGATGCACAGCACGCTGCGCATGGCGTAACCTTCAACGGCCAAAATTGCGCTGGCAATTCGCCCAGTCGCCATACTTGTCTTCACAAACTCAATATATCGGTCAATTTTGGTGCCGGCAGGATCGGTTCAGGTCTCGGCGTGTGAGGGGAAACCCGTATCCAGCAAGCTCGGACGGCGTATGTTCATGCGCCAGGTATTATCTTTCCTATCGGGCACGCGCGAATGCGACATCCTTTTTACAATGGCTGCCACGGCGCTCGCTTCAATTCGCCGACGGGTATGTAGCCACTGACGTGGAGCCTCGATCCGCCGCAACGTATTCTGGATCGGGCCGCCGCTGAAACTCGCAATTTACACAAGGAAAACTGCGAATGGGCAAGCTCACTACCCACGTGCTCGACACCGCGAACGGCCGTCCCGGCGCCGGCATCAAGGTCGAACTCTTCGCGCTCTCCGGCGACACCCGCCGCGCGATCAAAACTACCACCACCAATCACGACGGCCGTTGCGACACGCCGCTGCTCGAAGGCGAGGCACTCGTCACCGGCGAATACGAACTCGTGTTCCATGCCGGCGATTACTTCGCCTCGATCGGCACGAAAGCGCCCGAACCGCGTTTCGTCGATCGCGTCGTGCTGCGTTTTGGCGTTGCCGATGCCGGCGCGCACTGGCATGTGCCGCTGCTGGTGTCGCCGTGGTCATGGAGTACGTATCGCGGCAGCTAAGGTGAACAAGGTTGCATCGACGCGTGGGCACACAGGCGGTAAGCGGATCCGAACTGGCGGCAACGGTGAACGCCGCACATCCCCGCACCGCGCCGCGAATCAACTGAACCAGCCAGCAACGAGCCGCGTTACCGCCGTTTTGCAGATGCCTGGAGACGCACCTGCAAAACGCCGTCGAATCGAACAGCAAGGCGCTACGCGCCAACGAATGAGAAGTGGAGGCGTTTCATGGAAGGCTTTATTACCGACTGGCTGAATCTCGCGATTCGCTGGTTTCACGTTATCGCTGCGATCGCCTGGATTGGCGAATCGTTTTACTTCGTCGCGCTCGACAACAGTCTGAAACCGCCGACTGATCCGAACCAGCGTCGTCGCGGCGTGTTCGGTGAACTGTGGCACGTGCATGGCGGGGGCTTCTACAACATGCAGAAGTACACGGTCGCTCCGCCGGAGATGCCTGAAGACCTGCACTGGTCGAAGTGGCCGTCGTACACGACGTGGCTCTCGGGCTTTGGTCTTTTCACCGTGCTGTACCTGTTCGCGCCGAACACGTACCTCATCGACAAAAACGTGCTCGATATGGGACCGGTCGTCGCGATCTTTTCGGCGCTCGGTTTTCTCGCGGCGGGCTGGATTGTCTATGACTCGCTGTGCCGTCTGCTGGGCAACAAGGACAGCGTGCTCGGCATCTGCGTCGGCATTTACGTGCTGATCGCCGCCTGGCTTGCCTGCCACATCTTCGCAGGCCGCGCGGCTTATCTGATCATGGGCGCGATGCTCGCAACGATCATGTCGGCGAACGTGTTCTTTGTCATTATTCCAGGGCAACGCAAGATGGTCGACGCGATGCTCAAGGGCGAAGTGCCGAACCCGATCTACGGCAAACGCGGCAAGCAGCGCTCGGTGCACAACACCTATGTGACGCTGCCCGTCGTGTTCGCGATGCTGTCGAACCACTACGCGATGACATACACGCATCCGTACAACTGGGCCGTGCTCGTCGTGATCATGCTGGCCGGTGCGCTGATCCGTCAGTTCTTCGTGATGCGTCATCGCGGCCAGGTGCTGTGGTATCTGCCGCTGGTCGGCATTGCGCTGATGTTCGTCGCGCTCGTCTGGACGATGCCGAAGCCAGTGGTCGCGCAGGCGCAGGCCGCAAACGCGCCGGTCGTCAAGGTCGCGGATATCCAGCCGGTGTTGCAGCAACGATGCGTCGCGTGCCACTCGGCACATCCGACGATGATGGGCAGCGCGCCGGCTGGCGTGCTGTTCGATACGCCGGACGAAATCTCGCAGAACGCGCAGCGCATTTATCAGCAGGCGGTGACGCTGAAGGCGATGCCGCTTGGCAACGTCACGCATATGACCGACGACGAGCGGCAGAAAATCGCCGCCTGGTTTCAGGGCGGTGCGGTGAAGTAATGGGCGATGACGGAGGGCTGACGGATCTCGGCTTTTAGTGTTCCCGATGTTCGACATCAGGACGGGCCTTCGCGCGAGCGAAGGCCCGTTTTCATTTATGCCCCGGGGCACGAACACTTATTTTTGTGTCCCCTGGGCTACATTTTTGGCACTGTTGGCCATTGATGCAGCCCACAGGCTACGGATTGATAGGTGATTTTGTGCCTTATATCCGCTTGCTGGAGGCAGCCGGCTATGACCTGAAAGTCGTTGCTCACGGGCACGGGCGCACGCTTGAGGACATCCTCGCCGAGCAGCGTGCATCGAACGAGCCCGCGCAATAAGACTCGATGTTCAGCCAGCCGAACCTTCGCGGGAAATCATCGGCCGCTCGCTGCTTGGGAAACGTGGCGGAATTCAGGCCCCGGCTGACTCAGCAAACAAAAAACCCACGAACTATGCCGTGGGTTTTTCTTTTTGCAGCGTCGAGCTGTTCAGGCAGTCAAACCGAAACCGCGCTCAATGCATCTTCGATCAGCCAGAGCGACTCGGCCAGGTCCTGCTCGTTGAGGTTGAGCCCATCGCCGCCACGATCGACGACGATAAAATCGCTCACGTCGCCAAGCGCGATCAGCGGATGATGCCAGACGCCCTTCGCGTAGTTCACGCCTTGCCAGCCGCTCGTGACGAAAGCGCGGATCTCCGAAGGATCCAGTTCGCCCGCCGGCGCGACGACGACCAGATACGGCTTGTCGTTCAACGGCACGAACGCCTGGCTGCCGAGCGGATGCCGCTCGAGCATCTTCACTTCGAACGGCAGCGCGCGCGGCTGTCCTCGAAACAGATTGACGAGCGTGCGACCGCCCTCGTCCGTCACGTCCACTTTCGCGAGATCGTGAAAGCGGATCGTCGTGCCGAGGTTGATCGGGATCTGCTTCGCGCCCTCGAGTTCGATCACGTCGCCGAACGGGGCGAACGCTTCGCGCGTCAGCGGTTCGATGGTGAGCGTTTTCATGATGCGAGCGTGCCCCACAGACGCAGACGCGATACGCCGCCGTCCGGAATGATGTTAAAACGCACGTGCGTAACCGGGCCGAGCGCAGTGACTTCGCTTTCGAAGTAATGCTGCTTGTCCATCTGCAGCTTCTGTTCGCCGAGCAGGACCGGCCAGAACATCGCCTGCGTCACCAGCGAACTGTCCGTGCCGCCCGTCACGTACGCAGCCTGGATCGAGCAGCGATCCGGATAGTTGCCCTTGAAGTGCGCCGTGTCGACCTCGATTTTTTTTATCACGCCGGGTTGTGCGAGCGCGACGATCGCCCAGTCGTTACCCGGCTCGCGACGTCGACGCGTTTCCCAGCCGTCGCCCATATTCACACCGCGGCCCGGCATCAGGATCGTCGACGCCGCGCCGAAATGCTGGTTGTTCGCGGCAACGAGGTACGCGCCGTTTTCCATCGCGGCCAGATCGAACTGCTCCGTGCGGCTCGCGCCCGCCCAGTCGACCTGCGGCTGGCCGTACACACGCAGACGCGCGACGCCGCCGTCCGGATAGATGTTGATGCGCAGATGCGTAAACGCATTCGCATCGGCGACATCGACGTAATGATGGCTGTTGCCCTGCAGCGTCATCGACGGAACGATTTCGGTCCATTGCGTGGACTGGTTCGGCGTGCCGTCCACCACGCGCGCTGCTTCAACCGATGCCGCCGGCGGGAAGTTGCCGGTGAAATGGCTCGTGTCGATGTCGAGGCCCTTGATCACGCCTGGGCGCGCGAGTTTCACAATGCACCAGTCGTAGCCGCTGACACGCTTGCGACGCGTTTCCCAGCCATCCATCCACTTGCCGTGATCGTCGTACTTGCCCGGAATGAAGACAGCCGGCTCCGGATTTAGCATGCGCTCCTTCGGCGCGAAGAAATCGTCGCTGGTTTCGAGCGCCTGTGCGCCCAGACGCGGATCCGCCAGGTTCACATAGCGACGCGTGAAATCGGGAGCGTTAGGATCGAGAATCGGGAGTGCCATCGTAGTCTTCCTTGGTTTCTGTTAGTGCCTGCTGGTACAGACGCGCTTCGGCGCGAGCGACGTGATGCACTTACGCGTCGATCAGGTCGTCGAGTCTGAAGCGGGCGATGCGATAGATCTGGTCGAGGCTTGCGCGCAGTTCGTCCGGGCGGCTGTTGTTCACGCGCGCCTCGAAGTTCGCAATGATGCCGTGACGGTCGTAGCCGCGCACCGCGAGAATGAACGGAAAGCCGAACTTCTCGCGATAGGCCAGGTTCAGGCGCAACAGCTTGTCGAATTCTTCCTGCGTACATTGCGCGAGGCCGGCGCCGCTCTGCTCGCGCGTCGATTCCGCTGTGAGCTCACCGCGCACAGCGGCTTTACCCGCAAGCTCCGGGTGGGCGTTGATCAGCGCAAGCTGCTTCTCCTCGCCGGCGGTTTCGACCGCGTTCGACATCGTGTGATGCAACGCATCGATGTCGGCATACGGTCGCTGTGTAGCGGCCACTTCGGCCACCCATGGCGAGTGTTCAAAAATGCCCGACAACGCCGCAACGAAGGCGTCGGTCGAAATGTGATTGAGTTGATCGAGGGTGTATTGCATGGCCTTCATGCCGCTTCCCCGTGGTTGTTCTGCTGGTAAGGATGGTGTTCGTGCCAGTGACGCGCGATGTCGACGCGACGCGTCACCCAGACGCGATCGTGCTGCTCGATATGATCGAGAAAACGCTGGAGCGCACGGAAGCGGCCCGGCCGGCCAAGCAGCCGGCAGTGCATGCCGATCGACAGCATCTTCGGTGCTTCGTCGCCTTCTTCGTAGAGCACGTCGAATGCGTCGCGCAGGTACGTGAAAAAATGATCGGCTGTGTTGAAGCCCTGCGGGCTCGCAAAACGCATGTCGTTGGTATCGAGCGTATACGGAACGATCAGTTGCGGTTCCTTTTCGCCGCCCGTCACCTCGACGTCCATCCAGAACGGCAGGTCATCGCCGTAGTAGTCCGAGTCGTACAGGAAGCCGCCGTATTCAGCGACCAGTCGATGCGTATTGGGGCTGTCGCGACCGGTGTACCAGCCGAGCGCACGCTCACCGGTGACGCGCGCGATGGCTTCCATGCCAAGACGCATGTGCTCCGCTTCCTTCTCCGGCGGCACGTCCTGATAGTGGATCCAGCGATAGCCGTGACACGCAATCTCGTGCCCAAGCTCGACGAACGCGCGCGCGAGGTCCGGATGACGTTCGATCGCCATGCCGACACCAAACACCGTCAGGGGCAACTGACGTTTTTCGAACTCACGCAGGATGCGCCACACGCCCGCTCGCGAACCGTACTCGTAGATCGACTCCATGCTCATGTGACGCGACGGATACGCAGCCGCGCCCACGATTTCCGACAGGAACTGCTCCGAACCCGGATCGCCATGCAGCACGCAATTCTCGCCGCCCTCTTCGTAATTGAGCACGAACTGCACAGCGACGCGGGCGCGCCCGGGCCAGTTCGCCTGCACCGGATGGCGGCCGTAGCCGATCAGATCACGCGGGTAGTTCGAATCGAGTGGCATGGTTTGACGAAAACTGGGTAGTGACGTTGCGACGGGAATTCGCGGGGGCGGCGGGCGCAAAGCGGCTAAAACCGCGTTGCTGTCCTGCCGCCAGGACGAAGTCAGTGTAGCGAAAACACCCGGATGCGCCCATACATCCGGGCAGATAGTGCGGGTCAGAGGGAATGTATGTGCGCTTGTGGCGTGGGCGCCGCCTCGCCATTCATGGAGCCCACGTTTACCCCTACGCCGGCAATGTTCGCGGCGCCGTAACCAGCAATGCCCGCACCGTCCTCACCGGTCGGGCTAAACCGCGCGAACTCGCCGTCGTAGCGCTTCGCCAGCGGGCGCGCGTAGTCGCCGCGCTTTGCCGTACGCAGACGCAGCGACACCAGCACCTCGACCCATTTGACCGCCGCAGTAACGCCTTCCACGACCGGCGCACCCAGCGCGTCCTCGATTTCCGCGCACAGTTCGGCCATGCCCGCACAACCGAGCACGATCGCGTCCGAGCCATCTTCTTCGAGCGCCCGTCGGCATTCGTCGAGAATGATGCGGCGCGCCGCCGAACCGGGCCGATCGAGTTCGAGCACGGCGACATCCGTCGCGCGCACGTTGCGGCAGAAGCGCTTCATGCCGTAGCGCTCGGCAAGATGCCAGGCCATGCCGCAGGTGCGCGACAACGTCGTCACAACCGAGAAGCCCGGCGCCAGCACGCTCGCCGCATGCATCGCAGCTTCGGCGATGCCGATCACCGGTCCGCGCGCCAGCTCGCGCGCCGCGTATAACCCGGGATCGCCGAAGCATGCGATCACGTAGCCGTCGAAGCCCTCACGTTCGCCCGCCTCGATCTCGGCAAGCAGGCCAGGCGTCGCAAGCGCTTCGTCGTAGTAGCCCTCGATCGACGGCGGTCCCATCGTCGGGCTGACCGCAACCAGTTCCGTGCCCGGCGCGACGACGTCGCGTGCGCAGCGGCCCATTGCCTCCGTCATCCGTTGCGTCGTGTTGGGATTGATGAGCTTGATACGCATATCGACTCCTTGCTGCAGCGTCACTTACTGCGCACGAGTGCGCGATAGAACCCGGCGCCAAGCAGCGCGCCAATGAACCACGAGAAATTCGCCATACCGTTCATGCCCGGCACGAGCACGCACGCAACCGCAATCGCCGCCGCCGGCAGCAACGCGGCAACTGCCGTGTAGTTCACGCCGTTGCGATACCAGTACGCGCCCTTTTCCGACATCGTGTAAAGATCGTTCAACTTGATCTTCTGACGCTTCACGAGGTAGAAGTCGACGATCAGCACACCATACAGCGGTCCAATAAAGCTGCCCAGTACGTCGAGCGTGTAGTGGATTACAGCAGGGTTATTGAACAGGTTCCACGGCGTGATGAAAATCGACGCCACCGCCGCCAGCATCCCGCCTGCACGCCAGCTGATAAGACGCGGCGCCACGTTCGAGAAGTCGAACGCCGGCGAGACAAAATTCGCCACGATGTTGATCCCGATCGTCGCGATCGTGAAGGTCAGCGCACCGAGGATGACAGCCATCGGATAGTCGATGCGACCGACCGTTTCGACCGGATCGGTGATCAGCTCACCGAACACTGGCAGCGTCGCCGCAGTCGTGATCACTGTGACCAGCGAGAACGCGAGGAAGTTGACCGGCAAGCCCCAGAAATTGCCGCGCTTCACGCTGCGAAAGCTCTTGCCGTAGCGCGAGAAGTCGCCGAAATTCAGCATCGGCCCGGAGAAGTACGACACCACCAGCGAGATCGCGGTAATCATCACCGGCACGACTTCCATGCCGTGATACTTCACGCCGCCTAGATTGATGCCGATGTTTTGCCAACCCGCGCGCCACACCATATAGCCGGCCAGAATGAACATCACGACGTACACGGCTGGGCCGGCGAAGTCGATGAACTTCTTGATCGTTTCCATGCCGTGCCAGAACACCAGTGCCTGGAGTACCCACAGGAGCATGAAGCCGGCCCAGCCGATGGTCGACAGGCCCATGAAGCCATGATGATGCACGTCCGCGTACGGCAACATCTGCGGGAAGAACTTGAGCACGACGATCACGAGCGCGCTCGACGCAAGATAAGTCTGGATGCCATACCACGCGACCGCGATCAGTCCACGAATCACCGCTGGCACATTCGCGCCGAGTACCCCGAACGTCGCGCGACACGCGACCGGGTAAGGCACGCCATTCTGCTGGCTCGGTTTCGCGATCAGGTTGCACAGCACGTTGACGAATCCGATGCCGACGAGCAGCGCAATCAGCACCTGCCAGCTTGTCAGGCCGAGCGCGAACAGACTGCCCGCGAACACATAACCACCAACGCTATGCACGTCCGACATCCAGAACGCGAAGATGTTGTACGCGCTCCACGTTTGATGACGCAGCGGCGCAAGATCTTCGTTGTACAGACGTTCGCTGTAGCCCGCGGGCATGGACGGGTCGCCGCTACCGGCGTCGTCTTCGAATGCAGGGATGGCGGGATTGCCCGGTGCTGCGCTGAACTGAGCCATGACTCCTCCTTGAGATGAAACCGTCGAACACTGAATGAGGGGAACTGAAACCCGTCTGCGAAGCGCGCCGGTTTTCGTTCCGGTGAGCAGCCTTCGCATGCGGTCCGCGGTGTCTCCGTACTTACGTACTTGTGTTTATCGTTCGGAACGAGCCGCGGACCCGTGCCCAAACGTTTCGAGAGCGTGGCGAGCACTGCGCGTCATCGCAGGACCGATGGCGCGCATCTACTCGACTCACTTCACATTCAGTGCGGCGCGGCCTCTGGCGGGCGCGCCCGGTGTCATCTTTCCGGCTTACGCTGACTTGCCAGCCCGCGAGCCAAATATCTCGTGCAGATCGGCCGCGCCGTTTGCCGGCCGGTCGAGCATCTTCAGTTCGACGCTTTGCAGATGGCGCGACATCAGGGCCGCGGCCTCCGTAGCATTGCCCGCGCCGAGCGCGGCAAGAATCGCTTCGTGATCTTCGAACGAACAGGGGCTTCGACCCAGCGATTCGTACAGTGCCGAAATCAGTGTCGAACGCGCGACGAGGCCGTTCAGACAGTCACACAGCACCGTGTTGCCCGTCAGCGATGCAAGCTCGGTATGGAACTCGCCGGACAGACGGATCCACGCGGGGAAATCACGCGTTTCGAACGCCTTGCGCTCGCGGCCGATCATGCCGCTCATGCTTTTCAACCGGCGCATTCCGTGCCCGGTGCAAATCTTTTCGACGACCGCAAGTTCAATGATGCGACGCATCTCGAAGACCTCGTGGACTTCCTGCAGCGACGGACTCGCGACGAACGCACCGCGATTCGGCTCGAGATCGACAAGCCGGTCGGTCGCGAGTAGCGCAAGCGCCTGACGGATCGGTCCGCGCTTCACGCCGAACACCTCGCAGAGCTGCGCTTCGGTCAGCTTGGCGCCTGGCGAAAGCCGGTGCTCGAGGATCGCGGCGCGGACGCGCTCGGCGATCGCTTCGGGTTTGGTGCCAGTGGACGCTGCGGATGTGTGTTCGGACATGATGTGTGTCTCACTATGTTGGTCATCTTAGGATGGACATAAATATTGTCAACAATTTTTAGATCGAATTAGTGACAATCCCTGGGTGCGACGCATGAAGCAGGACCCTGTCGAAAGCGCCAAAGCGCGGAAGAAGCGGGTTTCTGAAGGGTTTAACCACGACACAGATGGCTTTGTTGGCTCATTTTTTGTCAACAACTTCTTCCTTCTGCGATGTGCTATGTGTTGTTCCAGACGGCTTAAAACAGGACAGTTAGTTGCGTTTTACGCTAAAAATTAAAGCGGGCAAAAACCCGCTCCCCTGTTCCCGGCGGGTTGAACGTCAGGTGAGGTGCGGGTATCCGGAAACCGTCAGACTGAACCCCTGCCCGTCTGCCTCGAGACGCGCATCAGCGCCCACCGGCAGCGTCAACATGTCCTCGACATGTCCGAACTGAAGGCCTGTGATCACCGGGATACCGATCACCGAGCGAACCTGCTCGATCATCGCGTCCAGGTCGTAGCCGTTGTCGTAATCGAACGATCTGCCGCCCGAGAAATCGCCGAGCACGAGCGCCCGCTGGCGCGCGAGAATGCCCGACAGGTGTAGTTGATAGATCAGCCGTTCAACGCGGAACGGCTGCTCGTTGATGTCTTCCAGGAAGAGAATGCCGTTCTCGACAGGCGGCAAATACGGCGTGCCGATCAGCGAAGCCAGCACCGCCAGATTGCCGCCCCACAGCGTACCGCTGACGTCGACGGGCTGAGCCTGCGGGACGCGACTTGTCACTGTAAAGGACGGTTTCGACAGCGCGTCCCAGAAGTGCTGCATCGTGAAGTCACTGACTTTCTCCGCGCCGAAGTCACTCATCAGCATCGGGCCGCCGAAGGTCGTCAAACCCGAACGCGCCAGCAACGCCATCTGGACCGCCGTGAAATCGCTATGACCGACGAGCGCCACCGGCTGATCCGACAGGCGTCGCTGCAAACCTTCGTAATCGAGACCGTGCAGGATGCGCACCGCACCGTAGCCGCCGCGCACGGTCAACACGATGTCGGGCAGCTTCTGGGACCTGTCGGCGAGCCGGTTGAGTTCCGCTGCGCGTTCACCGTCCGTGCCGGCGAAGCGCTGAAAGCGCCGCTCGGTCGCGTGCACACCCACCACGTGATGCCCTTGCTGGCGCAACCGGCCAAGCGCGCGATGAACGACAACCGGATCATGCGGATAGCCCGAGGGCGCGATCAGTTCGATGGTGCGATGCACGGTCATAGTCGAAATAGGTGAACGGTCTGGTGGAGACGGCCCAGATTAACGCGGTTCGGCCGGCGTGGATGTGGTTCCGGCCACAGCCGCCGCTTCTGCGCGGGCTGAACGGGCTTCGCGACTCGCGCGCCGCCGGTCCGCGAAGAAGGTTTTGAGCGCCGCGCCGCATTCGTCTTCGAGCACGCCGCCGGTTACCGTCGTGTGGTGATTCAACTGTGGATTCGCGAACGCGTCGACAACGCTGCCACACGCGCCTGTTTTCGGATCGCGTGCGCCGAACACGACGCGCGCGATACGCGCATGCATGATCGCGCCAGCACACATCAGACAGGGTTCGAGCGTGACAAAAAGTTCGCAGCCGGGCAGCCGGTAGTTTTCGAGCGCCTGCGCCGCAGAGCGCAGTGCGGCCATCTCGGCATGCGCCGAAGGATCGTGCCCGCTGATTGGATGATTGAAGCCTGTCGCGATGACTTCGTCGCCACGGACGAGAACCGCACCGACGGGCACCTCGCCTGCGGCTCGCGCCGCTTCGGCAGCGGCCTGAGCGAGGGACATGAAATGGCGATCGCGTTCATTTGAAGCGGGATCCGGGACAGGCTCGCTCACGACGAGGCTACCTCGCTGGCACCGTCGGTCAGAGCGCGCTCCGACAGCCTTTCGGCGATGCGCCGGCAATATTCTCGCGGCACAACCATCGGGCAGCCGCGCAGGGATTCGAGCGCCATATCGAGCGCGAGCATTTTTGCCTGAAGACGGCAGCGCCTGGCGCTGTCACTGACAGCTGTCAGTTCATTCTGCAGGTCGCGCAGCGCCCGCAGCTGTTCGACCGCCGGCGGCACGAAGCCCGCGTTCTTCAGAATCCGGTTCGCGACGCGTACTTCTTCAGGGACAAGAGCGTCATCGTCGAGCGCCAGCGGCAGGCCGGCACCCTGTAAATCGTCGAACTCACCACGCGCGGCCGCAGCGGCAATGCGTTGTTCGACCAATGCATCAAGCAATCTCATCAGCAATCCAGCACGTTGAGGCTCAGGCATTCTAGCAGGGTGCTGGAAGGAAGTTCCGGCATCGATCCGATGAATTCCTCGGTTACGGATTGGCCATCCGGCGGGCGCGCGTGCTATGCGCGGGTGCCCCCGAGCGGCATGTCGTGCAAAACTGGCGTGCGCCATTGCCGATGGCTACTGGTTTCCGCAAGACATGTCTCCCTCCTGGCAGTGCAACTGCTCGCTGAGCAGCTTTGTCTGGGCCTGCGTGAGCTGGTCGAGGCAGGCCGCATGAACCATCGGATGAACGCTTCCATCCACGCTACCCAGCGTGTTGAATTCGCATTGCGCATCCCGCCACGCGAGCCACGCCCGTTGCGCCTTTTGCAGCTTGTCGCGGCCGGCCCGGCTGCTTTTCGTCGACAACGCTCTGTAAGTCTCGTTGAGTTTCTTATCGGACGCCTTGAAGTCGCGGCTGGCGCACATATTCATGCTGGCCTGATTCATCGGGTTCTTGCAGTCGATGTCGGCGGCGACGGCGGAAGCGCTCGTGAACAGGAGCACGATGGCGGCAAGGCAATGTCGATGCATCCTGGTGTTCCTAAAAGGTCGTGTGCGCGGGGGACCCGGCTCAGCTAAAACGAGTAACGCCATTCGTCCGCTCTGGCCACGTTAGTGGCACGGCGCTCCATCCAGTTCCGGCGCACTTTCGTCGGACGCCGGCAGCAATTGCCATCGTCCAATCGGCACGTGGCGCTTTTTCCCGACCAGGCTGTGTACCAGCACAAATTCGCGTCCGGTCCATCTGACGGGCTCCACGACTTTACAGAGGCGCGGCCGTCCGCCAGCATGACTGTCATAGAGCAGTGTTACGTGCGGCCGGTAGGAGGCACCCGCTCTGCTCAGCAAGCCTACCCTGTTCAGCCCCGCGCCGAGCACCTCGCGAAAAGCGGTCAATGTGCCGGGCCCGTCGCTGCCCGTCAGGACCACGGGCCGACGAGGCAGCGAGGTGCCGAAATCCGTTGCCATGTCGAACGCAACATCAAAAGTCGGCGCGGCAATGGCCTCGCCCACTCGGAGCGCGGCCGCCACGAGTTCCGGCGGCAAGCCATTCGCATAAACGCCAAGCGAGAACAACGTTACGTGAAACCGCCCGGTCAAAAGCGGTTTACCTTGCAGCCTGTAGTTACCACGCAACGCCTCGGCGATCCTCGCGATATGTGTAGCAGTCTTGGAATCCGGGTAAATAGCAAAAAATAACGCATCTGTGGAGTTCGGTACCGGTTCGATTCCTGGCAACGCAACCTGACCTGATACGATTTCCGGTTGCCCCCGTGCCGTACGAAAAGTCTGGAATGCCAATGTCGGATACCTCACTGCAACGACTCTAAAGCTTCCTTGCGCGGCTCCGAGCGACTGTTTTCTGCATCCGGAATGGCGCTTGCACGCTCCATCCCACCCCTCGTGTACTGTACATTTATACAGTATTTGAGGCAAGTTCAAGCTGCCTCAGAAGCCGAAAAATCTCGACGTTGCCAGATAGGTTCGCGGCAAATCCATTCGGGCCAGATTGCAGCGACGACGACATTCTCTTCACGCGCCAGCGCATCCGGCGACAGGTTACCTGTTGCTTCCTGCGCCTGTTCCGTAGAGACGATTGTCGAAGCCGCCCGCTCCTTCGGTCTTGTTTGCATTGCCGACCGTCGGGCCGCGCCTTATCTCTGGCGTCTCGCGGATCTGCCTCATTTCGGCTCGCCTCGAAGAATAGATAAGGCGAAGACGAGCACAAACGGTATCTGTGAACGGGTGGACTGCTGAAATGGCGTTGCGCGCGCGAGTGCGTGGCTAAGGCATGCGGCGGTCGGCCACACCGGGAAGACTATTTTCCGCTCGCTTTTTATCAGGGAAAACCCTATTATTGCATCCAAGGGAAAACCCTCGAATCAGCCTTCAACCGGGAAACATCATGAGCTATCTTTTCGCACTCTTTCAAAAGGTTAGCGACCTTTTCGCGTCGCATCATCTTCCGCTGGATTCCGATTACTCGTACGAAGCGCGTCATCGCGAAGCGCAACGCGTTCGCCAGTCGCAAGCAACGTTGTTCGGTATTCGTCTGACAGATTAAGCGGTACCGGTAAGCGCACGCCCCAAACGGCAGCGTCCGGAAACGACAAAACGCCGATGCACTCAGGCGGGTAGCGCCACGGCACATCTATCAGTGCGCTGAACACTCCTGCACCGCACGCGTTCTCAGGGCGTTCGCCGCCCGAGCGGCCTCTTTCCCCACTTTGCCGCAACTGCACGCGCGCGCCCGATAAAAACGGGGCCCGCGGCCTCGTTTTATCGCGTTACCCGACAGGCATCGCTGTCCGCCGGAAACGTCCGCTCATTCCCACTCAATTGACAACCACCTTCCTGACACACAGCGACTTCGCGATCGACGCCAGTGTCATCAAGGCCGACGCCAATCGCACCCAAGGTATCGCCGGGACTGAAACAATCGACTGGAGTCCCGGCGAAGGGCCCAGCAGTGCGGTGCGGCGCGCGAGTATCTGGCGACGCTCGACGAGAATGATACTGATGGGCAGGCCGTAACAGCGTCGCTGGAACCTGCAACGCTAGCAAGGAACATTTCGCTGACCAATCCAGCTGCGCGTTGGACCGCAGCGCCCGGCGGTCCCGTGTTCCATGCCTGTTCGTCCAATTGTCTGATCGATCTACAGACTGGACGTTAGCCAGAAAACTGCGAGTCCGACTAAATCCGGCCAACTCCTATTGTCATGTCACTTATGCGCGAAGCCGAACCATCGGATTGGCCCCAATTTGACGAGGAGTGTTCATCACTGAGGCGGTGCGCCCTCTTTCCACAGAATCATCAGAACTTGGTTGTCAGCCCGAATATGAGCGCAACCTGATTGGGTGTACCCGAACTCGACTCCAGATCTCCCACCGTCCCACCCGCCGATACGATGTGACTGCCATCCTGGCTGAAGGTGGTTCCATGAGCGTGTGAGTAGCCACCGATTGCGTAAAGCGTAGTGCGCCTGGACAGGCTGTACTCCATTCCAGCGGCCACGTTGTTGTAGGTTGCCGATGAACCGCCGGTTGACTTCGTGTAGGTGTAGCCGATGTTTAACGCGAGTGCTGGTGTCACCTGATAATCGAGAGAGGCCGCACCGGTGTTAAAGGTTTCTTTCTGATTAAACGCAGCGTGGATGGCGTAGGGTTTCCATTGCGCATTGCTATAGCGCACGTTAGCAGTCAGTTTGTTCCAGACGTACTGGGCCGCGACGTGGGTTATCAGGCGCGAACCCACAAACGCGGCATCGCCATATAGCGGCGTAACCGAACTGTTCTGAGTCTGGTCGGCCGTACCGACACCGCCCGGGCCATCATTCCTGGCAAAGACAAATCCAGCCGCCACGCTGAAGGCGCCATGAGTGTACGCAAGCGCAGCCGAGGAAGATTCCTGTGATGACGCACTACCCGCTACGCCTCCCAGGGCGTACATCAGTTCAAACTGTAGACCAGCATAAGTCGGACTGGTGTACTTGATGGCGTTTTGCAGGCGAAATGTATTGTCATTGTTGTCGGCGTCTCCGGGAGTGGTAAACGCGGGTCCGTAAACGTCGGCGGTCAGCGGTTGAACCAGATCGACGGTCGTGTCCAACTGACGACCGACGGTGATTTTCCCGAAGACATCGCTGTTGACCCCAACCCATGCATTTTTGCCAAACAGGCGGCCGCCTTGACTCAGTTTTCCCGAATTAATGTTAAACCCGTTTTCGAGGTTGAAAATTGCCTGAAAACGATTACCCAGATCTTCTACCCCCTTCATGCCCCACTGGTTGGCCGTCAGGTCGGCACCTTGCAGCTCGACGAGGGAGGCATGTCCGGTATTGTTGTAGTAAGCAATCGCGTTATCGAGTTCACCGTAAAGCGTGATGCTACTTTGCGCCTGAGCAGCAGACGCAACAACCAGCATCCCCAAGGCGACGCTAGAAATGGCTATTTTTTTCATCAATAATCTCCATTTTATATAGTTATACTAATTACATTTCAGAAATATTCGAACAATAACGGATTGCTAATCATTCATGACGTCGGCGGCGCTTCCCTCGTGAATTATCTGGTCGCCTCCGTCCAACAAAAATCCGGTCAAACAGGTTCGTACACGGCAACCTTGTTGCTGGTGTCGAGATATACAAAGATGCGGTGGGTGGCCGGATCGACGGCCAATGTGTGCGCGTTCTTTTCGGTCTTCAGATGATCGACCACCTGCTTCGCGTCGAGATCGACTACCTCAGCGCTTCCAATCTTGTCGCCAACGAAGACCCGGCGGGCCGCCACGTCTACAGCAATTTGATCGATATCGCCGCCCTCGAAAGGGATGCTGTCGACCAGCTTGCCGTCTGGGTCGACGATCAGTATTTTCTTGTCGCGGCTACCGATAATCAGATGCCCTGCCTGACTGTCGTAAACCATGGGCTTGGCCGCTTTCCTGAGATGGAAATCCCATACCGCAACGACCTGACTGGAGTTCGGATCAATCACGTCGACAACATTGTCGACGGGCTGGTAAATACGATCCAGGCCCGGTACGTAGAGGTTGACGTCCGGACCATCTTTGGCGGGTTGAGGGCGCAGCTCAATGTTGCCGATGCGCGTGAATGGCGCATCACCCTCGAATACTGTTTCGGTATTGCTATCGTCATTGGCAACAAAAACCTTGCCGTTTTGCGTGTCTATCGTCACGCCATCGGATTTTTTGCCACCAGTGTCGACACTCGCTACCTGCTTCAAGATGTTCTTGTCGATGACAACCAGTTTATTGGCGGTGGCATCGGCAACGAACGCATACTTGTCGCCGACGGCGATACCGTTACCATCCTCGATGCCCCCGATCACAGCCTTGACGGCAAGCTTGTCTGCATCAATGACCACGATATTGTGGTCGGGCGACTGCACGATCCAGGCGGTATGAGTCTGGGGATCGAAAGCCACCCAATCGCCATGCCCTCCATTTCCTGGCAGATCGATTGTCTTGACAAGCTTGTAACGGGACTGAGCACTAGCCCAGGAAGCACTGGTCAGCGCAACTGCTCCTACGACTACAAGAACCGCAAGCTTCGAAATACGACGCATGACGTCTCCTGATTGTTTTCAATCTTAAATAGCCTTAGCGATTGCACAGGCTCTCCCGGATCCGGAATCTTCTTATGATTAGGATGCCTATTTTTATTGATTAGCCTTTACTACTTGCCTGATGAAACGGCATCGCTGAGTTACTGCCGATGCCGCGTCTGGCTATCCGCCGCGTGCGCGCCTCGCCGCACGGGTGCCTGCAGACAAACCGCTTTGACCATCCTGCTTTGCAGCTCGCCTGGCCGCGAATTGGCTATCGAGCGCACGAGGCCATTGCGGACCTCAAGACTTGAACCGTTCGAAGCACGAGGTGTTGTCCTTTTCTGCGGCTCCTTGCACTGCATTGACATGCGCCTCAAGTGGCGTTGGGCCTTTCGTTCATCAGGAAGCCCAAGCGTTCGCCACTCAGAGTTGAAAAACACACGCCCGGCTTTTAATCAAGGTCCATGAAATCGAGTCTAGATTGTCGAATGCGTAATGTCAACACTTTACTTTTCTACATCTCTGCCATTTCGAGCTCATCGCCGCCGGCGCCGACAACGGTTCGAATGGTCGACACGTGTGCCGCGTCGGCACCGCATCACTCCGTCGTCATTGCCGCACGGCCACGCGATATGCCGGACGATCGGTCATTCTTCCCAGCCAGTCCCTCAGGAACGGCAGTTCAGCGTAGGTCCCGAAAACATCGGCGAACTGCTCCGCCAGGTCGAACCAGCGCACCGCAGCCAGCGCGACGCCTATATCCGCGACCGTAAAACGCCGCTGCGCGAGAAAGAGCCGGTGGCACAGCGCGTCGTCCGCAATTCGAAGCAGACGAGCGGCTTCCCGATGCGAGGTCTTGATCGCGTCGTAATTGCGCTCAGCTTCCGGCACCCGCGTGAGACCCAGAAACGCGACCCGCAACGTCGCCCAAAGCGTCCCCAGTTGCCAGTCCATCCAGCGCTCGACTTCAGCACGTGCCGCCGGATCGACCGGCAACAATGCACCCGCCCCTCGTGATGACGCAAGATAGCGAACAATGGTGTTCGACTCCCACAACACAACGTCACCGTCGACGAGCGTAGGCACGAGGCCGTTCGGATTCAGCGCCAGGAACTCGGGCGTATTCACCACGCCGAACTGCAGGCCCGCGTCAATGCGTTGAAAGTCTCGTCCTTCAATCAAACTGAGTTCGGCAAGGCACCAGAGCACTTTCTGCACGTTAATCGAACTACGTCTGCCGTAGAGTTCCATGAACATCCACCCCTCAAAACATCGCGCCGAGACCGGCATGCACGAGCCCAGCCGCAAAGAGCACGACGAGCGGATTCATCCTGGGCCGCGCCACGAACACCACCAGCGCGATGGCCGCGAGGCCCCAGATCATCCACGTCGTGGACGACGAACGCAGCACAGAGAACGCGCTCGCGAGGATCAGCCCGGTCGCCACAGGCGCAAGTCCGCGCTCGGCCGTTCGATGCCACGGGTGCTGATGGTGCCGCGTCCACGCAAGCGTCGCGCCGTACGCAAGGACCGACGACGGGACAAACAGCGCTAACGACGCAACGACTGCGCCAGGCCAGCCAGCCGCTTTCCAGCCGATCAGCGTAGTCAGCAGCGCGCCAGGCCCGGGTGCAGCCCGCGATATGGCAAACAGATCGACAAACTCGGCCTGCGTCACCCAGCCGTGAATCGCCACGGCTTGCTGGTTGATGTCGGCGACGATACTCTGGCCGCCGCCAAGCGACAGCAGCGAAAGCGGCACAAACACGACAATCAGTTGCAAATACAGATTGTCGCGCATGCTAACCGCCCCTCGAAGCAACGACCAGGCCGACCGCACCCGCGACGATCGCGACCGGCACGAGCGGCCAGCGCAGGACACCGACCGCGAGGAACACGGCCAGGATCAGCAGCAGCGGCCAGCACTCGTCAGCAAGCAGCGTACGCGCCGTGCGAAAGCCTACCGACGCGGTCATGCCGACCGCAGCAGCGGCGACCCCTTCGAGAAATCGATGTAGCCACGCAAGCTGGGCAAACTCGTGAAATATCGTCGCGAGCAGCACGATTGCAACCATCGGCGGCACGAGCAGCGAGGTGACCGCTACTACGCTGCCGATTGCGCCTTTCATCCGGTAGCCCACGTAGATCGACAGATTGACCACGTTGGAACCGGGCAGGATCTGCCCGAGCGTGAGTGCGCCGAGAAACTCGGCATCTGTCAGCCAGCCACGCCGTGTGACGACCTCGCGATAGATCCACGCGGACAGCCCGCCCCCGAAGCTGGTCAAGCCGACCCGCGCAAACAGCAGCAGAATCTGCAGCAACGAGACATCGGTTGCTTCACGCTTCACCACCGTTTGCATGTCGGTCTACCTTTGTTGTCCGAGATCTGGACGCTCGCCGGGCGGCGCCCCGTTCAATGCCGCTCGTTGGCGAGCCGATGCTCCGCAATCTGCTCCTCAGCTTCGTGCAGCAGCTTTGCCGACCGTTTACGGCGGCTCCAGACCGATGCGATCACGCTGATTGCCGCGCACGCGAGCAGGCCGGCCGCGATGGGACTGCGTACGAACGTGCTCGAATCGCCACCCGAAATCGTCAGTGCCTGACGGAACGACTGCTCGAGCGTATGACCCAGGATCAGGCCGAACAGTAACGGCGCCTTCGGAATGTCGAACTTGCGGAACGCGTAACCGAAGATGCCGAAAAAGAGCGCGAGGAACAGATCGAAAACGTCAGTATTGAACGAATAAACCCCTGCCGACGCGATCACGAGAATCACACACAAAAGCACGCCGGGAGGCACATACAGAATGCGCGACAAGATCCCGACCAGTGGCAAGTTGAGCACCAGCAGCATGATGTTGCCGATATACATGCTCGCGATCAGCCCCCACACGAGATCCGGCTGCGTATGGAACAACATCGGACCCGGCTGGATGCCGTACATGATGAACGCACCCATGATCACGGCTGTCGCACCGGAGCCGGGAACGCCAAGCGCCAGCAAATGCACGAACGCCCCGCACGTATCCGCATTGGTCGCCGCCTCCGGCGCCGCGACGCCTTCGATCGCGCCGTGACCAAACTCCTCAGGATGCTTCGAGATTTTCTTCTCCAGCACATACGAGAGCATCGCCGCAAGCGTGCCGCCGAGGCCGGGCGCCGCACCGCAGATGAAACCGACAATCGAGCCGCGGAAGATCGCCGGACGAGCGCGGTGCCACTCATTGCGGGTGAACCACAGCTTGCCTTCTACCCGCACCGTATGCATCGTGCCGCCAAGCGTACCCTCAACCATCCGGCTCACCTCCGAGATCGCAAAGAGGCCCACCACCACGACCAGGAAGTTCACGCGGTCCTGCAACTGTGTCAAACCGAGCGTGAAGCGCGGGACGCCGCTTTGCAGGTCGATGCCGACCGTCGCGAGACCGAGTCCCATGAACACGGCCATCATGCCCCTGGCTAACGAATCGCCGGTCAGCGCGCCGACGGTCGAGAGCGCAAAACAGATTAAGGCGAAATATTCTGCAGGGCCGAAATGCAACGCGACGGCCGCGAGTGGCGCTGCGACGAACGAGAGCGCGGTTACACCCATCATCCCGGCGATGAACGAGCTGACCGCCGCAATCGCCAGCGTTGCTGCCGCACGGCCCTTTCTCGCGAGAGGGTAGCCGTCGAGCACGGTCATCACCGCTGCCGCGTCGCCGGGCGTGTTTAACAGAATGGCCGTCACCGCGCCGCCATACATGCAGCCGTAGTAGATGCCAGTGAGCATCATCAGCGCGGAGGTCGGGTCCATGCCGAAGGTAACCGGAATCAGCAACGCGATGCCGGCCGACGGACCGATGCCCGGCAGGTGGCTGATCATCGTGCCGATGAACACGCCAATAAGCGTGTAGAGAAGATGCATAGGCGTCGCGGCGACCGCGAGTCCGTGCAGAATGCCGTGCAAACTGTCCATGATGCGAGCGCCTCAGAAGGGGAGGAAGCCCGTCGGCATCGGAACACCGAGAAGCTGGGAGAACAGCAGATCGAAAAACACCGTGACACCCAGCGCGATCGCGAGATTCGTCTTGAAGCGGTTGCGATTGAAATAGATGAGCAGACCGAACAGGAAGACCGAAGTAGCAAGCAGATATCCGGCACGCTCGAAAACCAGGTAGTAGAGCGCTGTCCATGCCACCATTCCGGTCAGGATGAGCGGATGGTTTTTCGATTCATGCGCCTTATCTGCATGAGCCACTTCGGCGGCCGGTCCTGCGGCCCGTTTTGCGGCCGGTTTTTCAGGCGTATCGGTATGCGCGTGCGAGCGGTTCCTGCTGCGTCCTTCAAGCAGTAACACCAATGCCGACGCGATCAGCCCCACACCGACGAGTGCCGGAAACGCCTTCGGGCCGAGCGGGTCGCTCAGTCTGACTTCCGGCAATCGCATGTCCATGTATAGATAGACGGCGGCCAGCGCGATCACGCAAAATGCGAGCCACGCATCGCCCTTGATGCTTTTCATGTCTCCTCCAGTTCGACCCCGGCACGACCGCCAGAAAGGCAGTCGCCGCCGGTCCGTATAGCAAGCGAGGTCGCGCAAACCGCTGCGGATTACCCGTCCTCTGCTGCGTGCTGCCGATACCACTCGCGCCTTATGTCCGGCGCTTCACTTTTCGTTGTAGCGGCCGGGCTTCACGACTTCGGCAATCGTGCCATCCGGCGCGCGGAACTTGAGCGCGCCCTCGCCCTTCGCGGACAGGATCTCGCCGCCGTACTTCTTGATCCGCTCAGCAGCAGCTTCCTGGTCGTCGACCGTGACGCCCCAGTGATGCAGGCGCGGACCGGCCCCGGCCAGCTGCGCTTCATGTGAATCTTCGCTGTCGTACTTCATCAACGTGAAATCGATGTGGCCATCCGTCATGTGGCGCGAGATGTGTTCGCGGTTACGCCCGGTCTTCACTTCCGTGAAGCCGAACACTTCCGAGTAGAAACGTGTGGCCGCCTCGAGATCATCGACCTTGACTGCGAGGTGAACGATGCGTGACATATGGTTCTCCATGTCGGTAGGTGCTACGGGTTAAAGAAAAGCGCGTTATTTAGCGAGACCGAGATCGGTCAGCAACGGGCTGAGGCGATCACGCTCGCCGTGAAGAAAAGCACGTGTCTGCGTGCTGTTCTGATAGTCGGCGGTCCATAGATTGCGCTTGACGGCTACCGCCCATAGCGGCGACGCAGTCGCTTTCTGCAGTACGTTGTCCCACCAGGCGATCTCCGCGGGCGTCATGTTCTTCGGGCCAACGAGTACGCGCCACGTCGTGAAGTCGACGTTCGCGCCCTGCTCCTTCCAGGTCGGCACCGTCGCCAGCGCGCCGTCTTCACGTTTGTCGCCGGAAATTGCAATCAGGCGCACACGGCCCGCCTGGCTCGGCCCGAGCACGACGCCGGCCGGTGTCGCGGAGATGGTGACGTGCCCGCCCATCAGCGCGGTCATTGCCTCGCCACCCGAGTCGAAGAACACCACTTTCATCTTCTTCGGGTCCTGACCCACGCTCTTGACGACAAGCGCCGCTGCATCGTGGCTCTGGCCACCCGGCGAACTCGACACACCCATCGTGACGGACGAGGGATCCTTCTTCAGCATCTGGATCAGATCCGCGCCTGACTTGATCGGCGAATCGCCGGGCGCAGAGAACACCACTTGCTCCGTGACCAACACGGCCAGCGGTGTCACATCGTCGATGCCCACGGTGCTGAGTCCGGTGATGCGGTTCGTAATCAAGGGCAGCGCCTGGACGGTGACGTAATGGCCGTCACCTTCGTGCGAATTGATGTACGCGATGCTGACCGTGCCGCCGCCGCCCGGTCGGTTCATTACCGTGACCGGTTTGCTCGACAGCTTTTCCTGCTGAATGACGCTCTGAAGCGTGCGGGCCACGAGATCGAGTCCGCCGCCTGGCGCGCTCGGCACGACAATCTCAATCGGTCGATGCGGCTGCCACGCGTCGGCTGCGTGGGCGTGTGCGGCATATGTAGAGATCAGCGCAGCGCAGATCCCCCACATGACGCCAGCTGTTCCAAGTCTCCTTCTCATCACATCGTCTCCTGGTTTTTTTGGCGCTCTTTAGTCGTTTAGAAATTGAATCCGTCGAACGTACTGGTAGCGAAAAGCCGCTCCATCGGCACCTCCTCATGAATCAGGCCGTCGCTTCTTGCGTAACGCTGCAACGTATCGAGATCGGCGCGATTCTCCTTCACGCCGTAGCGCCAGTAGTCGTTACCCATCACCGATTTCACACGCTCGAATTCGGAAGTGATCCACGGATGCATGACGCGCAACGTGTCGGTGACCGCAAGTTCAGCCAACGCCAGGTCCCGTGATTTCCTGAATGCTGCGTATACGTTGACCGGCAGCCAAGGATGCTGCTCAACAAGCGTACGGCGGATGCCGAGCATGTGCATGGGTGGAAACAGGCCCGTCTTGCCAAACCACGCTTCCTCGTCGCTCCTGAAGTCTGGAAAGAGCCGCCGAACGCGCTCGTTGCGACCGAAGCACGACGGCGACTTCGGCGCGATTACGGCATCGATATCTCCAGCGTCAAGCAATCTCGAGAGCGTCTGGTCCGCGCCGATCGGCTCGATGCGGATATCGTCCGGCAGGCTGTACGGCACCCGTGCCTCACGCCCCGCCTGCTCGAGCCCACCGACGACCCAACTCACGTCGCGACTCCCGACACCGTACTCGTCACCGAGCATGCCGCGCACCCAGATTCCCGCAGTTTGCTGAAAATCGGGTACACCGATGCGACAGCCCTTGAGGGCTTGCGGAGAATCGATACCGCGATCAGTGCGCACGTAGATCGCGGAATGCCGGAACGATCTCGACAAAAACACTGGCACGCCGATATAGCTGCTCGTGTCACGCGCCGTAGTCAGCAGATGTGTGCCCAGCGATAACTCCGAGATGTCGAATTCGGCGTGACGAAACGCGCGCTGAAAAAGCTCTTCGGCGGGACCCCTCACAAAATTGATCTTGCAACCTTCGATCGCGACCTTTCCGTCAAGCAGCGCGCGGGTTCGATCGGTAATCTGGCAAGCCAGTGATAGTTCAAGCATAGGAAAAATTGCCGTAGGTTGATGTGAAAACCTGAGCACAGCAGTCAAAAGTTTATTTTTCGCACTACTACTAATACGTAGTACAAAATAATTCGACTATGCCCAACTACTGGTTAAGCACTCATCTAGATTGATCTATCAGATGTTGAGAATCGCCAACGGCTTGCGCCGCTCCACTTCGTCAGGCGATCCTGTTACCGGCCTCCTGACGATCCTCATCCGCACCTGCCTTCGCCATCCCGTCCAGCGCCATGAGCATACGTTCCTTGCCCTTCGACACGTGACTGAAGCTCGTTTCGTAGCTAAGGGTCGCATTCCCCGACTTCAGGGCACTGACGATCTCGCGATGCTCTTCGTTCGACTGTAGCAGCGCGCCGCGCTGAACCAGTCCGTGCACGCGGAACAGATGAAATTCCTTGACGAAGCCGCGATAGAGCTTGGTCAGCCGCGAATTGCCGGTCGACCGCACCATGTAATCATGGAACTCGAGATTCAACGGATCGAAGCGCGAGAAGTCGCCTTTCTCCGCGGCTTCCTGCATCTGATCGACGTACGCATCGAGTTGATTCGCCATTTCTTGCGTCAGGATTGGCGCGAGCAGTGATGCGGCCAACGCGGTAAGCCCCGCACGCAGATCGTAGACTTCGATGGCGTCATCGCGCGTCACGCGCTGGATGAATACGCCCCTTTGCGGGATCAGATATACGAGCCCGAGTTCGGCCAGCGAACGGCACGCTTCCCGCACGGGACCGCGGCTCACGGAAAGCTTGTCGGCAACAGCCTTTTCATTCAGCCGCTGCCCCGGCTTGAGCTCACCGCTCAGGATCATTCGCTCGATCTCGTGCTGTACGACACCGGTCAAGGTATTCGCCCGAAAGTCGGCCAGAGAGACGGTAGCAGGGTTGTGATCGGTTTCCATGAAATGGAGTCTAGGGTGCCACACCCAAAATGTCAACACTTTACTTTTTTCAATCCACTACCGCCAAGACTCGCATACCAGTCTGGAAGGCGAGGTTCGGCGCGTCTCTGTTGCTTCATTGTCCAAACGGGTGCGCACTACTGGCGAACGCATATCAAGAGTGCTACCTGCGGCAGACCGCAAGGGTTTTCAACTCTTCGGTGAACTGTTCGAAGGCGGGTATACGAATGGCCACAACGGCCTTTTCTTCCGGGGTCGTGCCGAACAGGCTCGCTTGCGGAAAAGCATCATCGAGGTAACGCATGATCACCGGCGCCTCGCCGATGGCCGTGCCGTCATCGAGCACGAGCGTCGGCACGACAGCGCGCGGATTGATGGCGCGGTAGCGTTCCGAGAACGGCTCCTTCGATCCGAGATCGACGGAAACCAGTTCGATATCCAGGCCTTTTTCCGCCGCCAGGATACGAACGCGGCGCGCATTGGGCGAACCGCTGGAGTGATAGAGCTTCATCGTGTTTCCTTTGTGTTTGAGAGAAGAGCAGATCAGAGCTTCGATCCGCCGTCGACGTGCAGGGTGTCGCCGGTGATCCAGCGCGCCTCGTCGGAAGCCAGGAACGCCACGGCGGCGGCGACGTCGTCCGGTTCGGCCATGCGCTTGAGCGCCTGGATACCGAGGGCGAAATTCCGCCCGGCCTCGGTCCTGGTGAAGTTCGACATGTCTGTAGGCACGATGCCCGGCGCCACCGCACTGACCCGGATGCCGCGTTCGCCCAAGGCCGCGGCGAAGTGCTTGACCAGGGTGTCGATAGCGCCCTTGGTCGCCGAATACGCCGCCAGCGTGCCAATAGCCGATTGCGCGGCCAACGAAGACAACAGCACCACGCTGCTGCCCTTGCACATCACCGGCAGCAGTTGCTGGACGAGGAAGAATGGCGCACGCACGTTCACCGCAAACAGATCGTCGAAATCGGCCACCGTGGTGTCCTCGATCGACGCCGCACGCGAGATGCCCGCGTTGGCCACCAGGATGTCGAGGCGACCTCCAATGATGTCGCGCGTGTATTGGGCGAGTTGATGTGGCCCATCGGCCAGGCGCAGGTCGGCGGCGATCTTTTCAGCCTTGCCGCCGGCCTGGCGGATTTCTGCGACAACCGCATCGGCTTCCCTGGCACCGCTGCTGTAATGGACCAACACCTGCGCGCCTTGTTTCGCCAGGGCCAATGCACTGGCACGGCCGATACCACGCGAAGCGCCTGTGACCAAGGCGGTCTTGCCGGAGAGATTGTTCATGGGAATGCTCCTGAGTCTCGGGAAGCAACGACGGGATCAACCCGCCGTCTTTCCGCCATCAACGGTGAGGACCTGGCCGGTGATGAACGCAGCGCCTTCGGAAGCCAGGTACAGCACGGCCGCGGCGATGTCGTCGGGCTGGCCTACGCGCGCCAGCGGCACCTTGCCAGCCAATGCGGCCTTGTTCTCCGGCGTACCCGTAAAGCGGTCCAGCATGCCGGTGTCGGTCGGTCCCGGCGCCACGGCATTCACTCGCACGCCGTTGCCCGCCACTTCGAGCGCGGCCGACCTGGTGACGCCCTCCACCGCGTGCTTGCTGCCCGAATACAGCGTCGCGTAGGCCGCGCCTTCGTGGCCGTAGGTCGAGGAGATATTGATGACGCTTCCCATGCCTTGGGCGGTCATCACCCGCAGCTCGTGCTTCAAGCTCAGCAGCACGCCCAACGTGTTGGTGTCGAACGTGGCGGCATATTTCTCGGCCGTCACCTCGGTGATGGGACCGGGCGTACCTTCGGTGCCGGCATTGTTGACAGCCACATCAAGACGACCGAAACGGGTGACGGCCTGGTCGACGAGGTTGCGGACTTCATCGTCGTGGCGAACGTCGGCCTGCACGAACACGGCCTCGGCGCCCAGCTTCTGAAGTTCGGCTTCAAGCGCCACGCCTTCGGCGTTGCGACGCCCGGAGACGACCAGACTCGCCCCGGAATGGGCAAAAGCGAGAGCGGTAGCGCGGCCAATCCCGGTCAGCGCGCCGGTGATGAGAACAACGGGACGGCTCATGGAAAAACTCCTGTAAGGTATCGTTGAAACGCATGGATTGCATCGATGGATGAGGATATGCGGTGACCACGGATGCAAATCTACGGGCCAACCGCCTCGACGAAAAAGACTTTGTTTGCAGGCCGGCATGCCTGTCAGGCATGGGAGAAAACTCAATGGAATTGCGCCATCTGCGGTATTTCGTTGCGGTGGCTGAAGCCGGTAGCCTCACCGAGGCCGCCGAGAAGCGGCTCTATACTTCGCAGCCATCGTTGAGCCGGCAGATACGCGACCTGGAAGATCAGGTGGGCGTGGATCTGCTCAATCGCAACGCGCGTGGCGTTGAACTGACCGAGGCGGGAAAAGCGTTCATCGACCATGCGCGGCTGGCGCTGGCCCAAGTGGACGCGGCTATGGAAGCGGCACGACGCGCTGCGCAGCCTTCAAAGCCGCGTTTTGCGTTGGGCTTCCTGACCGGGCAAGAAATGACGTGGCTACCGGATGCCATGCAACTGCTGCGCCAGGAATTGCCCAACATCGAAGTGGCGGTATCCAGCGACTACTCCACGGAGCTGGCAACCGCAGTCGCGCATGGAAAACTGGACCTGGCCTTCATGCGCGCCGAGCCCGGTTACGACCTCGAATACAAGGTGGTTCGCAAAGAGCCGCTCGTCGTGCTGCTGCCCAGCGATCATCGGTTGACGGCGAAAGTAGAAATTTCCCCCGAAGAACTGCGGCACGAGAAGTTCATCGCGATGGCCGACAAGGCGAAAGTATTGCGCCAGGTCATTGACGCCTATCTGCATCGGTCGGGTGTCGAAGTCGAAATCGCCCAAAGCGTGGACAATCCGGCAATGGTGATGTCGCTGATCGCCTCGATGCGTGGCGTCACCCTGATTCCGGCCTATGTACAGGATCTGATGCCATGGTCCGTGATCAGCCGACCACTCGCTGGCGACGTCCCCACCATCGACCTGGTGATTGGTTACAGCGCCAGCAATACTTCGCCGATCCTCGAACAGTTCTTGTCACGCGTGGACGGATTGGTCGCTCGCATCAACAAGCCATCTGTTTAGTGGATGAGAATTACGCGCGCAAACCCCTGATCCGCCCGTTCGTCTTCCAGCAACAAGCCGACATCGAAAAGATCGCGCGGATGCTGCCTCGACAATGCCGCGGCCAGCTTGCCGGCATAGAGGTCGGCAAAGTTCAGCACCTGCAGCGAGGCGAAGCCAAAAGCCTCCTCGACCCTCGGGCGCACCACCATGTTCCGCGCCGGATGCACCGTGCCGCGCATAACCGGCGTCGTCTCGATCTGCACACGCGCACGGCCGCGACTGGCCACCAGTCGCGTGACGCCTGCGCCCTCGCCTGCCGACAACTGCAACTGCAGAGGGCGGGCGCGCAGCACATCGGCCAGTCGCCCGAGCGCTTCCGCAATCAGCCTTGCATCCTCGGCATAGTCATGCACCGGCAGCCAGGCCAGATCGATGTCTACCGACAGCCGCGGCAGATCGTGCTCGAACAGGTTGATGGCCGTGCCGCCCTTGAGCGCGAAGCGCGGCTCCTGTGCCAGCACCGGCAGGATCTCGACCAGCAGCCGCACGCGGTCGGTGTAGCGCCGGTCCCAATGGTCAAGCCAGGTGTTCATCAAGGTCTCCCGGCAGGGTGATCTGGTAGGTCGGATGCAGGCGCCCGCCAGGCACCAGTGCGCGCTTTCCCCGGCCCAGATCGACTCCATGCAGTGGCACGTGCGACAGCCACGCATGCCGATGGCGCTCGGCCAGCGCCAGGAACAGCCGTTTGGCCTTGATGCTGCGGCAGTGACACAGCAACAGGCCGACCCGCTGCGGCCGCAGCGTGGTCAAGGCCTGCATCAGCGCATCGGCCTCGTAGACCAGCGCTGCATCCGAGACGCTATCGCACAGCTCCAGCATGGCTCGTTCGGGCGTGGAGCAGACCAGGGCATCGGTGCCAGGCGCGGCCCGGTGCCAGGCCAGCCCTTGCTCGGACAGCGTCTTCCCGGATACCTCCGCCGTGAACGACAAGGGAGGCAGATCGAACGGCCCCCTGCTCAGGAACTCGAAACGCTGCTCCAACGGCAGCTTGCCGAGCCAACCCGGTGGCCGCTCCGGCCCATACAGGGTGATTGTTCCGGCATCGCCCAGACGCAGGTAGTGCTCGTGCCCCTGCAGGCTCAGTGCGAAGCGGCCGCCGACATGCAGCGGCATCCCCTCCCCAACCTGCAAGCTGCGAACCACGCCCTCCCATTGCAGGCGGCCGCCCTTGCGCATGTAGACGCCGCGTACAGACGACACCAGCCAGCCGCTGCTCACATAGCGCGCGACGAGGCTGTTGGAGTAGCCGTGTGCCCGCAGCCAGCGACTCGATATCAGGCGCGTGTCGCCCAGTTCGGCCAGCAGAAGGTTCAGTTTTCCTGTATTTTGATCACTCATGGTGCTCAAAATACAGTTTTTATAAACTTTTTTGCCAAGCTGAGACGGTTTAACTAAAAGGTAAAAAGATCACAGTGATCTTATTACGATATGTTTGGGACTGTTGCGTTTTTCGGGCAACCGGCGACAGTAGTTCAAGGCTTCCAGCCGAATTCTGCGCAACAGAAACGGCCACGCATGCGACGCAACGGTTCCTGCTGGTTTTTCCTTGCAAAACTTTACTCAGGCGTCGATAACCGCTGACACTGGCCATTTTCTTTGTCCCGCAACGCCGCGCCGTAAGTGCCAAGAATCAACATTTTTGAATGCGCTTCTCCGAAGTTGACCCGCTTGCAAGGCCGCCACTTGGCTACCAGGCGCGCTGGGATGAAAGAGGTTGTCAACGGGTCCGCTTTTAGAATGCTCGCCGGCCCATACTCGACTACGTCAGCCCCATGATATGGCGTCCGAGAAGGGACCCGTTTGGGTCACCCAGAACTCGCTTCCCGCTGTCAGCTTTCGCAGCGGCATGAGACCTCCGCCGAAGACTCATCGGCCCCGCACGGCGCCACAGGGACTTTGGGAACAACGTCTACCGCCTGGCAAGGGAGTTCTGTTTCGACAGGTTCGATGATGGCAGCCAGACCAGTCTCCAATCTGACATGGCGTTCGAACAAGGCGAGAAGTTCAGGGCGCAGTCCGTCGCCGCGTTGTGCTGCAAGAGCGTGAAGCGAGAGAAATGGCAACATGGTCGAACTCCAGTCGATGAAAGACAGGCGAGCACGATGAGGATGAAAGAATTAGCACGTCGGGCGCCTGCGAGATAGGTGTGGTTCGGACGCGCCGCGCGTCGTCCGACGACCTCGGCTAGTGCGGGATCGAATGCTCAAGCTAGCGCAGCAGATCGGTACAGGCACTCCGTTTCTTGCTGTTCAATTGCGATGAACGTAGAGCCACGCTTAACGCACACAGTTATGCGGTTTTGTCGCCTTTGACCGCTGGCGCGGTTGCCTAAGAACGGCACACCATAGTCTCCATAGTCACCACAAGCCGCATGGCGGTTCTTCGAGTATTGCAGCAAGAAACGGGGGCCGCTGACTGCTCGCGCCAATATTGTTCACGCAGAGAGGGGCGATCGTGCATCTCTCTTTCAACCACAGTCAATGAGGAATTCACCATCTCCAAGGAAGATGACAACAAGGCCATCGTGGGCCGCTGGTTCACCGATTTCTGGGGCAAGACCTGCAACCTCGAAATCGTCGACGAGCTTGCCGCTCCTGACATGCTTCTGCGCTACTCGCTGCACGAGCCGCGCCGTGGCCGCGAGGACATCAAGGCATTCATGACCGATTTCCGCGAAGCATTCCCGGATCTCAACTTCTGGGGCGCCGCTGATCTCATCGCCGAGGGGGACTATGTAGTCGGTCGTTGGGAAGGTGGCGGCACGCATACCGGTCCGGCATTCAGCGATTTTCTCATTGGATCGTTGCCGGCTGCGACCGGACGAAAAATGCGCTTCACTGGCACGACTGTGCTCCAGCTAAAAGACGGCAGGATCGTTGAAGAAATCGGCCTGGACGACGGCGTGACCGCTCTGCAGCAACTCGGACTCATCAAAACAGCGTGATCGACGGCACGATGCGTCCGATATGTTTGGGCAACGCCATGTGCCTCTAACGCTACAACGGGCCGGGTACACCACGGCCCGTTGTAGCCCGTGACGCCAACCGCGAAGGTCAGCCCTGGTGCCAAGAACAGTCATTCGAAGCGACAGCGTCGGCCGTCGCTTCCTGGCCGCCCGTCGCCCTGCGGACATGGCGCAAGTTGATCTGCGCTTTGCGCTAGACCTAATGTCAGCGGGGGCGCTTCTCGTTCGAGCCAGTTGGCATGTTTTCATTCGCTTCGCGGAAACCCTCGCCCGATGAGCTTTCGCAGAATCTACTTTCGTGCGACCCGTTGAGTTGATACGTCGTCGGCTCAAACATGCCGAGGTCGCACCATACGCGAACGCCGGTGACGCCCGTGTTGTCGGTGAACTAGTTGGGATCCTAACGAACGCCGCGCACCTGTGTGACGGTCCGGCCTGGCGCCTCGATACCGACCTCCACGCGCGAGAACCCTGCGTTGTGCGCATTCGTCAGCGCCTTGCCGGCTACCCGTGGGATTACTATGGAAGCGCTTCTCACTAAGCCCCTCGGAGTAACACGGGGGCTCGCAGACTCGCTTTCGAAACACGCACGCAATTGACCGGACGCCGAGCTGGCAGTACCTCGCCGAACCCTGCATGAGCCCCATCCGCGAGCTGGGTAAGGACCGGCAAGCGACAACCGCTCGTGCCTGCTGCGCTGCGTCACATGAAGAACCCAGCCAACGCACGAGCCACTGCGACAGCGTCATTTTCCATGGGAATGTGGCCCGCCTTGGGAATCCGGACAAGCTGCGTGTTCGGGATCTCTTTGGCGAAGCGCTCCGCTTGCTCGACGAGCTGGAAGCTGTCGTCTTCGCCCCAGACGAGCAGCTTTGGCGTCTGCGACGCGCGAAGGCGCGGCAACAACTCCATCGTGTAACGATTGTCCGCGGCACCGGCAAAGGCAAGCCACGACCGTGCAACGCGCGGGTCCGTCCAGGGTTCGAGATACTCGGTCACCTCGCTTTCCGTTGTTGGCCTGGCCAGTGCCGTGAGGACTGACTTGCGACGGGCAGCAAGGATATCCTCCGTCGTCGTCGCAGCGGCCACCGCCGGATCGCGGAACCGGGCAACGCCGGGCACCGGCCACGAATCGAACATCACTGCATTGACGAGTGCGAGTTTGCTGACCTCTATCTTCCCATCGACCAGCACCTGCTGCGCAATGCCCCCGCCAATGTCGTGCCCTGCGACGCCCACCGGTCCCACGACACCGAGCGCATCCAGGAAGCGCGGCAGCCAGGCCGCCAAAGCGGGAATCGAGGCATCCGCAATCGTCAGCTCGCCACCCGAGCGGCCGGAGCCAGGGAAATCTACCGCGATGGGGCGTAATCCGGCGGCGGCCAGGTCGTCTAGCACCGGCTGCCATACCCGGCTCCAATAGGTGCCGTGCAGCAACAACAAGACGGATCCTGCCGGGTCGCCAGCGCTCAGGTAGCTGACCGGTACGCCAGCCACGTCAACAGTTCTTCGTTCCATGGTGAAAATCCTCCGTTGCAGCCCGTGGTGTCGGGCGATCGAGGTGCCCGGCCGCCGCCGCGCATAGGCACATCTTCGTTCGTGCTTTCGCGGCATCCGAAAATTCGCACATAACGAATACGCTTAGCGAATGAACTGCTTTACGTAGTCGGCGCCGAGGCCGATCTCTTCGTAATGCCTGCGAGCCGCTTCGATTTTCGTGAACACATCTTCGTATCCCACTGCCGTGCCTTGGGGATCGACGTAGGTGTACCCGCCCGTGACGTGGAACCACGTGATCATCTCTTTTACGTCCTCGGGCACGTACAAGGTGTGCGTCTCGCCTGCCGGCTCGTGTGCGTAGCCACCCTGCTCCGCAACCCAGTCGTGCTCGAGGTAATACCATCTGCCTTTCAGAACGATCGCGTGCACAGGCCCGGTATGGCGGTGGCGCGAGAGCACGCCGGACTGGCGCACTCTAAGCAGATTGACGTAGTAGCCCTGGCTGGCGCTGAGAAGCAGCGGCTTGAACGAAACAGTCGGCGTCATCGGCACCCAAAGGTTATCGTCCTCCAGCCATTTGTCGAGTACGCCCAAATGCACGATGTCGGGTGACATGTCAGGAGGTTGAGGCAGCTGATAAGGGATAGCACGCTCATCAGGCTTTCTTGCAGTTGTGCTGGTCATGCTATGGGACCTCCATAAGATATCGGCGCACCGTGCGCACGGGTCAGGCGGCGGACTTTACCGGCATCGTCCACTCGTTGCCCTTCATGAACGGATCGTACTGCGTATGTACGATGTGGTTTGTATAGTTGCTCATGACCTTCGTGGCAACTCCGAGTATCACTTCAAGCACGTTCTGGCGCGTGAAGCCGGCGGCGAGAAATACCTCGAAATCTGCGTCAGAAGCAAAGCCGCGTTCGCGTACGACAATCGTCGTGAAGCGATGCAGGGCTTCAAGCTTCGGATCAGGCAGAGGCTCTCCATCGCGCAGCGCGGAGATGACAGCGGGATCCATCTTGATCATCCGGGCAAGTGCCGAATGGCCGGCCATACAGTAATGGCAATTGTTTTCGAAGTTCGAGGTCAGGTAGACGACCTGCTGCTCATGCGGGGTAAGCGTGCTCCTGGCAAAGAGGTCCCAGAGGGCGGAGTAGCCGGCAAGGAGCTCGGGCGATTCGGCCATGTGAGACTGGAGATTCGGCACAAAGCCAAAGGTCTTTTTCGCGTCTTCCAGGGCGGGTTTCGAAGCGGCCGGTGCGGTCTCCATCGTGTACGACGGGAACGTGCTCATGATCTTTTCCAAACGGGAAATTCGTGGTATCCAGATGATGCGCGCGGCGTCACGCCGGCAGAAGACCCTCGAGGCACATAACATCCATTCCTGGCAGGCATAAGACGTTCAATGCGCCTGCCATGCCTGATGTCAGTCAGACTGCGCCAGAAAGCGGCAGCACATTGAGAAAGGTCGGCTCCGAGCCGGCGCTCCGGAAAAAATGGGTGCTCTCACCGTGCGGGAACAGAATGTCAGATATCGTCAGCAGTATGCGAATATTCGTCCGCGTGGTCGAAACCGGTTCCTTCACCGCCGTCGCGAAAGAGAACAACGTGACGGCTGCGCAGGTTTCGCGTGCAGTCACGGCGCTGGAGCAACAGTTGCAGGTTGCCGGATTTGCTATCCCAATCGCTCAACATCATTGGCAGCACGACGGCCGGTCTGGCGTTGTTCTCGACCGGGCTTGTGCTTGCGGCGCAGCCGTTCAAGCTCGACGCGCAGGCGGGTTTCGGCGTTTTGTTGAGTAACGTCGTGCAACCGCTGATTGCACTGGCGCTCGTCAGCCTGCTAGCCGTGCCGAAAGCTATCGCTGGACAGGCGATCCTGCTCGCGGCGATCCCCTGCGGGTCTTTCGGCATTCTCTTTGGCTTGCCGTACGGTGTCAGCGACGCGTCTGCGGGAACGACGCTTGTCGCTTCGAGCCTGCTATCCGCCGTGACGCTGAGCGGCACCATCGTCTTGCTGGGGCACCTGTAGCGCGCCGCAGTCGTCGTGCTTGAAAGCAGGTCTGTGTGACGCGATCACGCGAACGATGACGCTCCCCATGAAAAATCGCCCTTCGGCGAACGCGTCGATATTCCGCCCGGGAATGAAGTCTATTGCCCGAGCCTGTCTTCTGCCCTGCCGCAAATGCATCGAAAATTCCGCCATCCCCTGCACTTGATTCGCAGCCTGTCGTTATCGCAAGTAGCGGCAGGCGCTCGTCACACATTGCCCGTCAACCCGATACGAGACAGAGCCCCATGAGCACGAACCTCGCTTTCCCGGCCCGCTCCGGCACCGCGCCGACGATGGCGCGCAGCCTGATCCTGCTGTTCGCATTCAGTTGCGGCGTGATCGCCGCGAACCTGTACTACGCGCAACCCATCATTTCGCTGATTGCGCCCGACCTGCACATGTCCGAAGGCACCGCGAGCCTGATCGTCTCGCTCACGCAGATCGGCTACGCCGCCGGGCTGTTCTTCCTCGTGCCGCTCGGCGACCTGGTCGAAAACAAGCGGCTGATGATCATCAGCGCCGTGCTATCGATTGCAAGTCTCGCTGCTGCCGCTACGCTGGACGAGCCGGGTCTCTTTCTCGGGATCTCGCTGTTGATCGGCTTCACGTCGGTTACGGTGCAACTGCTGGTTCCGCTCGCCGCGCATTTCGCGGCGGCCGAGACGCGCGGCCGCGTGGTCGGCACGATCATGAGCGGGCTGCTGCTCGGCATTCTGCTCTCGCGTCCGATCTCGAGCTTCATCGCCGGGCAGTTCGGGTGGCGCGCGGTATTCGGCTTCGGCGCAGTCGTGATGACGCTCGTCACGGTGCTGCTGGCATTGACGCTACCGGGCCGGCGTCCCAACCATTCGGCAAGCTATCTGCAACTGATCCGTTCGCTTGAGCGCCTCGTCGCGACGCTGCCGGTGCTGCGCCAGCGCTCGCTGTACCAGGGACTGATGTTCGGCTCATTCAGTCTGTTCTGGACCGCGGTGCCGATCGAGCTGATGAACCACTACCACCTGTCGCAGACGGCGGTCGCCGTGTTCTCGCTGGTCGGCGCGATGGGCGCGACGTCCGCGCCCATCGCAGGGCGCCTCGCCGACGCCGGCCACGCGCATCGCGCAACGGCGTTCGCGCTCGCGCTGGCGGCGATCAGCTACCTGCCTGCCATGCTGGTTCCGGGCCTCGGCGTGTTCGGGCTGGTCGGCACCGGCCTGCTGCTCGACTTCGCGGTGCAGATGAACCTGGTCCTGGGCCAGCGCGAAATTTACCAGCTCGATCCAAAGAGCCGCAACCGTCTGAACTCGATCTACATGACGAGCGTGTTCGTCGGCGGCGCCGTCGGCTCCGCAATCGCGAGCACGCTGTACAAGCACGGCGGCTGGACTTGGGTCACGGTCGTCGGCATGCTGTTCCCGCTGCTCGCACTCAGCCGATTTCTGTTTGCCGAAAAGCCCGCTCAATAAATAACGACCTCGCTCGAGCGCTACGCAAGGTGCGAGGCCGCGCGCCTGCCCGGTAGCGGTCCTCGTAGCAGGCTGCGCCGCAACGATGCAGGCTATGCCCGAGGCGCCGCGGGTCGCAGAAGAGAACGGCATCCGGCAATCCATGCCTGCGATGAAAGCCGGTTATGCCCATGACGGCCTGTTGTAGCCCGCCGCTTGCCGCGATGATGAAGGCGATCCCGGGGCGATCAATCCGCGACAGGAATGGCGACATGAAGATAGTGGTGGCGAGCGCATCCGGATCCAACGGAAACGGATATGGCAAGCTTCTGGCCTTCTCGGGCGATGGCGCGCCGTTCGGCGCGTTCAACGACGACGTTGCCGCGTTTCCGCAGAGCGCGCGGCGCGTCGTCGGCAAGATGGAGATTTTGCGCGGGCCGGCATGTCCACGGGCCAAGGTCCCTCAGATCTGAGCCTTGCCCCAGTACACGCCATCCGCCCGTATCGTCGTTCGATCCAGAATGCGATGCTGATCCACCGAGATCGGCGTAGCGCGGTGGGCAACCCGGAAGTTGTCGGCAATGACGACATCGCCTTCGCGCCAGTGATGGACGTAAGCGGCACCTGCGCGGGAGAGGTGATCGTTCAGATCGGTCCGCAACGCCATGAACTGTTCGGGCGTGTAGCCGACGACGCTGCCGGTAAGGCCGACGTTGAAGTAGAGCGACGGCTCGCGTGTCGCAGGATGCCGCATGACGAGCGGATGTTTTATCCCGTTTCGATGCAGCGTGACGAGGCCGTCGATTGTGTGCTTCCTCTCATCCGGCAACGCCCTGTACGCCTCCCGAAGATCGGCAAAAAGCGTCTCGCCACCATTGGCCGGTTGCGCGACCAGATACCAGATCGAGATAGGCGTGACCTCCGCACGGAACGAACCGTCGGAATGCCAGTAGCGGCCAACGTTCGTATGACCTTCCGCGGGGCGGCTGGCCACGCGAAAGATTTGCGGATATTCGGCCAACTGTCCTTCGCCCGGCGAAAACGTCTCGAGCGTGCCAAAGACCTCTGACATCCTGACCTGCCCAGCAGGCGGAAGCTTCTGATTCCGGATGACCAGCAAGCCATGCTCGAGAAGCGCCGTACGCAACCCGTCCACATCGTCTTGCGTCAACGCGGTCAGGTCGGCCTCCTCGACGTGCGCTCCAAAGCCCATATTCATCGCCGTGATCTTCATCGCCCCTCCGATTGTGCCAGCCGTTCCAGGCCTCTGCCGTTGGAATGCGACCGCGAGTCGATGCAGGACATGCTAGCGAGGGGGAGGTCAGCCGAGTAGTGCCGGGCGCGGCATATGATTCATTCCTGGGGGCAATGCCGCGCTGCGGGACCAGGTTTCACGAATTCGGTTGCTTTCATCGTGGCCATCTGAATCCTCCAGGGATGAGCACCGTACAAGGCGGCAATCGCCAGGGAGCGGTGGGCAAACACCGATGCACGGCGGCTTCCACCCGGCGCCGCACGGAACGGCGAGAAGATGTGGATCGATGGCCGGCAATGGATCTCCGATTTCCTCTCCATTCACGTGCGCCTCAGTGCACGCACGCATCACCTCGTTGGCGCCGCCGAACTGGCGAAGATGAAACCGACGAGCCGCCTGATCAATACCTCTCGCGGCCCCATAGTCGACGGTACCGCGTTGCTCGACGCGCTCAGGACGGATCGGATCGCCGGCGCGGCGCTGGACGTCTACGACGTCGAGTCCCTTGAAAATCCCCATCCGTTGCGCGAGCTGCCCAATGTGCTCGCCACGCCACATATCGGCTATGTGTCGAAGAAGCTGTACCGGACGTTCGACGGCGATACGGTCAAAAACATCGTTCGCGGCCATAAAGCGCAACGCTGTCACGAGGCGTAACATGGCTATCTCCGATTGAGCGGAACCCGCCGCCAGGAGGATCACAATGAATAGCGACTCCCACCCGGACAGCGGTGCATCCCCTCGCGATGACGAATTCAGTTCGAACGGAGCCCCGAACGAATTGAGCAGCGAGGATCCCAGCGTGCGGGGAAACCCTCGCTACTATCAACTCTATCCCACGCTGACCGATGCGGACATCGACAGGATGCGGCGCTTCGGAACGATGCGTCGCTGTCCTGCGGGTGACTATTTGTACCGCGCGGGAAGCGTGAGTCCCGGCATGTTCGTGTTCCTCTCCGGCGCGGTACGCGTCATCGGTCGAGACGGTCTGGGACGTGAGCGGGTCGTGCGCGCGAGAATGCAGCGCGGAGAATTCAGCTCCGACATAGGCCAGCTGTCCGGCAAGACTGCCCTCGTGGATGCACGCGTGCTCGAAGATCTCGAAGCGCTCGTGCTCCCCGCGGAAGGATTGCGCGCGTTGATGGTGGCCGAGGCCGAACTCGGCGAACGGCTCACGCGCGCCCTCATTCTCAGACGCGTGGCCGCGATCGAACGAGGCGATGGACCGGTTCTCGTCGGCGCAAGCGACAATCCCCGCATGGTGTCACTGTGCAATTTCCTGCGGCGAAATGGGCATCCGCATGTTGCGCTCGATGCCCAGCATGATCCGGAAGCGGTCGCCTTCGTCGAGCGACTCGCCCCCGGGCTCGATGATTTCCCGCTCGTGATCTGTCCAAACGGCGCGTTGCTGCGCAATCCCGACGAACTGCAACTCGCCTCATGCCTGGGATTGATGCCCGAGTTCGATCCCGCACACGTCTACGACGTCGTGATCGTCGGCGCGGGGCCTTCAGGGCTCGCAGCGGCCGTCTATGCGGCATCGGAAGGTCTTTCTGCAGCCGCGTTCGATTGCAGGGCGCCGGGCGGCCAGGCCGGCACCAGCGCGCGCATAGAAAACTATCTGGGGTTCCCCACTGGTATCTCTGGCCAGGCGCTGGCCGGCCGGGCCTTCCATCAAGCCCAGAAGTTCGGGGCGCATATCGGGATTCCGTGCGAAGTCAAAGCGCTCCATTGCAGCAAGCGCCCCCTTGCCGTCGAGCTCGCCGACGGCCGGCACATCATGACACGTTCCGTTGTCATCGCAAGCGGCGCAGAATACCGCCGCCCGTTTTTCGACGGACTCGCGCAATTCGAGGGTCACGGCGTCTATTATTGGGCGACGCCGATCGAAGCAAAGCTTTGCCGCAACGAACCGGTACTGGTCGTAGGCGGTGGCAATTCCGCCGGGCAAGCCGTCGTCTTCCTGGCTTCTTTTGCCGCGCACGTTCATCTGTTCATCCGCGCCGCGAGCCTCGACCTGAGCATGTCGCGGTATCTGAATGAACGCGTCATGTCATTGCCTAACGTGACACTGCATCCGCGCGTGGAAATCACCGCGCTCGAGGGCGGCGAACGGCTCGAACAGATTCGTTACCGCTGCCGTATTTCGGAAACTGAAGCGTCGATCCAGTGCCGCAACCTTTTTATATTTATGGGTGCGGAACCCAATACCGGATGGCTTCGCTCATGCGGGGTTTCGCTGGACCGCAAGGGATTCGTCCTGACGGGAGCCGATATCGATGATGGCGTGATCCGGCAGCTTCCGCTGCAAACCAGTGTCGACGGCGTATTTGCCATCGGTGATGCTCGCGCCGGCTCGACCAAACGGGTCGCCGCTGCTGTTGGCGAAGGAGCCGCCGTAATCGCACAGATCCACCAGTTTCTCAGCGCGCAACGGCAATTTTCGAAAGCGAACGCAACGCACACCTGATGGATACCCGCTTTTTACCGGAGTCCGGACGCCGGGTTAAGGCGTCCGGACCTCGTGGCGTTAGCGGACCGGTGGGAAATCCAGGTCCGTGTCGTTGATACGGTTGAACGTATTTGTGAACACCGTCAGTGCGATCGCCAGGGTGATCTCCACAAGTTGCGTCTCGCTGTAGCCCGCCGCACGGATCGCTTCGTATTGCTGAGTGTTGATCGTGCCGCTCGTCGTCTGCACTTGCCGCACAAAGCGCGCCAGCGCGTCGCGGCGGGCATCCCCCGTCGGCTCGCCGGCACGGATCTGACGCAGCGACTCCGCCGACAGCCCCGTCATCTTGCCAATCACCGTGTGCGCGGCGACGCAGTAGTCGCAACCGGTGAGCTCGCTCACGAGCAACTTGATCGTCTCCAGTTCCTGCTTGCTCAGGGTGCCGGCGCCCAGCACGCTTTCCGCATTCAGTACTGCCTTGAGCACCTGCGGGGACAGTGCGCCCAGCGCGGCAAACAGGTTCGGCACACCACCAGCAAGCTTCTTGACTTCGGCATACACTTCGGCAGTTGCGCCGGTCGCCGACTCGATAGCGGGAACAGTGATACGGCTCATGGTGAAACTCCTTTCTTTCTCAGGTTGGTAAGGAGCCGCACTTTAAGCCTGCAGCGTGATCTTGATCAGCCCCATCCGGATCAATAAAATGCTCGTTAGTATCACCCGGGGGCGCTTCTGCCTGGAGCGCTTGTCGTGCCCGATTGGACTGATGCAGGAACGCGGGTGCTCCTACTATTCACCCAGTGAGGAGACTGCCGTGGATCGGCTAACAGCGATGGAAACGTTTGTCTGCGTGGTGGAGTCCGGTAGCTTTTCAGGTGCCGCGCGCCTACTGAATGTAGGGCAGCCTGCCGTTTCGAAGGCCATCGCACTACTCGAAGAACGTCTCTCGGTGCGCCTGTTGCTGCGCTCCACGCGCGGGCTGACGCCGACCGAGGCGGGCCAGGCGTTCTACGGTCGCGCAAAGCGCGCGATCGAGGAGGCAGAGGAAGCAGAGCTCGCCGCCCGCGGAGCCGGAAGCAACCTCACGGGACGCCTGCGCGTATGCGCCCCTGTTACGTTTGCCAGGCTGCATATCGTGCCGGCCATCGGACGGTTCCTCGAAGCCCATCCAGAGCTCAACATTGACCTGGTGCTCGACGATCGCAACGTCGATCTGCGCGAAGAAGGCATCGACATCGCGTTGCGCATCGGTCAACTTGAGGACTCGAGCATGACGGCACGCAAGATCGGCGAGGCCCCGCGTCTGGTTGTCGGCACGCGGGCATACTTCGAACACGCGGGAATTCCCGCTTCTCCAGCGGACCTCCCTTCGCATCAGGCAATTGTCTATAGCCAGCGCGGTGGCGGCACCACGTGGACGTTTCGGCGCGGCAGTTCGGAATTGGCCGTCGTGGTATCGGGGCGCGTGGCCATCACGGCGGCTGAAGGCCTGCGCGCGGCGGTTCTCGCCAATCTCGGCCTGGCCGTCGTATCCGAATGGATGTTTTCTCCCGAACTGAAGAGCGGTGAGGTCTGCTCAGTGCTGAACGACTGGCGTCTGCCCCCCGTTGAGCTTTGGGCCGTATTCTCCGCGGGCCGAATGGTCAACGCCAAAACACGCGCGTTCCTCAACTTTCTCGTAGATACCTTGGGCTTCGGCGCTGGTCCTCTGAACTAGACTAGAACGCTCGGGCGCGAGTGGATCCAGAACGGTCTGGATGGAATTGCGATTGGCGCCGCCGAGCGTTTCGTGCGCGAGGTGCGCTGCTATCGCGTAGCCGGGCACCGCGTTTGCCTCATGCTCATGCGGTGACACGGCCATGCCGCCCGCACTCGGGCATGGGCAACGGCCTCCTGTGAGGCTCAGGAACCCAACATCACGCAACGGGCTTTCGCCGCACCATGCTCGAAAATCGGGCAATCATGGGCGTGAATCATAATTCTGTCGATAGTCGAACGCGCTGCCTTTTGACGGCTGCGCCTGGCGATACGCGACAGGCGCATTTCGCCGACGCGGCGGCGCGCGAGCACGAGAGCGGCAAACCAGCCGACCACGGTCCAGCCCAGAGCGAGATTGATCAGGAAGATGGTCAGCGCGTCTAGACGGGACGATTTATCTGGCCTCGGGCATCGGAGCGAGTGGCGAAGGACTCCACGGTCACGCGGTCATTTTCTTTCCGTTACTCGAGGACTGAATGCGCCAATCTTACTGCGTCAGCCCACCCTGCGATGAACACGATGAATTCTGACTTCGTCCCAGATCCCAGCGGCGAAGAGCGGGTCATTACGATTGAATGCCTCGACTTCGCCGCGTGTTTGCGCTTCCACAAGAAAGAAGCTACCGATCTTGTTTTCGCCAGCGTCGTCTACCAATGGCCCGGATGTGACAAGCGTGATCGGCCCGCTCTCCAGATAGGCGCGATGCTTCGGGGTGTTGGCTTCGCGAAGGGCCAAGGCACCAGGCTTATCGGTACAGAAAACAATCCAATGCATGATTTTGAGTTCCTATCAAAGTCGGACGGGATTGATATGCACCTGCTGAGCAGCACAAAGAATCCCGTCCGGTTAATTGGTTAATCGCTTCAGTGTGCTGAAGCGGGCAATGTGCTGGCCGGCTTGGGCGCCGCATTGCGCTCTGCGTTCTGCACATTCTGTGGATAGCCGGTCAGGTCGCCGCCCGACTGATAGCCATTCTTCTCGAGCGTTTTGAGCTCAGCCTTCTTCCTGGCACGGGCGGCCTTTCGCTGTGCCTTGCGAATCTGCCTCTGCGTGGACACACCAGACGCGTTGGAGGCCGACGCGATGAGCGCATCGGACGCCCTGCGCGAAAGCAGCGGCCGCGTTAAGCAGCGCAAAACTGAGGCAGAGGGTTGCGATGACCTTCCGGGACGCAATGCCGAACTGAACCATGGCCAGATCTCTCGAATAACGTGGACACAGAACGACCTCCACGCCCGGAAAACTCATGCAGTATCAATCTCTTGCGACGTAACTGGATGCGCTGCATGTCCTATGGCTTACCGAATGATCCGATTTTGCTGGGGCCCGCTCGATGCCGCTGAAAAACGACGAGATCTGGCAGCGGAGAGAACGGGCGATACGGGAAATCGCAGCCTAGCAGGAGGAGCGGATCGCACGACATCATCGCGTGACAACCGGAGCTAGAGCCGATCAACCCGGTTATGCCAACGTCGTAGGGGTTGTCGTATTCGATGAACGGCTTGCCGCACAGCGCGTCCAATGGCATGACTCACTGGATCAAACGTAAAACCTCAGCGCAACTCGCCGCGAGGGCTTCGGCCAATCCAATCGAGTACGAAATCATCGCCTATATCGATGACACGACCAACTTGTTGTCCATAAAACGAATGAATTAAATGCGATCGTTTAGATCGAGCCACTCACGGGTTTCCGCCGACCCTCGTCGTGCATAGAATGTAAACGGCGTTAAACCGACGCGATTCAGATCAAGCGGAGAGGATCATCATGAATGTCACTGCGTTTTTCGCGGTCGTGGTTTTGAGCATTTCCCTTTTTACGCCGGCCTTTGCCAGTGAGCATATGCATGTGAATCACGATCACGAACACACCCGCTATCAACCGCCCAGCGCGGATCAAAATACATCGGCTCAGGCACCACGGGACAACAATCAGACCGTTCCGAACAGCAAGTAAGCTCGAGGAACGCGTGCCTCGTCTTAGCGCGCATAGCGAAGCAGGAAATCGCGTAACGGCGGATTCACAATATCGGCATGCGTCAAATTCGGTGTATGTCCCGCTCGGTCGACCAGAACAAGATCTTTGCAGTTCGGCAACCGGGCGGCGAGCGCCTCTGCGCAGTCAGGGCTGATGGCGGCGTCGTCGCGTCCATGGAACACGATCGACGTATGCGTAATCTCCGCAAGGCGCGACGTGATGTCGTCCCTGGAGACAAGGGCATTAACCGGATGTTCGAAGTGATCCGCGCTAGCGTTCATCCATTTCCGGATCCATGCCGATGCCGCGTACCCGGGACCGAACAGAAACGCTGACAGATTCTGCGCGACATTTTTCGCGCCGTTACGTACCCACTCCGCTTTCAGCTCTTCAAAAGACTGCCGAACCGCTTCGGAGTCGACATCGCTTCTTGTCGATATCAGGGCGATTGCCCGAAATCGATCCGGCTCCAGCAACGCTGCACGCATCGATATAAATCCGCCTTGAGACATGCCGACAAGCGATGCCGAGGCAACCTCCAGGTGATCGAGCAAGGCAATGAGATCCCTCGCGGAGTCCCAGTAGCTGAACGCCTGGGTCGCGGCTCCGGTTGCACCGAAACCTCGCTGGTCCCAAACGACGCAACGGAATTCATTCGTTAGTTCCGCAATGTTCGGCTGGAACATGTCACCGTCCATGAGGAAGCCATGACTGAAGACAACGACAGGCGCCCCGGAAAGGCCGAACTCATCGTATGCGAAGCGTATCCCTTCTCGTTCAAAAAACGGCATACCGATCCCTACTTTCGAATAACACGGTGGATTCAATATAAGCTGACCTCCGCTGGAACACCTGACCGTAAGAGCCGATTGCTTGTCAAATCGTCCTGAATTCTTCGCGCAGATCAGGCTATTCAGGCATAGACGACCGAGACCTCCGCGTTGAACGGGCACACACGCAACAGCCAGTTCATACGCATCTCATCACGGCCCCATGCGTCAAGGCGATCGGATACATCGCATGTCAGAACACACGTTTCTACCCATTGACCGCACTCCTTACTTTTGATTAAGTGACGTCTACGAGAGTTTTCAATCGACTGGCTTGCCGCAAGATCTTGCCGCTGACCAAAGCGTCTTTTTTTATTCATGGAATCCGGCAAAGCGTAATGCACTGCCTCGTTCCACGTGGAGAAATGTTGGGTATGACGACAGTACCAATTGATGGAGACAAGCCCGTCTGGATTCTGCAAGGAAGTTTCGGGCGAGCAACGGTGAACTTCATTAGCCGTCCGCTTGTCGCTCACGCTCACTCCCAATACCAGTTCCTTTTCAAGCTTGGCGGAAGCAATTGCAATTTCCGCATCGGCGCAGACGAATGCGCGCTTACCGCGGAGCGGGCCATCTGTCTGAATCCCTGGGTCGAGCACTCGAAAAGCAGCAGCGACGGCGAGCCTTCCCTGATCCTTTCGCTCGTGATCGAAGCACCCTGGCTGCGCCAGCAATTGAAACTCGCTGAAAACGGTACCGCGAGCATTTTCCCGAAAGCCGAGGTCGTCGTCACGCCGGACGTGCGGCATCACGTGGATCGTATCGCTGCGGCGATCACCAACCACCTGGTCGCCCACGACGACAGTTGCATGCCCATTCTTGCTGATCTGGTGACCGCACTCGGTCGGGATTTTGCCGAACCCGCGTTGACGGCCGGCATCATCCCGTCAGGCAGGCCGATCGATTTTCGCATCCGCAAAGCGGTGGATTTCATCAAGCACGCGTCAGTGACGAATCCCACCGTTGCCCAGGTGGCGGCTCAAGTTGGCCTGTCCAGGTCGAGATTCTTCCAGCAATTCCGACTGTGCATGGGCATTTCACCGCAGCACTATATCGATTGGGTCCGCATGTCGCATGCGATCCAGTTGCTTGGCGCTAGCGATAAACCGCTTTCCGATGTAGCCGAAGAGTTAGGGTTCGAAGAACACAGCCACTTCACCCGTTTCTTTGCACAACACATGGGCGTGCCACCCAGTGAGTTTCGCAGGCATTCGGTGACGCTGGACAATCAGCACGGCTGAACGGGGGTGTGGGGCCCCGAACGATCCCCACACCCTCCGAAAGCGACGATTGTTGTCACCGGAATCAGGCTGCGGACTTCTCTACTACGTAACTACTTTCACTGTTGGACGTGTCGGCGACTACCGGATTGCCGAGAACGCCTAGTCCATCGATCTCGACCTCGACCCAGTCTCCCGGCCGCATATGCACCAGTCCCGGTGTCGGAAAGGGACCGTACTGACGCGAGAGATCGTGGCCCTCGACATCATCCGGCTGAGGTTTCAACGCGCCGGGCGTTCCCATTGCAATCAGGTCGCCGGGCCGCAAACGATAGCCCTGACTGAGATAGCTGATCACTTGCGCAACGCCCAGCAACATATCGTCGAGCGGTGCGCTCTGACGAACGACACCGTTGATGCGGGTCTTGATAGTGTGCGTGGCAGGATCGCCAAACTCGTCACGGGTCATCAACCACGGCCCATAGGACCCGGATGCTTCGAAATTCTTGCCGAGGCCGAATTGACGATTGTGCATCTGGAACTCGCGAACCGATCCTTCGTTGAGGCAGGTGTAACCCGCCACATGTTCCAGCGCTCGCTCCACCGGAATATAACGACCAGGCGTGCCGATGACGACACCGAGTTCGCCCTCGTAGTCGAACGCGCGTGCAACGGATTCCGGCGGCGCCAGAATCGGCTCGCCGGCGCCGACATAGGACGCAGCCGTGCGCATGAAAAGGTGGGGAAATTCCATCGACGTTTGAAGTCCCGTTTCCGCGATATGGCTCTTGAAGTTCAACGCCAGTGCCCACATCGCGTTCGGACGGTCCAGGAAGGGCTTGAGTGTGACGTCGGCGAGCGCCCGATCGCCCTGCCGTCCTTCTGCCGCCAGCCGCAGCGGCGTTAGCCCATCCTCCTGCTCCAGGATTGAAACGAGGCTGGCTGGAAGGTCCGGGGCGATGTCGGAGACAGCAACGAAATGGGTCGGGCTGGTGACGATTCCAAGTGCGATGCGGCTACCGTCGGAGTAAGCAATAATCTTCATGATCGAGCGTGTCTTTGCGTTGGGTTAAATAGCAGGGTTTGCAGTCTGAATGGCGGCGCAGTGCCCCATGCGTCGATGGCGCCGGCAGCGCGTTGGCGGTTGCGAGTCCAGTCGACGCCTTGTCAGTGAACGGAGCATGACGTGGCGAGTCTCAGTTCTCCACCACCGCGCTATCGGGAACCTTTTGAACCGCTCTACGACCGATCAACGACAAGGCAGCGAGCGCGAGGATCGCAGCGCCGGCGGGCGCAACGGAGGTGAGGACGATATCGCGTACCGGCCAGCCGAGCGACAGCAAGCCGCCTCCAATCGCCGGCCCAACGAAGGAACCGACCCGCCCGATTGCATGCCCCCAGCCGACTCCGGTCGCGCGTATCTCCGGCGGATAGAAAGCGACTGCGAGCGCGGTCTGACCCATGATGCCGTTGACCAGACCGGCGCCGATCACGCCGATGAGCAGCAGCACGATGCCCGGCGTCACCGCCACCTGACTAAGTCCGGCAATGCTGATAATCACCAGCAACAATCCCAGAACCAGCGCCGACTTCACTCTGAGCCGGCCGGCAAGCGTCATGATCGCGACAGCCCCGGTCATCAGGATGTTGCCGCTCAGACCACCGATACTGAAGGCCGCCATGCCAACTGACGCATGGTCCGCTGAGAAGCCGAAATCCACCAGCAGCGTCGGCACCCAGAACAGCAGTGCATAGACGTCCATGAAGATCAGGAATGAAAACAGCCACAGCAGGCACGTGTAGGCGCCCAGACCATTTTCAAACAGCGCCTTGAGCGGGTTCGACACCCGCACGGCGGCGGCATCGGCTATTGCCGGGCTGCGCGCCGGGAGGATGCGAAAGAACGCGGGAACGAGCAGAAAAGGAAGGACGCCGCCGGTCACAAAGATAGATTGCCAGCCGAAGTGACTCATCAGAGGGCCCCCGGCCACGCCGCCCGTGACCGCGCCCACGGACATGCCGGTCGTAATGAGCAGGGACGCCGCCACCTTGTGCTTCGCGCCCATGATGCCGGCCGCCGCCGTAATGGCGATCGGCAACGCCGCACCTAAACCGATGGCCGCCGCGAGGCGCATGGCGGACAAGCTGGCGATACTGCTCGCATACGAGGTCAGCAGCGTGCTCCCGGCGAACAGCACAACGCTGGCGACGCCAATGGAACGGTGTCCGAAACGTTGAGCGAGAGGACCGGAAACCATGAAACCGATCGCCGCGCCAATGTTCGTCGCCACAAAAACGGTGGTGAAAACCGCGGGCGCCAGGTGCCATTCATGAGCGAGCTTTGGCACGACAAAGGAGATCGACGTAGTGTTGAATCCGTCCAGGACGATCACCAGGAAGCACACCAACAGGGCCAGTATCGGTCCTGCGCGGCGCGTTTTGGCCAAGCCGCCTTCTATCGACGGTTTCGGGTCTTTCGCATTCATCGAATCATCTCCTTACAACGCTGGCATATGCGCGGGCACACGGCCCGCTCGCAATGCTGTAACCAGGCGTTAGCACACGCCTGTTGAACTGACGCACCATCACGGGTTTAGGCCCGGATAGACGTTGCAATGCGCTCTTGTAGCGCAGGGGAAAAAATGCGCTTGGGAAGCATGCAGTGAATACCCTTTGGCGGGATAGTCGAGTAGACCGTTCCGGTCTGATTGGCGTATTGCGTCACACGGAAGCTACCGGCCACGCTATAGATCCCGTAGCAATCTTCCGGTGCAATGCCGCTGGCGGCAGACAGCCAGCTGATCATCTGGCGCAGGCAGGCCACCAGCGAATTCTCGAGGGAGTCGGAAAACCCGAAGCCGATCCAGTGGTCAGGCGTTTCCGCCATCGGCACATTCAGTGCAGCACCCTTGTGCAGGATGTACTGGATACGCATCTCTTCGAAGGCCGTCTCAATCGAGGTCTGATCGACGTTGCCTTCACCCGAGGCCCCCATGGAGCCGCCCGTCCACACCCGCGCACCGCTCACCTGTACAGGCAGGAAGATCGACGTATCCACACCCAGCACGGCACAGTCGAGATTGCCGCCATAATTGCCGGCCAGATTCGCGCTAATGGGCTTCTCGTCGGCCGGCTGCGCAGCGATATACGCCTGAAATGGCTTCAGCGGAATATTGACGCCGGGCACATACGCGGCGGCGGTCCTGTCCTTGTCGAATTTCAGATAGCGCAGGTAAGGCTTGAAATCGTGTGGCAATGCGCCGACGCCGGGAGGCGCGGAATTCCAGCCCCAGTCGATCGGCCGCATCTTCAACATACGGCATTCGATCAGATCGCCCGCTTCGGCACCGATGATCGAAACGGGCCCAATCAGCGAGAAGGGACCGTTGGGGTACTTCTTGCGGATCGGCTCGCGCTCCTTGAAGGTCAGCCCATACTTTGCCTCATTGCCCCAATTGGTCCACGTGCCGTCATACCATACGGTATCGCCCGACTTGATCGTGACCGCCGTCGGCGCGCTGGGCTCGATCTGCCCGACCTTAACCGTGTCCAGCGACGGCACCAGTTTGATGGTCTGACCTTCGCGCGAGGCTGCCGCGACGGCCGCCCCTTGCGACGTGCTGCTCTGCGCGCGAACCGCGCCGGACAAACCTAAAGCGCCCGCCGCAAACGCACCGAATCCAAGCTTCAAAATCGATCGGCGGCAAGCGTCCGTGGCGTCACATGTCGCGGCATACCTGTCGTCCGTGGCGCCTGTTACACCCACTGCATCGCGTTGTTCTGTTTCGTGTTTCATGAAAATCTTCCTGATATCGTTTCAATAGGACACGACGTGTCATCGCACAGTCGTTGCACCGATTGCTTCAATTGCACCCTTGACGACCTGATCGTCGATCTCCGAGGGTGCACCGCTCGCGCCAACGGCGCCTAACAGATGCCCATCGATAAAGACGGGAAACACACCCCGCGCCGGCAGGAACGGAGCGAAATAACCCGCACTGGAAACATTGCTGTACTCCGAAGGATCGTCCTTGAAGCGCTGCTCCAGCGTTGCGCCGGACTGGCCGCCGAGCGCAACGGAGGCAAAGGCTTTGCCACGGGCGAAATCAACGCTGGCAAAGGGCGCGCCGTCCATGCGTAAAGCCATAATGAGGTGCCCCCCCGGGTCGAGCACGGCGAAACTCATCGCGAGATGGCGGCTCTGCGCAGTTGCCGATGCGATCTCAACAAGCTTCATTGCCTGCTTGATACTCAGCGAATAGCTTGCAAGCGGGGCCGCTGCCTGCTGCGCTTGAGTCGTCTCGGCGACGCAAACGTTGTTCAGAAGAACGAAGCACGCCGAACCCAGCAATGTGGCTAATACAGCCTTGTTTGACGGAGCTGAACGACGGAATCTCAAGCTAGTCTCCTCTTCATGACACCTCGAGCACCGCTCGATAGATGAAGCTTATGCCGGAGAGCGCGCGTCCCTATAACCAGAAAGATTGCGCGCTTACCAACAAGTCCAATAATCTTCGACCCACCTTATCGCTGAGAACGTAGCCCCCAGCGCCACTCTTAAAGTTGAACGTCTTATTGGCCCGATGCGGACGCCGGTGTAGCGGGTTTCGATGCAGCGGCCTTACGCTCCGCGTCCATGAGATTCTGCGGATAGTTATCCTGATTGCCTGACTCGCGATAGCCGTTCTTCTCGAGGGCCTTCAACTCGGCGTTCTTCTGTTCCCGCCTGGCCTTGCTAGCAGCCTTCCGTTGGGCCCTGGCGACCTGCTTTGGCGTTGATGCGCCCATGAAAGAGGACGCCTGCTCGCCACTAGCCGGTTGAGCCGTCGCCACAGGCGCCTCGATAAGCACCAAACCAAGCGATACGACGAGTGCAGCTGAAACTGCACGAAACTGGACCATGATTGAGTCTCTTTGAAAGTTGAATTACTGAGGGCGGCGGGACAGTGCTGCAAGGCGCCCCAGGACCACTCGACGAAGTCCTGGGGGAAATGGCAACGGTCCAACTGCGAGTCACACGCGGCAAACAACTACCGGGGCGCTTACTCGGTTGCGAATACCGCTACGCCCGCACCTGCAAACTGCTCTGAATGACCCGGTCCGTGCGGCACGAAGACGCGATGAGACTCACCGTCCACCGCCACTGAGTGCGCGCCCATCGTGGTTGGAACAATCGCGACGATGCTGCGCGTAGCGGCGTCGATAATGCCGAGTGCCGGGTCGAACTTCGCCGTCTTGCTGCCAACCTGGGAGACGTTGTCGGCCGAATGGTGACCGGCGGCGAGGAAGTAACGATTGGACACCGGGTCGTACACGACTTCGTCCGCGCCGCCGAACGGCAACTCGGCGACGGTTTTGCCGTTCGTACGATCGATGATCACCGTAGTCTGCTTGCCACCCTCGTCCGGATCGCATCCGATCAGTGCATCGTTGCCCGGACCCATCGCGAGGCCGGTCGGGCCTTCACACCCCTTCAGCGAGAAAACGGTCGCAACGACAGGCTTGCCTTCGAGAACCGACGCGACCGGAATTACATCGACCTCCCCTTTCGGATTGGTTTTCGTACCATCGTTGTTCAACACGAAGTTCTTGCCCTTCGGGTCATACGCGCACGCTTCAAGACCGGTCGAGTCCTTCAACGAGAGTTTTCCGATCACTTCCTGGCGCTCGGTATTGATGAAGGTGGCAAAAGGCGGTTGCTCTGCGCCGCTCGAGAACATCACGACATGATGTTCAGGGTCCAGGCAGCTCTCGTCGGCGCGAATACCAGACGCGCTGACGGTAATGGTCTTAACCAGCTTTTTGGTTGCGACGTCGATCACCTTGACCGAGTTGACGTCGCCGACGTACACCAGCGACGTGCCCGGCACCGGCGTGACCCCCGACGGTCCCGATTTGTCATGGCTGGGTCCGATGCCGGCGAAGTTCGCCGAAATCTGGTCGAGCAGCGTGGCCGTTTTTGCGTCGAACACGTCCAGCGTGGCGTTCGCCCCGTCAGCCAGGTAGTACTTGCCGTCTGCCGACGCGCTGATGTCGAAGCCGAACGGCTTGGCGCTCGTCACCGGAATATTCGCAACCCATTTGGGCGCGGTCTCCGCCGCGTTGCTCGCCCACGTATAAGCGCCGACCGCGAAAGTACCGGCTAAAGCCAGGCCAAGGTATGTACGTTTCATGTGTTGACTCCTCCAATCAATCGTTAAAATTTCCAGTCGCAGCTGGGACGGGGAGCACTTCCCCAATTCGGTTATCGCAGCGCAGACAAACCTGCGAAAAAATAAGGGTTCTTAGAAAGCGTGATACATGCCGATTCGCACGTCAGCCTGCTGACCTGCCAGCGAGGGCGCGAAACTCCCGCCGATGACGGGGTCCACGCCGGATGACGCCTTCAGGTAATCCGAGGAGATATAAACCTGAGTCCGTTTCGACAGCGAATAAAGCGCCGCTGCAGTCACCTGATTCCACGTGTGGCCTTCGAAGCCGGTGTGCTGATAACCCAGAACCAGTTGCGTGGCCGGCGTCACCTGATACGTCGCCCCGGTTTCATAGACATGCATGACCGAGGTCTGGGCCTGGTACTTCAGGGCGGTGTCGCTGAAGTCGCCGTAGAGCGTGAAGTCTCCAATCGCGTACGATGCGCCGATCCCGAACGTTCCCAGAGAGCTGATCTGGAACTCGGGCATCAGATCGGTCGCGGTATTGCCCGACACAGAGGCGACAGGCACATTGAAGAACGTGTGGACACCAATTTGCGCATAAGGGTCCAGCGTGGGCTTGGCCTCGTACGTGTACGCTGCCCCCACAATCAGAGGTCCATTGGTGTATTGCACACCGGCACTCCAACCGCTTCCGTCATGAAAACTTCCCGGCGTATTGCTAAAGCCGTACATCGCGCCAAACGTGAAGCCGCCCCATACGGGACTCGTGTACTTGATGGAGTTGTTCAAGCGGTCATTGTTGGTGTGGTCGAAGTCGCCCTGATGGATCGCGTAACCACTGCCGGAGGCGCCCACGTTGAACTGCCCAAAGAAATCCGCGCTGAAGTCGAACTGCCTGCCCATTGTCAGCGTGCCGTAGTCGGTCTGCAGACCCACCCATGCCTGCTGGCCAAATAAGGTGTTCGGCTGATTGAGCTGACCGTTGTTCAGGTTAAACAGCGACGACAACTTGAACACGGTCTTGATGCCGCCGCCCATATCCTCGGTGCCCGTCAATATCCATAGATTTGGAAAGAGCACGCCGCTATCGGCCTTGTAATTGTGGTGACCGCCTTCGTTGTCGACGAACGTGATACCGTCGTCCAGTTTGCCCGCCATCGTGATGCTGCTCTGCGCAAAGCTCGCACAGCTCAAACCAGCGCTGCACAGCCCCGCACCAATGACCGCGGCAATCAGCCTTCGTTTCATGTCTTCCTCACTCGCTCTTGGTAATGGACTCACTGCCAGCCGCTTCCGACTTCACAGCTCGCATTTATATGTTCGTTGTACGAATCATTTGGGAAGAAAAGACAAGCTAAAAGAAACACACGACGCACCTGCAAGACAGCCAGATTGCCTCGGTCGTCGCCTTGGCCGACCTTCCGACCCACGCCAAATCCTTCCTTAAGCTCTACTTCTGCAATACTGGTGCAATCGACTGCCCCATGATCAACACTGAAAATCCGTTGACCGCCCTATTCTTCCGGTGCGTGCTCGACCGATCTCGCTACCGACAACGTTTTTGTCGGCCGGATCGTTATCCGGATAGTACGGAACATCGGGTTAAAGTCCTTGACCTCGAAGTCTCGCCGCTTATCAAAGCGTCCGTTTTCGTGACTAACGTTAGCCGGAAATAGCGACAACGACGGCAAAGGGCATGCAGGACTAACAACACAATGAGCGACAAACAACCCTGAGGTCATGTATCGCCTGGCAGAGTCAGCCGATCCGCTCCTTTCTGCCCCTTCCGAGCACGTCCGCGAGCACCGCAATGAGCAGAACGGCGCCAACGATCAATGGCTGCCAGTTTGAGTTGAGGTTCAGGAGGTTCATCCCGTCGATCACGAGCGCAAGAATGAGGCACCCGGACAACGTGCCGAGCAAGCTCCCTGCGCCACCGAACAGGGAGGTGCCACCGATCAATATGGCCGCGATAACGGGAAGCAGAAGCGGCTCGCCCATGGCTGAATCTGCTGCATTGACCCGCGCGAGATAGATAAGCGCGGCAATCCCGGACATCAAGCCGCTTATTGTATAAACGGCAATTTTGCGCCGACGCACCGGTATGCCTGAGAGCCTCGCAACCTCGCTATTGGCACCGATCGCGTAGATCTCCCGACCTAAGTTGAGTCCTCCCGTGACGATCGTCGCGCCAATCAGCACGAATACCATCATGTAGACGGGCAACGGTATGCCGCCGAGGAATCCTGTGCCCAGTGTTCTGAACCCCGTCGGAAAGCCGTAGATTTCGTTACCGCCCATGTAATGGAACGCGAGCCCCTGAACGACCCAAAGCATCCCATAGGTGGCGAGAAACGGTGGAAGCCGCAACAACGTTACAGCGAGACCATTGAGCAGGCCGATCAGCGTGCTGCATGAAAGCGCGGTGGCGGCCCCCAGAATCGGCGACCCGCCTGTCTTCATGACACCCGCCGCCAGACAGGCCGACAGCGTAAGATTGGCCGCGATCGAGAGATCAAAGCCGCCGGACAGGATCACCAGCGTGAGCCCGGAGGCGAGCAGGAACATCAGGCTCGCCTGACGCAGAACGTTGAGCAGATTGGGGGCTGTAGAGAACGCCGATGTCGTGAAAGCCAGCGCCATCGCAATCAAAACGATGAGTACGGCGCGATAGATCAGCGCGACCGTTTCCTCGCGGACATGATGACGCACATCCAGCTGGCTGACGCGGGACCATACGAAGCGGGAGTTGTTCAGAATACTCATGCTTTCGCTCCATTGACTCTGGACTTGCGCACACTATCGATAACAACGACGAAGAGCACCAGCATCCCGACGGAAACAACCTGAAGAGACGACTCAATGCCGAGGAGATTCAAGGCATTGCGCAAAACGCCGATCGTCACGACGCCCATCACCGTGCCGAACAACCATCCTTCGCCACGCTCGAAAGACGTACCACCGAGAACCACGGCCGCAATGGCATCGAACTCCATGCCGATTGCCGAGTTGGGCTCTGCAGAATTCATTCGACCGACCAGCACCAACGCCGCCAGGCCGACCATCAACCCACCGAAGACATAGATCGCAATGTGAAAGGCTTTGACCTTGATACCGGCGAGAAGCAGCGCATCCCCATTACCGCCGATGGCGAACACATAGGTGCCAAACCGGGTGTGATACAACAGGAGATGGGTAAGCGCATACGCGAGGAGCGCAAAGATCACCGGAAACGGAATGCCGAAAAGGGTCCACGCGTAGAGCTGGGCCACGCTGGGGTTCCCGACGACAACCGCGTTGCCGTCCGTCAGCACTAGCGCAATACCGTGGGCAATGCCGAGCGTACCGAGTGTGACAACAAAGGGAGGAAGCCCCAGCTTCGCGATGAGTGCGCCGTTGAAGAGACCCGTCAGCATCCCCAGCGCCACTGAAGCACATAACGCCGGCGCGATGCCCCACCCCAACCCGAGCGTCTGAGCGAAAACGACCGCGCAGAGACTGAGGAGCGCGCCCACGGAGAGGTCGAGCCCCTCGCTCAGGATGACTAGTGTCATCGGCATGGCAATCATGAGCAGGATCGAGACCTGCAGTCCGATGTTGGTGATGTTGCCGCTCGATGCAAACCCGGGCACACCGAGCATCGCCACCACTGCAAGGACGCCGCTCGCAGCGACAATCGACGGCACAGGCCGTCGCTTTCGTATCACACTGATTCTTTCAACGCTTGCTTCCACGATTTAACTCCCGTGCATCGCCATGCGAAGAATGTTCTTTTCGCTCAAGCTTTCTCTGGGCAATTCACCCGAGACCACGCCTTCGCGCATGACGTATGCGCGATCGCAAACGTGAACAATCTCCGACAATTCAGAACTGATGAGCAGAACGGCGGCACCGTCTTTGATCAGTTTCTCGATCAGATTGAAAATTTCCGTCTTTGCGCCTATATCAATGCCCCGCGTCGGTTCATCAAATATGAACAGCCGGCAGCCGGCACTGAGCCATTTGCCGATCACGATCTTCTGCTGATTGCCGCCGCTGAGGACACGGGCGCTCTTACCGGGGTCACCAGGCGCGATCCGCAAGGAATCGATGAGCGCTTTAGTCGCACTCCTTGCTTTCTCCGCTTGATACCACCCTCTCGGAAACAGTTTCCACAGGCTGGCAGTGAGCAGGTTTTCGTGCACGGAGCGCTTTAGCGCCAGCCCTTCCTGCTTCCGGTTCTCAGGAATCAGACCCACGCCCATCGCCGCGACTTTGTGAGGACCTCCGGTCACAGCCTCCCCAAAGACGGTGACCTGGCCGGTTTCAATCGGGTCTGCGCCGAAGACCGCCCGCACGACCTCCGTGCGCCCGGCGCCGACAAGTCCCGAGAGTCCGACGATCTCGCCGCACCGAACCTGCAGATCCACACCTCGAACGCCGGTTGCGGTGGTCAGCTGGCGCACGTCGAGCGCGACCTTGCCCGGCTCGCCGAAATATTGGCGCTTGTACACCGTCCCGACTGACCGGCCAACCATCAATGCGATCAGTTCGTCGGGTGTCGCCGCGGTGGCCAGCATCGATTGCACCAGACGGCCGTCACGCAATACCGTGACGCGATCGCCGAGGTCGAACACCTCCTTCATGCGATGGGAGATATAGACAATCGCGGCACCGGACTCGCGCAGCTTCCTGACGACACTGAACAGCGCCTCGGCCTCACGATCGGAAATCGCTGCCGTCGGCTCATCCATGACCACCACGCGGGCATTGTGCGAGAGCGCCTTCGCGATCTCCACCATCTGCTGCTGCGCGACACCAAGGTCGGCTGCATAAGCATGGGTATCGTAGGCAAGGCCAAGTTCTTCGAGAGCGGCCCTGGCGTCGAGATGCATCTTGCGATGATCGATCAGGCCAAAGCGATTGCGCGGTTCGCGCCCAAGGTAGATGTTCTGCGCGATGTTCAAATGCGGTACGAGGGAGAACTCCTGGAAGATCACCGCAATGCCGAGGCGTTTGGCGTCAGCAGGCGACTCGATTGTTATCGGGCGGCCGTCGCTGAAGAACTCGCCGGAGTCGGCTCTGTACGCGCCGAACAGGACTTTCATCAAGGACGACTTCCCCGCGCCGTTCTCCCCGAGAAGCATATGCACTTCACCGGCATACAGCTGAAGGTCGACGTCAGTCAGGGCGCGCACACCTGGAAAGCTCTTGCAGATCTTGCGCAACTCCAGAAGAGGCACGCCACCGGTCGGAATCGTTCTTTCCATGTTTGCCTTCATTTTGTGGCTTGAGCAGTCACTGGCGGTGCCGGCGTATCGTTTGAGCGATATCCGGCATCGCGACAACGCGAACTCCTGGCTCGTTAGTTACTCACGACGTCGCCCCATTTCGGACACTGCCGTTTGTCGCCCGGCACTTCGAATGGCGCATAGTTCGTCTTGTCGATGACGATGCCCTTGATCAGAATGGTCGGCGGAACGGACTCCTTACGCACCGTTTTCACGGCCGCCATCGTGGCAATGCAGCCCATCTTGTAGCCGTTGAATTCGGCGGTCGCCAGCAGTCGACCGTCCTTGATGGCTTTGACCGACTCCGGCACGCCCCCGATACCCACCACCTTGACCTGCTTCTGCCCGGCCGCCTCCAATGCCTCAATGGCCCCCATCGCCATCACGTCTGCTGCCGCGAGAACACCGTCGATCTTTGGATTCGACTGAATCAGGTTTTCCATCACCTGAAGTGCCTGCAAACGCTGATAGTTCGCAGGCTGGGAGGCGAGAAGCCTGACGTTCGGGAACTCCTCCAGCGCCTTGTGGAAACCGCGTACCCGCTCGTCACTCGTGGTGGAACCCTTCACCCCTTCAAGAATGACGACATTGCCTTTCCCGCCCATGCTCTTCAGCAGATAGCGGCCGACGTCCAGCCCAAGATTGAAGTCATCGGCAACGACGACGGAGGCGAATTTGCCGCCTGCAACCCGGTCGTTGTAGTTGATGATCGGGATACCGATCGCGTTGACCTTCTCGATCTCCGGAACGACGCCATGAGGGTTGACGCCCATGAACAGCACAACGCTGGGTTTCTTGACACTGACGTCCTCGAGCTCGCTGAGCTGCTCGCCAAGATCATTGGGCCGCGTCGGTGCGTAATGGGTCACTGAAACGCCGAGATCGTTTGCTGCCGCGTCGACGCCGGCGTGGACGAGCGCGAAATGCGGGTCGACCTGATTCTTGTAGAAGGCCGCAACGCTCTCGCCAGTCGCAAATGCGTTTGGCGCTGCGGCAATGCCCAGTGCGAACGCACAGGTGATGAGAATGCGTTTTTTCGCCAGTCGGCTCGTCAGTTCCGTCGTCAGTTTCAAGGTCGTCTCCGTTTAACTGTTTTTTTGCGGGCCTCAAGCGAGTGCCTGAATCCGGTACGCCAGCCCGGTTGCGGGAATGCATCGCGGGAAGCACCTCCAATCTTGCGCACAATCCATGCAATCGTTTGCTTAAAGGCAAATCAATTATTAAGTCTTTACTGCATCGCGCCTGCCATTCCTGTTTTTCAGGAAACAATCTTTATGCAAACGTATGCACATACTATCCCGACAGATACCTTTGTCAATTCATTTATGACGCTCGGAGCATAGGGTTTTTACTTGCAACATTGAGAGCAACCCTTTGCACCTATACAATGACTTCCATGGCCAAAACATCAGAATCCCGGGCAACGAGCCGCGTCACCATTCGCGAAGTCGCGCTGCATGCGTCTGTCAACGCGTCGACGGTCTCGCGCGCCCTCAATCCTGCAACCCGTCACCTGATTGGGGACGAAGTTGTCCGCAGAGTGTTGGCGTCCGCGAAATCGCTCGGTTACCGTCAGAACAAGCTCGCGTCCGCGCTTCGCGGAGGGCAGTCAAGGGTGATCGGGGTGTGCTTGCCCGATATCGAGAACCCGGTATTTCCGCCGATTGTCTGTGGCATCGAGGAAGAACTCGCGGCCGAGGGCTATGGCGTCCTGATCGCCAACACCGTTGGCACGTTGAAAGACCAGGAACGCATGCTTGAGCAGATGCTCGAGCGCCAGGTCGACGGTCTGGTTCTCGCAACCGCCGCCCGTCACGACCCGTTAGTACGACGCTGCATTCTCGATGGCATACCCGTCGTGCTGGTGAATCGCGCGGAGGAAGGCGGACAGGTGCCGGAAGTGATCAACGACGACTTCCTCTCCATGAAGCTTGCGGTCGATCACCTGGTGGAGCTGGGGCACAAGCGGATTGCGCACCTCGCCGGCCCTGAGCGCCTCGCAACCGGGCTCTCGCGAATCCAGGGCTTCCAGATGGCCACGCAGCAGCATCGCCTGGCCGGAACGGTTATCCTCGAGGCCGCCGAATTCACGCGTGAAGCGGGCCGGGTGGCCTGCGACCAGCTGTTGAAAGAGCACAAAAGCGTGACCGCGATCATCGCCGCGAATGACCTGATCGCGCTGGGGTGCTATGACGTTTTCGCGGAACAGCGTCTGGTGTGCCCGAAAGATATTTCGCTCATCGGTCACAACGACATGCCGCTTCTCGACATGCTCCATCCGCCATTAACCACGCTGCGCATCCAGCACCGGGAAATGGGCCGGCAGGCCGCAAGACTGCTTCTCGGGATGATCGCGACACCGGGCGCGGCTCCACACCGCATTACGCTCCCGCCCGAACTGATGGTGCGCGGCTCGACCGCAACGCCACGCAACACGCCGCTGCGAGCGAGAGCACCGAAAACCGCGCCTGCTTCTGCCGAGTGAGCACAGAAGCGCTAAGGTTCAACCTGAAGCGCTTCGTTCAGGCGGCCTGATGCGTTGACGCGCGAGCCATTCGCGCGGTGCGTTACCGATCCGCGATTTAAAGAGCGTCGAAAACGCGCTCGACGTGAACCCAAGAACACGGGCCGTCTCTGCCACGGAAATCCCGTGAACAAGTGCGCACATCGCCGCCCCCACCTGCACCTCCCGGCGCCATCGGCCAACGCTGGCGCCCAGTTCCCTGGTAAAAATCCGGCTCAACGTACGGCAGCTGACTCCCGCCTGGCTTGCTGCGTCCCCGAGCGCCATATCCCTGGTTGGATGCATAAGCATCGCCTCGCATAGCGCCGCGACACGGCTTCCCGATGACGGCATGCGGACAGCAAAATTCCCGGCGATTTCGGGCGCCGCAAGTAGTTCGTCGGACAACAGAGCCACAACCGCTGCACATGAGCGTTCGATCGTCGATCGTTGCGTGGCCGAGAAGATCGCGATCAATACGTCGGAGCAATGTAGAACGCGCGCCGCCGGTACGAAATCGGCGCTCAGGCCGGTATCGATTCGAAGCGCGCAGATATCAGCTTCGTACACCGCAGAGACGCTATGTGCGACGGCCGGCGGAAGCCAGATGCCATTGCCTTGTGTCACACAGTACGCGCGCCGCCCCGCCGTTATCCACACGCCACCTTGCCGAACATAGAGAAAGCAGCCGACCGCGGCGGATTGGGCATGCCGCCGTTCACCCGCGCCAAGCCGCGTATCCGTCACAACACAGGCGGAATGCATCATGCGCAACTTTTGCGGGTCGCCATGGAAAGCACGCGGGCGGTTACCACTGCCGTCGCCTCATCCGCAATGCTCAGGCCGCACAAACGGCATCGCCAGCAGAATCTTCGCCGGGCTGCGGGAACGGTTGTGCAATGCGCGCCGTTCTCCCGGCGCGATACGGCACGAATCGAAGGCCGCGAGAATAGCCTCGCCTGCATCGGTCATGACGACGACTTCACCTTCCAGCACCACATAATGTTTTTCAACGGGCGACGCATCCGAGGTGGTGTAGCCGCCCGGCTCGATCGCCGAAACGCCTAGCCACAGCGACTCTGCCGGTCCGGCTTCATGGCCTTGAAGCCGGACGCAGCGCATCGAAAAGTGGTTGGGCGGAAAATATTCCGGCGCCTCTTCGAAACGGGTTATGTTCATGGCTTGAGCAGAACCCGGTTCGCCGCGCCGCGGAAAACGGCTTGATACGCGAGCGCCGCGTCGGAGAGATCGAAGACAAAATCCTCAACGACAGGAAACGGCTTTAACGTGCCACGTTCGAAAGCCGGCAGCAACGCGTCGAGAATGCGCGCGCCTTCCGTGCTGTCGAGTGCGAGCGTATCGATGCCAACATAGGTGTGCTGCCCCCGATAGAACGTAAAGATGTCAAATGGCACCGGACGTTCGATGGTAGAGATAAAAATCTGCGTCCCTCGCACCGCCATGGCCTTGTTGGCCTTTTCGAAGTATGGACTGCCGACCGTGTTGTACACGATGTCCGCGCCATGGCCATCTGTCAATTGGCGAACCATCTCGTCGAGGTTTTGCGACGAGGCGTCGATCATGGTGACGTCGGCGTTCGCATGGCCGATGTACGGTTCATTCGTGCGTTCGACACCCAACACCTTTGCCCCAACCTGGGTCGCAAGCTGTATCGCTGCCTGCCCCACCTTCCCGTTTGCCCCCAGCACGAGGACGACGTCGCCTTCTTCCACGCCCCCGGCCCGTTGCAGTCCTTCGAAGGCGGTAACGAAGGGGACGCCGATTGCGCCCGCCTCCTCCATGGTCAGATTTCCAGGCTTGGCGCGCACACTGCCCACGGGCACGGCGAGATAGCCGGCATGCGTGCCATCGCGCCGGATACCCAGCTCGCCGCCGCTGCCCCACACTTCCTTGCCTAGCATCTCCTGCGGCCCCTCGACAACGATGCCGGCGTAATCCCGACCCGGCGTGCGCGGCCACACCGCATGCGGCATGAAGCCCAGCACAGCCTTCACGTCGCTCGGATTCACTGCAGCGCTCACCACGCGCACGAGACACTCGGCAAAGTCGACGTCCGGCGCATCTTGCGCGCCGATGTGCAGATCGAGCGAGTCGATATCGGCGCTCTTTTCCATGACACGAACTGTTTTCATTTTTTATTTCCTAAAAGGTCAAGATGCCAGGTGGAGCGGTTCTGTAACGCACGGCAAGTGCCACGTAGCGGACAGCTGACGCTGCCATGCCCTCGAATTCTTCGTCATTCAGCATGCGCAACAGACGCGCCGGGTTTCCGGCCCACAACTCCCCGGCACCCACCACCTTGCGCGGTGTGAGGACCGCCCCTGCAGCCAGCATGCCGCCTGACCTGACGACAGCCCCATCGAGTACGCGCGCACCGAACCCGACAAACCCCGCGTCTTCTACGGTGCAGGCGTGCAAAATCGCGCCATGGCCAACGGTCACGTCATCCCCGATGATCACGGGCAGGCCGTTGGTCGTGCCGTGGATGACCGTGCCGTCCTGGATGTTCGTGCGCATGCCAATCACAATTTCCCGGACGTCGCCACGCAGCACGCAGTTGAACCAGACGGACGACTGACGACCTATTGTCACGTCGCCGACAAGCGTCGTGCCATGGGCGATGTAGACGCCTGGATCCACCTTTGGCGCACTGAATACCGACGCGTCCTGATCCGCGCTCATCGGTTCAGCCCCAGAAGCTCGCGAGCCTCCTGGCTAGTCGCCAGTTCACCGCCCAGCGAGTGCACGATGTCGCGCGCACGCGTGACCAGCTCCGCGTTGCTGTTGGCAAGCACGCCCCTGGCGATGTAAATGTTGTCTTCAAGTCCGACCCGGACATGGCCGCCCGCCAACCATGACTGCGCGACGATCGGGAACTCGAAACGGCCGACACCGAAGGCCGACCAGACGGCCTGACGGGGTAGCAGGTTACGCGCGTAGAGAAGCGTTTCCGGACTGGCCGAGAAGCCGTATTTGACGCCCATCACCAGGGTCCAAAACCCCGGCCCATCAAGAACGCCCTCCTTTATCAGGTCCAACGCAAGGTGCAAGTCACCTGAGTCGAAAATCTCAAGTTCTGGCTTGACACCCGCCTCGCGGATGACGTTAGCCATGCGCGTGACATTCTTAGGTGTATTGATGACAACGTCGCCGCCGGAGTTCATCGTGTTCAGGTCGAGACTGCAGATGTCCGGCTTGAGTTCGAGAATGTGCTCGACGCGCCTTTCCGGCGGCAGCAAGGTCGTGCCTGGCGCCGCGACTCTGGGGTCGTCGTCGCCCGGAATAAAGCGGCCGCCCGGGCCGGTGGTCAGATTGATGATGAGATCGACGTTCACCGCGCGGATGCGTTCGATGACTTCGCGGTAAAGCGCCACATCCATCGAGGGTCGCCCCGTCTCGGGATCACGCACATGGATGTGAACGGCGGCCGCGCCGGCGCGTGCGGCCTCAAGTGAAGCGGTCGCGATCTGCTCGGGTGTGATCGGCAGCCCCGGATGTTGCTCAGGTCTGGTGATATTGCCTGTTACAGCGCAGGTGATAATGGTCTTGCGGAAATGCATGTCAGGCCTCGCTGCAACTAGTTCAGGCGACGGCCACCGTCGACGACGATGGTCACCCCAGTGCTGAATGTCAGATGAGTGGCGCAGGCCTCGATGGCCGCCGCGATATCGTCGGGCGTCCCGATGCGGCCTAGCGGCGTGGTGGCTGCGACCTTATCGTTGAAGTCCTCGCCACGACCGGGAACGAACGACGTGTCGACCACGCCCGGAGACACGTTCAGGACACGAATGCGAGGTGCAAGTGCGCGGCCGAGCGACGCCGCCATCACGTCAAGCCCGGCTTTGGCCGCGCAGTAGGCGATGTTGCTGCCAACGCCCGTCGTGCCCGAAATCGATGAAACGTTGACGACGAGGCCGTCCCCCGACGCATCGAGCAATTCGCGGAAAGCGCGGATGGCCGCGAATTGCCCGCGCCAGTTGACCTTCAGAATCTCATCGATCAATTCGTCGGTGAGTGCATTCAGGTCGGAATGCTTGACGGGCTGGGTGAAGCCCGCCGTGTTCACGAGAATGTCCGCGCGGCCATACCGGTCGCGCGCCAGCCCCGCCAGCGCGTTCAGACTCTCGCTCGCCGTAATGGATGCAAGCGCCGCGCTGTGGCCCTCGCCTGGCAGGTCGTCGGCCACGCGCTGCGCCCGGGCCAGGTCATGCTGACCGACGACGACGACACGGGCGCCTGCTTGCCCAAGACGGCGGGCGGCAGCAGCGCCGATCCCTCCGGTTCCGCCCAGGATGACCGCGACCTTCCCTGAAAGTGTGTTGGACACGTGAGACCTCTTCTTTACTTGATGGGGGGTGTCGGATAGGTCGGCGCTCCTTCGGCGAGAACGAAGTCGTAGTCGAGCGTGTAGTAGAGCCTGTCTACGTCTCGCTTCGGCCCCGTGCCGGCATCGTGGCGCTGGAACGTGCCGACGAGACGGCGGTTGACACCGAACACGACATCGGAATTCAGGTGCTCCGAGTCATCGGCGAACACTTGCGAGACCAGGGTCGCGTAGCCTTCCGCGATGATGACGAAGTGCAGATGCGCTGGCCGGAACGGGTGGCGATTCTGCTTTTCAAGCAGCACGCCTACCGGTCCGTCAGTGGGCACAGGGTAGCCGGCAGGGCGCACGCTCTTGCAGGTAAACCGCCCCTCGCTGTCGGTGTAAAAGTGACCGCGCAGGTTCTTGTCGGGCTGGCTCGAGTCCTGGTTCTCGTACAAGCCGACTGGCGAGGCCTGCCAGACGTCGATTTTGGCGTTGGCAACAGGCTCGCCTTTGGTGTTGAGCACGCGTCCGTTCACGAAGAGCGGGGAGCCGGGTGAGTTCTCACATGCGATGCATTCGCCATTCGCATATTGCGGCGAGTCACCCCGGTAGAACGGCCCCAACAGGGCGCCCGGCGTGCGACCGCTTGCGTCCGAGTTGTTCAGCAACGTAACCAGGGTCGATAGACCCAGCACGTCGGCGAGCAGAACGACCTCGTTGTGCCTGTCGTTGCAAGCGAGGCCGACGGCCCTCACGAAATCAAGGCCCTTCTCGAATTCCTCGTCAGTCAGCTTCACCTGCTTAAGGAATGCGTGGCCATGCTCCACTAGCGCGTCGAGCAGTTCCTTGAGCCGAGGATTGTCGGTCTGGCTCATGGCTGCTTTGACAACCGCGGTTATCGAAGCGGCGTCGTCGACGATGTTCTTCAGATGGTTTGAATCTTCCACAGGTCTTCTCCATCAATGCAATCGTTTGCATATTAATTTGCAAAAACGCCGATGTCAAAACCTAAAGATCTCATAGTTAACCCTGCCTCTGGTGCGCCAGTTAACCCTGCCTCTGGTGTGCCGGACGACGCCAAAAGACACGAGTCGCGCAACCGATTGCACCTTGACGGCTCCGACCGCCTCTATGCGACATGTGCGCCGCGCCGCAATGCAGGTAGCCGTGGTGCGGGTATGGGCGCGGCGCCCCGTCAGGAGGATGGCTGCGGCTGCGCCACGGCAAGTTTGCGTCTATCGCCCGTCCGCGAGCCAGGGATACCGTCCCGTACCGGCGTCTTCGTAAGCCGGGTCGAGGCAGATAAAGCAGCGCTGGATTTTGAAATCGCGAATTTCGAACACGTCACTCCAGCGGCCTGCGTGCGTGACGCCCGCGCGCCAATCGGCGCCGCCTTTGCTCGTTCCGTGACTGGTACCTTCGACCACCACGGTGTCCCCTTGCTGGATCACGTTCAGGTAGGCAAGATCGTGTTTGAATTCTTGTGAACGCACGGTGTGGATAGCGTCAAGCAGGAAGTCCGGTTTACCGACAAACATCTTGGCCGGTCGGCCGAGGTGATTGTCGCTGCGTCAGGGGGTCATGGTTGTCGCTCCGTTCGGGTTGTCAGTGGGTAATTGACGGCGGCGCTCTTTCTGTTTGTCGCTGGCTGTGCGGCGCCGATAGCTTTCGACATTCAGCTCGAAGATCGTCGAGTGATGGACGAGCCGGTCGATGGCGGCCACCGTCATGCCGGGGTCCGGGAAGACGTCATTCCAGCCGGAGAATGGCTGGTTGGCGGTTATCAGAAGACTTTTCCGCTCGTATCTTTCGGCGATCAGCTCGAACAGCACGCTGGTTTCGGCCTGGTCCTTCCTCACATACGACAGATCGTCCAGGATGATCAGGTCGAACCGGTCGAGTTTGGCGAGCGCCGAAGGCAGTTGCAAACTTTGACGTGCGACCTGGAGCTTCTGCACGATTTCGCCGGTTCGGGTGAACAACACACGATAGCCGGCATCGATCAGGGCATGTCCGATTGCGCTTCCAAGATGACTTTTCCCGCCTCCAGGCGGCCCGAACAGGAGAATCGTGGCGCCTTTCTCAAGCCACGAATCGCCGGTGGCCAGCGCCATCACATGCGCCTTTGAGACCATAGGCACAACACCGAAGTCGAAGGTGGTGAGCGTCTTGGTCGGATCCAGATGTGACTCGGCACGATGACGTTCGATTCTTCGTTTGGCGCGCTCGGCAAGTTCATGTTCGAGCAATGCACCGAGTAGTCGCGACGCCTGCCAGCTTTCCTTGTCCGAGCGTTCAGCGAAGTCCGGCCACAACCGGCCGATCGTTGGCAGGCGCAGTTCGTTGAGCATAAGTGCGAT